>CAZEAR010000029.1:0-16126 GCA_964510365.1 uncultured Dehalococcoidales bacterium | reverse complement strand
GTGCTTTCATGAGGCAGTATTACCTTGCTCTCCCATGGTTCCAGCTTAACACAGGCTATCAATCCTAGACGTCTCCTCTTAGCGCCACCGTATACAAAGCCCTGCTCGTAGATATAAAAAGAGTGAGCGCTATCGGTCTGCAGGATGTCATCCTTAAGCCATTGGTCTAAGGTATCTCGGGAACGGGTATGCTTATTGTTTGCCTCCGAATCTCCCGGCTGTTCCATCCCGTGCTCAAGTCGGATTATATTGTACTCGCTCAAATCATAATAGTATTTTTGTTCATCGGGGGAGATAATATCATAAGGAGGGCAAATAGCCTTTGATAAATCTTTTACTATTTCCTGATTAAAATGAATACCCTGAAAGGGTGTTGTTTCAGCCAAGTCGATACCTCCGGAAATACAATATTGTCACTTGTTTAGTCCATTCATCCAGGCATTCTCCATTTTCTCCAGCGTAATGTTTAGATAATCCTCCCATATCAAGCGTTTGCCCTCTACAATGCCCAGTTTTGTTAACGGTACCCGCCATTTTAAAGCTATTTTTTCCAGCCTGTCTATATGTCTGTTTTTAACAGAGACGACGATCCTCGACTGCGTTTCACCGAATAGAGCCGCATCCAGTCTATTCTCAATCCTCCATCCCCTGATCACAAGGCCCAGACCACCAGCCAGACAGCTTTCAGCCAGACAAACCAGCAGCCCTCCTTCGGAACAATCATGCGCTGAACTGACAATACCACGTCCGATTGCCTCAAGGCAGCACTGCTGCAGTCGCTTCTCGAATTCCAGGTCGATTGACGGATTACCTTTTACTATTCCATGTATTAATTCCAGATACTCACTGCCGCCCAGACTAATATCAGGTACCCGATTATATCCCAGAAGCAAGGCGCTATCTCCCTCGTTTTTAAATCCCATAGAGCAATGTCTGGTTACATCCTCTACTAAACCGACCATTCCCACTACCGGGGTAGGATATATTGATTCATCTTTGGTCTCGTTATAAAGGCTGACATTGCCGCTAACCACGGGCACTTTAAATTCCTTGCAAGCGCGAGCCATTCCATTAATGCATTCCTTCAATTGATAATAAACATCGTTTTTCTCAGGATTACCGAAGTTTAGGCAATCGGTTATTGCCAGAGGACGAGCGCCGCTGCAAGCTAAGTTTCTGGCCGCTTCAGCTACAGTAATAACCCCACCTACATAAGGGTTGAGATAACAATAGCGGCCATTGCCGTCGGTGGTCAAAGAAATAGCGGTATTGGTTCCTTTTATACGCAATATCGCCGCATCGCTGCCGGGCAATACTATAGAATTATCACCAACCTGATGATCGTATTGCCGGTATATGACATGCTTGCTGGCAATATTGGGCGATTCCAGTAAACGTAAAAGCGTGGTCCCGATCTTCTTAACCGGAAGATCTCGTACAGAATGTAAATCAATCGACTGCAGCGGCTCCAGCCATTCCGGTTTCCTGGGCCTGAGACGATAGACCGGCGGCGATGTAAGTAATTCAATCGGCACTTCAGCAACAACCGCTTCTCCTTCTCTTATCCTGGCAATACCGTCTCCGGTTACATGTCCGATTATATCCGAACGCAGTTCCCAGTGATCAAACAGCGCTTTTACCTTATCCTCACAACCTTTTTTCACCACTACCAGCATGCGCTCCTGTGATTCCGAAAGCATAACTTCATAAGGAGTCATACCTTGTTCGCGGCGGGGTACTTTAAGCACATCGATATCGATACCGCTTCCGCCTTTGGATGCTGACTCTATGGCAGAGCTGGTCAATCCGGCAGCTCCCAAATCCTGCATGCCGATAATCCAGTCCGTTCCGGCAAGCTCAAGACATGCTTCGATAAGGAGTTTTTCCAGGAAAGGATTCCCGACCTGCACCGTAGAGCGCAGCTCTTTCTCTTCCTCAAAAGTCCTTGATGCCAGACCTGAAGCTCCGTGCAGGCCGTCACGGCCGGTATCGGCTCCCACCAGCATCAATATATTGCCATCTCCATGGGCCCATGATTTCACCAGTTTCCCGGACTCGGCAATACCAAGACACAAGGCATTAACCAGAGGATTACCCGAATAGCAATCGGCAAAATAGACTTCACCGCCGACATCGGGTATACCCAGACAATTTCCATAGCCGGCGATACCGCCGACCACGCCGCCAAGTAGATATTTATTATGAGGATCGCTCAAGGGACCGAAACGAAGAGAATTCATAAGCGCAATGGGCCTTGCCCCCATGGTGAAAATATCCCTTACGATACCTCCCACGCCGGTGGCTGCTCCTTGATACGGTTCTATCGCCGATGGGTGATTATGAGATTCCATCTTCAGGGCAATAACAAATCCATTGCCGATGTCCACCACCCCGGCATTCTCCACACCCGGTTTGACTACAACATGTTTCCCGGTCGAGGGGAATTGCTTGAGCAGTGCCTTAGAATGCTTATAGCCGCAGTGTTCGCTCCATAATGATCCGAACAGACCCAGCTCCACATCGTTCGGCTCCCTGCCCAGTTGCTTGACAATAAGCTGGTACTCTTTCTGACTCAGGGCGATTTCATCGAGTACTTCTTTAGATACTGGCAATGATAGACTCCCAGATTATGTTACCTTGATCGCTCCCCAGAATAGATTCGCAGGACCGTTCCGGGTGCGGCATCATACCCAGAACATTCCCCCCTGTATTTAAAATACCGGCGATATTGCGCAAAGAACCATTGGGATTCGATTCTGTCGTAATTTCGCCGTTATCTGCCGAATAGCGAAAAGCAATGCGATTGTTATCTTCCAGTTCGGACAGTGTAGCATCATCAGCAAAGTATCTTCCTTCATAATGAGATACCGGTATTTTGAGTATTTGCCCTTCGCTGCATTTCGAAGTGAAGGGAGATGAGGTATTTTCTACCTTTATTTTCGTCCACTGGCATCGATATTGCAGGTGATCGTTCTGCATTAATACTCCGGGCAGCAGTCCTGACTCACATAATACCTGGAAACCATTACAGATACCGATAACCAGCCTGCCCTGTGCTGCGAACCGCTCAATAGACGACATTATCGGAGAGAAACGGGCAATAGCTCCAGGCCGTAAATAGTCGCCATATGAAAAACCGCCGGGAAGGATAACGCATTCATATTTTGAGAGGTCTGTTTCCTTGTGCCAGATATAGTCGACTTCACATCCCATGACATTGTTCAGGGCATAATAACAATCTCCGTCGCTCCATGTTCCGGGGAATACGACTACACCAAATCTCAAATCACTACTCCGGGGTAAAAAATAGCGGCGGCTATGCCGCCGGCCATAGTTGTATACGTATAAAATTAAAAATAGCCGCCGAGTGTCATTTTAACACTCATATATTGCTCAATAGCTCCGTAACAATATCGTTTACTGTCTTACCCTCGGCTCGACCCTTGGTTTGAGGTACGAGCTGAGACATAACCTTGCCTTTATCGCCGGGACCTTTGGCCCCTACTTCTTCTATAACCTTTTTAGCGGCCGCTACTACTTCATCGTAACTCATCTGCTGCGGCAGATACCGGGAAACAATTTCAAGCGCCGCTTTTTCCTGTGCTACCAGATCAGGACGATTACCTTGCTCAAAAGCTTCGATGCTTTCACGTCGCTTTTTAACTTCCCTGGTGAGCACATCGATTACACCGGCATCATCCAATGTTTTTCGCTGACTTTTTTCCTCGTTTTGTATCCCGGCTAATATCAAACGCAATGCAGAACGCTGCTCTTTATCGTTTTGCTTGAGCGCTTTCTCTAAATCGCTCCTGATTTTTTCAACCAGGCTCACTTCCTAACTGCTCCTATGGCTTTTTCGCCTTTTTGCCGCTTCTTTACGTTTTCTCTTAATACTGGGCTTTTCATAAAATCCGCGGCGGCGAGTTTCACTAATAATACCTGCTTGCTCAACTTTCTTAGAAAATCGTCGCATTAAGCTTTCAAAGCTCTCTCCACTATGAAGCTTTACCTGAGCCAACTAGCATCACTCCTTCCCTTTTTATAGTAAGCCATTGTTCACATTAACTTAATAGCTCTAATCAATGAACGTCAAATTTTATCTTTTTTATACTTGTAGTGTCAAGCATTCATACCTTCCCGATTCCATATTTGGCAAAGGATCGCCGCAATTTAACCTTTGAAGCTTTTTCTCCGGCAATGTTATAATTATTTTCAAGACCGCTTAGACATCCGCGACGTCCAATCAGCTTCTAATAATGATACAATTCGATCAGTAAAAGGGATTTGAAGGCGATTTATCTATGGATATATTAAGCGAACTTAATCAAGCTCAAAGGGAAGCCGTAGAAACAATCGAAGGCCCTTTGCTTATCCTGGCCGGCCCCGGAAGCGGCAAGACCAAGGTTATAACCCACCGGATCGCTTACCTTATAAAAACATGCGGCGTTAGTCCTCATCGCATTATGGCTGTCACCTTTACCAATAAGGCTTCCAGGGAAATGCAGGAAAGGTTGGAAATACTGGTTGGACAAGCCCTGGAAAGATTGACCCTAGGTACTTTCCATGCTATCTGTGCTCGCATATTGCGGCAGGACGGCTCGATAATCGGCCTCAATCCAAAATTCACTATCTACGACGAAGACGACCAGCTAAGCCTGATAAAGCAGAGTATTCAGGAGATCGGACTGGACCCGAAACAATACGCCCCCAAAGCTGTGCAGTCCGCCATTAAATTCGCCAAAAGCCAATTGCTGACCCCGGACGATTACGCCCTTCATACCAGCAGCTATTTCGAAGAAATCGTCCAGCGAGTATATGAACGCTATCAACAGGTCCTGCATCAAAGTCAGACAGTAGATTTCGATGACCTGCTTATGAGAGTGGTCCAGCTCTTTAAAGATCATACCGATATCCTTTCCAAATACCAGTCCCGCTACATCCACATCCTGGTAGACGAATTTCAGGATACCAATACCACGCAGTATCAATTGATAAAACAGTTGGCCGGAAAATATAAAAACATCTGCGTTGTCGGAGACCCGGACCAGTCAATCTATTCCTGGAGATATGCCGACATGAGAAACATCCTCAGCTTTGAGAGGGATTACCCCGATGCCAAGGTGGTTCTTCTCGAGCAGAACTATCGCTCGACTAAGGCCATCCTGAATGTAGCTTCCAGTATCATCTCGGCAAATGTTCAGCGAAAACCAAAAAATTTAATTACCGATAATGAGAGCGGCCTTCCGGTTACCATAGTAGAAACATACAATGAAGGAGAAGAGGCCCAGTTTATCGTTGGCGAAATAGACAGGCTGGTTACCGAAGAATCGATCTCACCGGCCGACTGCGCCGTTATGTACCGTATTAATGCCCAATCCAGAGCCCTGGAGGAATCCTTTGTGCGTCACGGAATGCCCTACAGGCTCGTCGGCGGTACCCGCTTCTATAACAGGCGTGAAATAAAAGACATAATCGCCTATTTGAAATTAATTCACAATCCGTATGACACCGTCAGCTTGATGCGTATTATAAACGTTCCGGGAAGAGGCATCGGCTCCCGCACCGTATCCGAGCTTACATCCTGGGCTAAATCCAGGGACATATGCCTTTATAATGCAATTCAAATGGTCGGTGAAAAGGAGGGACCTCAGCTAGCAGCACGAGCCAATACCTCCTTAACCGGTTTCGCCTCGCTTATTAATGAACTTATTCAGAAGAGCAATGAGCTGGCACTTATTGATTTGATAGACGAAATCTTGAATAAATCGGGATACCGCAATTATATCCTCAGCGAGGAAAATTCAGAAGAACGCTGGGAAAACATCATGGCCCTACGTGCAGATGCGCGCGAATATAATACGGCCAAACCTGAAGACGATTTGACCGACTTTTTAGAGAAAGTCAGCCTGGTATCGCCGGATGATGAAGCCGAGGAGAAGCCCGATGCCACCACCCTGACCACCTTGCATCAGGCCAAGGGCCTGGAATTCCCGGTGGTTTTCATAATCGGCGTAGAAGAAGGACTGCTGCCTCACTGGAAATCGATGGACAACACAGCAGAAGTGGAGGAGGAAAGACGTCTTCTCTATGTCGGGGTAACCCGGGCCAAGAAACGGGTATATATTCTTTATACCTATCGCCGTAATTTATTCGGCAATAGCGGCGGCAGCGAGCAATCACGTTTCTTAAGAGATATACCCCAGGAACTGGTGGTAACAAAACCATTATGGGAGGCCGAAGAACAAGATGTTGAATGCACTCCGGTAACTGCAATTTACCGTAAGCCCCTATCGGAGTCCCCCTCGCGGCCGGCAAATATAATCACCGTAAGCGCCGGAGACAATATTCGCCATGCTGTATTCGGAGACGGGGTGGTAATTAATTGCTCGTCTTTTGGGGACGATCAGCAGGCAACCGTAGATTTCGCCGCGGCAGGTGTTAAACATCTGCTGATCAGTTTGGCTCCTATCGAGAAAATAGAAAGAAACATAAAATAACAGCAGGGCTTCAGATACCATAAATCCTTCGTATAACTCATTTAAATAGGACCATGCCGGAGGTAGATATGGAAATAAAAATAACTACTCTCAGCGAAAACAGTGCTAACCGGGGAGGATTTATCGGCGAGTGGGGATTAAGCATATTAATCGATACCGGCGATCTAAAGGTCTTGTTGGATACCGGAGCAAGCTTTTCAGCGGTACACAACGCTCAGCTTCTTAATATCGATCTATCCGGCATCGATAAAATCATAATAAGTCACGGTCACTACGACCATACCGGAGGAATTAGAGAAGTACTTAGAAGAACCGGCGCTAAAGATATAATAGGTCATCCCGACATTTTTTCGCCTAAGTACGGTAAATCAAAGGATGAACCCGAGCATTATATAGGTATGCCTTTCACAAGAGAAATTCTGGACAGCCTGGGGGCGAATTTTACCTTGACCAGAGAGCCGGTTAATATAAGCAGCAATATTATGACCACCGGAGAGATCCCGCTTAATACAGCTTATGAAGATGTCGATTCGGATCTTTTTTTAAGGCAGGGCAATAAAATACGGCGGGACCTGCTGGCGGATGACCTTGCTCTGGTCATTAACAGCGATTTCGGTCTGGTGATTATCCTGGGCTGTGCCCACCGCGGCATTGTCAATACCATAAGGCAGGCCCAGCGTCTTACCGGCACGGAACTAGTATACGCAGTTATCGGAGGCACACATCTACTTAAGGCATCCGAGCAGCGTCTTGAGCAGACTATTTCCGACCTTAAGGGATTCGGCATCCAGATGCTGGGGACATCTCACTGTACCGGTTTTAAAGCTGCCAAAAGGCTGGCGCAGGAATTTCCCGACGCATTTTTCCTGAACAATGCCGGCACCAGCTTTTTATTGCCTTAGATAATATAACTGATGGCCCCGATGTATTTATAGAAGTCCATAACCTTTGCCTTTTAATAAACACCTATTTATTCCTATTTTCTAAGTAGTCCCAAATATTACTTTATACATTTCCTCCAATCCCCTAGTGTGAAAAAAGCATATGCGGTATAATAGACCGACTTTACGATTGTTTTCCTTTAGTACGGCAAATCTCGGCATAATACTATAAACATGTAATAAACAGTTGTGAAACATGGCAGAAACGGTATTGGCGGCAACCAACCGAAAAATTCTAGCCCGTAAAAGAGGCTATCTGGCTTACCTTGTTTTCTTTATGGGTATGGTCGCACTTATGGACTGGTATCTAAGTATGGTCGAGGCCACTGCAAAACCATACATTATCAATGAGTTCAATGTCACCGCCCCGGTATTTGCCCGCTGGGAAACACTGTACCTAATCCCTACCTTTTTTGTCTTCATTATTAACGGGCTGAACGATATCATAGGCCGGAAGTATTCCATATTGATTCTGATACTGCTGATGGGATTGCCCGCTTTAGCTATAACGCAGTTTACTCCTTCATTTCACATGTTCATGATCTTTTACTGCGTTATCAATTTCGCTCTTGTTTCCAATATGTGGACCATCCCGGTATCCGAAGAAGCGCCGGCGAACTCCCGCGCTCAGTTAATGACCAGAGTATATGCTATAAGTATGATCCCGCTGGCAGCTATCATTCCTCCTCTTCTTATCCCGTTTATGGGCTGGAGATGGGCATACGGATTTGCCTTCGTCATCGCACTTATTGCTTTAATAGCGTGGCCGTTTATGAAAGAGACAATAAGATACGGCCAGATAAAAGAAGAAAGGAAGCTGGGAACAAAGAAAAAACATGCCTATGGATTCGGAGTGATAAAACGCAAAGACATGTTTTATATCCTGGTCTCGGTTGTAATCTGGGCGTCATGGCTATTCGTTTCGCGAGCCGTCACCTGGGCCGGATATTACTTCATGGATATACACGGCTTCTCTCTGAATGAATGGTCTCTATTTTTAGGAGTAGGCGGGCTCACTTCAATAGTAGGTGCACTGGCCGCCGGCTGGTTCATGGACAGGATGGGAAGAATGAAAGCATTCTATTTCAGTTGCATCGGCTTGATGCTGAGTCTGGTGCTGGTTGCTTTTCTGCCCAGGTCGCTTCTTCCCATTGCTCCGGCACTGGCTTTATTTTTCCTTATGTTCAATTACTCATGGATCGTGGTATATATTCCGGAGATATTTCCCACACAAATACGGGGTACCTGTCTGGGCTGGACAACCACTATCAGCCGTTTTACCTATATATTAGCGCCACTGGTAGTTTCAGGCCTGTTGACAGCCTTCCCGGATATGAAATTTTTCTGGATTGTCGCCGGAGCATTTATGTTGATTCCTCTGATCTTCATGTTAATAACCAAGCCGCATGAAACCAAGGGGGAGGAACTTGAGGAGATTGAAATAAAGAGATAAGATACGGCATCACTCGAACTATAAAATAATACTAGTTCGTAGCCGCACCGATCCCCTCGTCATTTCCGGTTTTTTCACCGCATCAGCCTGCCTATCAGTTTTTACAGCCGACCGGTATATTCGTCAAATTTCTTATTGCCACACCACAGCAAAGCGTTTAAAATAAAGCACGATGTCCATCAATGTCCTGAACTCTCAGGTTATATCAAAAATTGCCGCTGGCGAAGTAGTAGAAAGGCCCGCTTCGGTTGTCAAGGAACTTGTGGAGAATTCCCTTGATGCCGGTGCCAGTCAGATTTCCGTTGAAATACAGGGCGGCGGCGTTAGCCTTATCCGCGTGGCGGACAATGGAAGCGGCATTTCCAGCAGCGACATCGAGCTTGCCTTTACCCGCCATGCTACCAGTAAGATCGCCTCCCTGACCGATCTGGAAGCCATTACAACGCTTGGATTTCGCGGTGAAGCATTACCCAGCATCGCTGCTATGGCCGATGTCGAGGTCCTTACTCAGGCAGATAGTGATCCCGCAGGCAATTATCTACGTCTGACCAACGGCGTTACAGTTAGTAATGAGAAGCACAGCCGTCCTCGCGGTACCACGATCACTGTACATCATCTATTCCGCCACTTTCCGGCAAGACTGAAGTTTCTCAAATCACCGACCACCGAAAATAGCCACATCGCCAATCTTTTAACGCAGTATGCTCTGGCATATCCCGAAGTTAGATTCAACCTCAACATAGAAGGAAGGGCAACCATACATACGTCCGGGAACGGCAACCTGCTGGATGTGGTTGCCGAAGCTTACGGCATCGAAGCAGCTCAACAAATGCTGGAGATAGAGGGAAGGGATAATATTCATATCGTCACCGGCCTGGTAAGCCCCACCTCTCTTACCCGCTCTAGCCGGAATTATCTCAGCTTCTTCGTTAACCGCCGCTGGGTACGAAGCGGCTTGCTGATGAGAGCTGCTGAAAGCGCCTATCAGGGGCTTATAATGGCAGGAAGACATCCCATAGCGGTTATCAATATATTTCTACCTCCCCGTGAAATCGATGTCAACGTCCATCCGACCAAGACAGAGATAAAGTTCCGCAATAATCAGGCTGTGTTTTCAGCACTGGAAAAACCGATCAGGAAGGCAGTTGCCGACGCGCCCCCGCCGCGGATAAAGTCGTCCTCGATATCGCCGGCGCCGGTTCCAACCCTGTGGGCAGCACAGAAAGAGCCTGAGGCTACAGATTCATCGGGACCCGATGCAAAGACCGTATTTACCACCGGGTCTGCAGACTCGAACTCACTAAACATATTGAGGGTGATCGGACAACTGGCTTTAAGTTATATAATGTCTGAAGGGCCGGACGGTCTTTATTTGATCGATCAGCATGCCGCCCATGAGCGCATACTATTTGAAAAAATCCTTGCTCAGCGCTCCCAGCAGAGAGTGGAGATACAGGGAATGCTCGAACCGATAAATATCGAACTAAGCCCCCGACAGGAACAGATACTAAAGAGCAGAGCTGAAATGCTCAACGAGTTCGGCCTCAACCTGGAATATTTCGGCGGTAATAGTTACCTGCTCCGAGCTGTTCCGGCGGTAATGTCGGGAGGTAACATAGCGGAAGCAGTAAGGACGATGCTGGACTCCCTGATAACCGATGATGATCCGATGCAACTGGATGAAAGAATTGCCTATTCCATAGCATGCCACGGTTCAATCAAGGCAGGAGACTCCCTATCCTTAGAGGAAATGCGTGAGTTAGTCAGGCAGCTGGAGCAGGCCGATGAGCCGAGGACATGCCCGCACGGCAGACCTACCATGATACACCTGAGTTCACATCAACTGGAGAAGGAGTTCGGCAGAAGGCGATAGTGCCTTACTGTTATCGATTCTAATTCACCTTAATAAAGGTTATACTATATTTGTATCCAATTCCTAAATCGCATAATATATTTGGAGGAGGCCATAGTCTCGTGGACACTTTACAGGAAATATACCGACAAATCGATAAAATGATCGCCGGCCATGAAAAAGCGGCACTGGTAAGCACTTCGTCCGTTAGAGCTAATGCACCTTCCGAAAGGCAGACCAAGATGCTGGTCAAAGCTGATGGCAGTACTATCGGTTCGATCGGCGGCGGCAGTATAGAAGCCGAGCTTATTAAAGAAGCCCTGACAATAATTGAACAAGGCATTCCGCGGCGGGTGCGCCTGGGTGTAACACCCGAAGAGGAAAAGAAAAGGGGAATGGAGCCCGGCGGTAAATTGAAATATTTTATAGAGCCCATACAGTCTTTACCTTCTCTATATATTTTCGGCGGCGGCAATCTCTCACTTCAGATAGCCAGAATAGGAAGAGCCCTGGGATTTAGAATCGTTGTCGTCGACAATCAACCTGAATTTGCCAATCCACAGATGTTCCCGGAAGCCGATATAATCATAGCAGAAGACTATGATAAAGCATTTTCCAGATTAATTCTGGGGGAGTCCAGTTATATCATAATCGCTACACGAAACCACGATCATGACCAGCAGGTCCTGGAACTGGCGGTAAATAGCGATGCCGAATATGTGGGAATGGCTGCCTGCAGCGAGACAAAAAAACAGCGCTTTTTCTCCAATTTGATAGCTAAAGGCATACCCAAAGAACGTTTTAATAAAGTTCATGCCCCGATCGGAATAGATATACGGGCACAGACCATGGAAGAAATGGCCTTAAGCATACTGGCTGAGATAGTCAAGTTCCATCGTTCCAGATTTTAAACTTTTCCCTTAGCCGGTATAGCTATTCACAGTTTTTAAAGGTATAATTAAAATCCATATTAGGAGGTAACAAGATGTACAAGAAGTTGTTAGTCCCGCTGGACGGTTCCAAGTTAGCCGAGGTAGTGTTGCCGTATGCCGAAGAGCTGGCATCCAGACTAAATGCCAAGATTACACTACTTCACGTGTTACCGGTTTATTATCATGTATATGCGGCCCTGGAGACTACCACACAAATTCCTTATACCGAAGCGGAAATGGAACCGGTAAGGGAGAAGGCTCAGGAATATTTAAACAATGTCAGCAAACAGCTTGCAGACAAAGGTATTGCCACCAATAATATTATTATTATCAGCAACGCTACTGCCGATGAAATAATCGGCTGCGTAGAAAAAGAAAACGTAGACCTGATCGTAATGGGCAGTCATGGCAGAACGGGAATCGGACGCCTGGTTCTGGGAAGCATTACCGATAAGGTGGTGCGTGCTATAAAACAACCGATCATTGTTATCAGAGCTAAAGACGGAAATACTGATGTAAGCCAGCAAACATTATTTAAAAAGATACTTGTTACTCTGGACGGCTCAAAGGGAAGTGAAATAGTACTCCCTTATATCGAAGAGCTGGCTTTGAAACTTCAAGCTCAGGTAACAGTCATGCATATTATTACGCCACATTATTTTGAAGCGGAAACTGAATCCCCTAAACAACTGGAAGAGCTTAGAGAGTCCTCAAGAGAATATATTGAAAAGATCAATGCCGGGTTAAAGCAAAAGGGTCTAAATTCTGAAGCTGAATTCAAGGAGGTAACATCGGGCAGCGAGGCAGAAACAATTATTAAATTTGCCGATGAAGTAGGAGCCGATTTAGTGGCTATGGCAACACATGGACGATCCGGCCTCAGTCGCTGGGCTTTTGGCAGCGTAGCCAACAAGGTACTGCATGAGGGAAACACTCCGATATTATTGGTCAGGGAGTCCGGAGCCGGCTCAGACTAAATCCCCGGGCTACTACACTGTAACTTAAACTTGCTGCCAGGAAACTGGAAATATTTTAACGATATTGAGCAAATTATCGGGAAGTTATATATGTTCAAAAGTTACTAATAATAAATAATTTTGTGAAGCTATATGGATTTATATGTGATAACCGAATCAGGCAGACAGTCGCTTAAAAAATTGCGAGCGGCAAACAAATACAAGCAGGCAGAAATACTTGGCTATATAGACCTGGCCGGTAGAGCAAATATAACCCAGATAACCTATGCAGTGCATCTGCCGGAACATGAAGTACAAGCAGAATTGAAATCATTCATTGCCAATAGATGGGTCCGCCTGGATAAATCCAGGACAACACCATTCTAATTTATATAGTTAACACCTGATAACATTCACCTGCCGGTTCCCCAGTGTCCGTATAATTCCTTTCCGGCACATTTTATAATACATATTAAACCGATTTTATCAAAGTGACGATAAATTGAACCGGTATGTGGCTTTAATTCCAGTATTCATTTTTCTACTTTGGATTGCATTACATATTGCACTTCATTCCAGAGCTATGGTAAAACCGTATGCTATCGCTCATCGAGGTGGATCCGGATTAGCTCCGGAGAACACCCTGGCGGCAATATCGAAGTCGATCGACATGGGTATTAAGATAGTTGAAGCAGATGTACAACGCACTTCTGACAAGGTACTGGTACTGTTGCATGACCGTAGTGTTGAGCGAACCACAGGAAGCAGCGGCAATATCAGCGAATTGACCTGGGAAAAAGTAAGCCAACTGGATGCCGGCAGCTACTTCTCAGGAAGATTTACCGGTGAAAGTATCCCCACATTAGACAATGTCCTCAAAGTAATAACCGAAAATGATATCACTTTATTTCTGGAGGTTAAAAATCCTTCCGATTATCCAGGAATCGAAAACCAGATTCTGTATGCTTTAAATAAATACCAAGCCGAAAAGAACGTAGTAATCATATCGTTCGATCATAAATGGCTGCAAATATTGCGAAAGGCTGCAAGCGATATCAGGATCGGTTTGCTCTGTTACTGCAAAGGAAGTATGCCGGAGAATTCCACAGCTAACTATTTAGGTGTTTACTGGCCTGCCGTCATCTTCGATCCCACGCTCATAGTTAGAGCTCACAAAGCGGGATTGAATGTTTTTGTGTGGTCGGTCAACTCAGGGCCCGGCATGAGAATAATGCACTGGCTGGGAGCCGACGGCATAGTAACCGACCGTCCCGATATCCTTATGGATATTGCGGAATCTTTTTAGTCGACCTAAATTCGGCAGCATCCCGTTTTATAACCTGATCAACATTGCACAACCCATTAAAGCCATTCCTTGATAATAAAGCTGTTACTGTGTAATACTGAATAGTCAGCCCAATGACATTGCAGCGGTGGTCAATATGAAGCTTGAATCCGAGAGTCTGGAATTATTAGCAGAAGCTATAAAGCGGCTGGAAAGCGGCTTTTCAGATTTGCCGGCCATGTCCGCCGATTACGACATGGAAGCAATGAGAAAAACCCTGCTAGATGTTGCCCAGCGACTACAGGATAATTATCCTTACTTCCATCCCTGTTATGCCGGTCAGATGTTAAAACCTCCCCACCCCATAGCCCGCCTGGCTTACGCACTGTCATTATGGATCAATCCCAACAACCATGCATTGGACGGTGGTCGTGCCAGCTCCGCTATGGAAAAAGAAGCGGTAGCGGCAATCGCCGCTATGTTTGGATGGGACAACCACCTCGGTCATCTCTGCGGCGGGGGTACCATGGCCAACCTGGAAGCATTATGGGTATCGGGCAAATTGAAACCCGGCATGACAATCGCGGCTTCGGAACAAGCCCATTATACCCACCCGAGGATATGCGAAGTCCTGGGGCTGGACTTCCAGACGGTCCCCTGCGACAGCCGGGCAAGAATAGACATCAGTGCTCTGGCGAAAATGCTCAGTAGCGAGAACATAGGAACAGTGGTAGCCACCATCGGAACCACCGGGACGGGTTCCGTCGATCCGCTTCCGGAAATGCTCGAATTAAAAGAGCAGTTCGGTTTCCGCCTGCATGCAGATGCCGCCTATGGAGGCTACTTCACCCTTATCGATAACCTGTACCCTGAAACACGGGAAGCCTACAATCGCCTTACCGAGGTTGACTCTATTGCCATCGATCCACATAAGCACGGACTTCAGCCTTACGGCTGCGGATGCATTATTTTCAAAGACCCCGGCGTGGGGGTACTGTACAAGCACGATTCTCCATATACTTATTTCACCTCCTCGGAGTTGCACCTCGGAGAGATAAGTCTGGAATGTTCCCGACCCGGCGCTTCTGCGGTAGCGCTGTGGGCAACACAAAAACTGATGCCGATGGTACCGGGCGGGGAATTTGCTGCCGGCCTGGCTAAATCACGGGATGCAGCCCTGTTGCTCTATAAAAAGATAACAAACGATCCACGGTTTATGCCGGTTGTTAATCCCGAACTGGATATCGTTACCTGGGCACCCAAAGCAGACCGGGCCAGTCTTATTTCAAAAATGTCGGAGGAGATATTCAAGACGGCCGCTGCGCAAAATCTCCACCTGGCTATCTTTAATTGTCCTGCCGGGTTACTCCGGAATAACTGGAATGAAGTTGTTATGGACCGGGACCAGATTACCTGTTTACGTTCCTGTTTAATGAAACCGGAACACCTCGATTATCTGGAATCCATCTGGCAAATTCTGGACAGGTTAACCAATACCGTTATCACCGGGCAATAATAAAGCTCTGTGGCCGTCCTCAGCCTGATTCCGTACCTTAAGAAATATTACACCGAAAATACCGGCTCTTGACAATTAAAAAGCTGATTATTATAATTAAATTAGCACTCAAGGCCAGAGACTGCTAATTGATATAGAAAATAGGTTATTCCGGTTTGATTGCTATGAACTGAAAAGTTTGTGGCAATTTGTTTTTGGCGGCGGAAGCTATTTTAAGGTCATTAAATTGTAGAGTAAAGGTCTAATAATTGGAGTAAAAATGGAGCTTTCCCCTTTAGCAAGAGAAAAATTAGCTAAAATCGGCGATCTATCCCCTCAGGAAAAAGAAAATCTTAAGCTATCCGAAGAGTTGACCGCACTGCTTGCAGATTACTTCAACGATAATATAGATGCAGATGGCCTGTGGTCAAGGATGAAGCAATACAAAGAAAGCGGTCATGAGTCTATGATAACGGAAACCCAACTGCGGTTGATTCATGCTATAAGTCTGGGCAGCAACAAGACGGACTTCCAGCGCTGTTATAAAGGTATTTTAGCCTGTGAAACCCTCAAGGAACCAAATAGATACACCGAACTTGAGCTTAACCTGAACTCAGTTGAAAGCCTGCGGGAGGAATATAAAAAAGAGAAAGGGAAAGCCCTAAACACTATCAAAGAAAACATCAAAGAGCAGGTAAACATGGCAGCCATGCAA
>CAZEAR010000028.1:5751-16349 GCA_964510365.1 uncultured Dehalococcoidales bacterium | reverse complement strand
TTGATAGATCAACAAATAATACTTTGCCTGTGTAGCCTCCGGGCATATAAGATACTCCTCCGGCTTACCACTTTCTTAATCTATATAATAATATTTATACTTGTAGTAAAAATATATGGAAGTCATATTTGAGATTTCGAAAATCGTACCGCAAGACAACCTACAAAATCAGCATTACTATTTAGATCAGGTCTACTAGAAATAATTTCAAGATGCGAGGCTCTTTTAATATCATTTTTTCTTTATTGCAAGTTTTGAGGGTGGGGTAGTTAATTCCTTGCGTGGTAGGTTTTGATTAAAATCAGCGAGTGTAGCATTCAATAATATCCTTAAACATGATCTTAATTGCCTGCGTTTCTTTTCATCCAGTGAAAGCATCGCTTTGTGAAGGGATTCTCGTTTAATAGATTTCTGAAGTATTGTATTCCCTTTCTTGGTTAGTTTGACTTTAATCCGATGTCTTCCATCCGTTATTCTAACCTTGGTTATAAGCTTGCTTTCTACCATTCTATCCAGCATCTCAGACACCGTGCTGAATTGAGCTATCGTATTTTTCGATATTCTGGAAGGAGTAGCTTTATCACCAAGAGCATCAATGACAAATAGCAAATAAGCCATCGGGCGTGAAATGCCAAAACTGTAGACTTCCTGTTCCCTGTTTTTACTTATAATGTAGTAAGTGCGAGCAAACAAAACCCACAAATCATAGAGAGGGTCAACTGAATCTTCTCTCGGTTCAATTTTTTCTTTCAAATTCAGCTTCGCCATAAAGCTCTATCCTTTTTTAGCAGTGCATCTATGTTAACTTTTTAGTATTTTTATGTAGTAAGTAATATCCGTGTCAATTATACAGCTTATTATCTTTTAAAGTCTATTGTTTAATGCTATTGACAGCCTTAATGATGTATGATAAATTTTATACCGAATTCGGTGACGAATTCAATTATGTTCTTTAAATAATATAAATTTACATCTTTTTCTCATTTGCCACAAAATCATTATATATACCTTCAATTTAGAATATAAACCAATATGAATACGGCAGTAAAACATAAAATCGCGAACTACGACGCATTAAAAAATGTTTTAAATATAAAAATTTTCTAGAAAGGAAAATAAATATGATAAGATACGGAACTTTTGGATCTAACATAAGGCCACCTCTACCCCCCGGAATGAAGCTCGATGAAAATGTTTATGTGACCATGAGGGATGGCATTAAAATTGCTGTCGATGTATACCGTCCCGAAGCAGAAGGGCGTTATCCGGCTCTTCTTTCTACATCGCCTTATATAAAGGAAATACAACAGCTCCCGCCAGAGTATACGCACTCTATTGAAGCTGGTGCAACCAATTTCTTTGTTAATCGGGGATATGTTCACGTTATCGAACAGGTGCGAGGTACCGGCTATTCTCAGGGCCGCTATAACTGGTATGACAGCACGGAAGCAAAAGATGGATATGAGATAGTTGAATGGATAGCCAAACAACCGTGGTGCAATGGAAATGTCGGCATGATGGGTGACTCATACTTCGGGAGGACGCAGTTCCTGATTGCCGGTGAGAAACCTCCTCATTTAAAATGCATTGCTCCCTTCGACGCCGGCTCGGATGACTATCGCGATTCACGCAATGAAGGAGGCCTCCTCAGGGCTGGATGGATAGAAAAGTGGGGCATAGATACAATGCGCCAGGCACTGCTCTGGCCAGGACCAATTGAGGGTAAGCTCCCCCCGGCCGACTTGATCACAGATCGGTCTCTCCACCCTGATGATGGGCCCTATTACTGGGAGCGCAGCGGGTATAGAAAGGTCGACAGCATTGAAGTACCGGTTATGAATATAGCCATAAACATGAGCAAGACCCATTCGCGCGGACAATTATGGATACATGAGAGGTTAAAGGTCCCCAAGAAGCTTGTTGTAGCGCCATCTTGCAGGATTGCAAATGTTTTCCTTATACGCAGCAAAGCTATCAATGAGTTACTGCTGAAATGGTATGATCATTGGCTAAAAGGTATTGATAACAGCATTATGGACGAACCGCCGGTGGCGATCTTCGATAACGCGACCAAACAGTGGCGTTATGAAAACGAATACCCATTGAAGCGAACCAAATGGACGGAATTTCATCTTCATACAAGTACCGAAAATCCGGCCTCAGATGCGCCGTGGGGTCTACTAAGCGAAGAGAAGTCCGTCAATGAAAAACCAGATCAGATCTTAATTCCAGAGTGTTTGAGTCGAATTGCTGCTGAAAAACCGGTACTGGCATACGCTACCAAACCATTAACTAAAGACATCACTTTATGGGGGCCCCTCAGTTTTACTTTCTACGCTTCGACCACGGCATATGATATGGCCTGGTTTGTTCGATTGGGGGAGGTATCACCTGACGGGAAGGTATCGCTGTTCACCCAGAATCTACTGAAAGCGTCATATCATGAAGTGGACAAAAGCCAATCGCGTCCCGGACAACCCTGGCATACATTCCAGAACCCGGTTCCCCCAGAGCCAGAAAAAGTATATGAATACCAAATAGAGATAACACCGATTTTCCATACATTCAAAAAAGGTAGTAAGATCTGGATACAGATTGCCAATGACGATTTTGAATATCAAACATCGCTACGCACGATCTATAATGCCGAAACGTTACCGCTTCCGGTGACTAATATGGTATATCACGATTCCAGATACCCGTCGCATTTATTGTTGCCCGTAATTCCGGATGCTCCGATTATTAAGCCGGTAGAGCCGCCGATTTCTCAAATTAAATTCCCTCTTGGAGAGGATGATATTGTATATGACCTGGGAGATAAAGAGTGGTTGGAAAAAAGGCACTGGCAAGGAGCACGCCTGGATAAGTAAATAATTTCATACTAAATCGGTTTAATGGTTGTGATGATATACGTTGTGTAATGAAGAATATGTATTAACAATCCCTAAAGCCAGATATTAATTTGAGGCTAAAAGAATAGAAAATGACTACGAAAAGCAAAAAACTGACGGCAGTGCGAGTTCTGAAGGAACTCCTTAAATGCAACATCACACATATCATTTGGCTTCCTGATTCCGAATCTCAATTTATGTATGAGGCTATGATAAAACAAAAGGAATTCACATTGGTGCCAGTTTGCCGTGAAGGAGAAGCTGTAGCCATTGCTCTTGGCCTTATTCTAGGAGGCAAGAATCCGGTTGTATTACACCAAAATACCGGTCTGTTTGAAGCAGGGGATTCGATAAGGGGAATTGCTTTAGATCTTCATCTACCTTTGTTAATGATAATAGGCTGCCGTGGCTGGCAAAGTTCCGCTCCATTGTCCGATTCCGCGGCTATATTTACCAAACCGATCCTGGATACATGGGGAATTAAATCTTATTTATTAGAGGGCAATACGGATATAAATAAGATTTCACTGGCATACAAGGAAGCGCAAATGACAAGTAAACCTGCAGCTATTCTAATTGGAAAGGAGTATACATAGCCTTTATGGATAGTTTTGAGGCCGAAAAGGTTATTGCTCGATATCGTGGAAATGCGATCGTTGTAACAGCGATGACCGCTAATTTCGAGTGGTCACAGGTATCAACCAATCCAGATCTGGATCTGTTCTTTACCTGTGCTATGGGAAAGGCCTCTTCAGTTGGTCTAGGCTTAGCTTTAGCTTTGCCAGATAAAAAGGTTATCGTGCTCGATGGCGACGGCAGCTTATTAATGAATCTAGGATCATTGGTTACTATCTCTAATATGGCTACACCGAACCTGATTCATTTCGTTTTTGAAAACGGTGTTTATCGAACTACTGGAGGACAGCCTATACCGGGTGCAAGCAAAATAAACTTTGCTGCAATGGCCAGAGATGCCGGTTATCATAACACATACGAATTAAGTAATCTGGAGGAGCTAACACAAAAAATAGAGGTTATCTTAGATACAGCGGGGCCTACCTTTGTAAGCCTTAAAATAACACCTGCTACACAAAGACCTCCATTTCCTATGGTTAAAACCAAAGATATTATATCCCGATTCAGAACAGCTTTAAGTAATACTTAGTGAATATCATACATTAATAAATTCAAGGACAAAGATTCATAGAATACAAAAACAATTTTATCTGGATTAATCGAAGTTAAGGAGTCATCTTTAATATTTAGAATAACAGTGGATAGTCTTTAAAAGGGGAGTTCAATATGCAGCAGATAAGTCCGAATGTATATGTAGAAAACGGTTTTTTTGCCTGTAATCTTACCTTTGTTACTACAAAGGAAGGCATTGTGATGATCGATGTTCCTATGCTCCCAACCGACGCAGTTAAATGGCGGGAAGAAATTAATAAAAAGGGGCAGATCAAATATGTAATAAACACCGAGGAACATACTGATCACTGCCTTAACAGCTACTTTTTCGGAGGAACACTGATTACGTCTCAGGTAACCAGGGAAAAAGTTTCCCAGTGGAAAGTGGATGAAGTAAAGGAAAAGGTGAAACGCGCAGCAAACAGATTAAAGGGAACGGACTCCCCGGAATTATCTTTAATGGAATTATTCAAGGTACGCCTCGCTGATATAACATTTAGCGGAAACTTGGACTTGTATCTGGGCGATCACAGCTTTAAATTATTTCCCTTGGTGGGTCATTCTACCGGGGGGATAGGCATTTATATACCGGAAGAGCGGGTAGTAATTACCACAGACTGCGTATTCCATCATTTGAGAACGTGGCTCGGCGAATCTTTACCGGACGAGTGGCTCAAGTCTCTCCAAAAAGTTAGTGAACTGGAAGTCGATATTGTTATACCGGGACACGGAGCGCCCTGCAAGAAGGACTATCTCAATGAGCAAGCTCGCATTATTAAAGACTGGGTCGATGTGGTACGAGTTGCTATAGATAAGGGCATAAGCAAGGATGAAGCCATAGAGAAAATAACCTCACCGGACCCTTATCCCAAGCAGGAAGGCACCTCGGTTACCGAAGATGTATTGCACAAAAATATAATAACCCGGTTATATCAACTATATTCCAAATAAATGAAAATAGCAGGTGATTATGATCGTACAAATATAATGAATATTCCCCTTTTTGACAAGGTGTTTGTTATCAATTTGCTAATAACCGATGATCAGGTTTATTAAGAAAAGTTACAGGTAATACGATATGATAGTTAAGGAGGTGTGCTATGTGCTAGTGGTAACAAAAAACGGAATCAAGGGATATCTTTGATTTAAGGAGGACCAAGAAATGAAACGTTATTTTATACTATTATTGACTATTATTATTACAGCTACAATAATTCTGGTCGGCTGTACTCAACCGGCACAACCTGCGCCTTCAACGCCGTCTGCACCGACTCCAGCTGCGCCAAAAACCGATTATGCCGAATTCTATAAGGGTAAAACGGTAACGCTACTATCCACTTCTTCTGCAGGTTCTGTATCCGACATATTTGCTCGAGCCTTTGCTCCCTATTTTCAAGAAGCATTAGGTGCAGCAAATGTGGTGGTGAAGAACGAGACAGAGGGAGCCGGAATGGTGGTCACCAACAACTTCTATAATGGAAATATTAAAGGGGACGGTCTTTCGATTCTATTCACCCCCAGCGGAGCTTGTTGGGCGAACTGGGCATACGACTCACCTGGCGTTGAATATGATATCACAAAATTTAAGTACCTTGGCGCTGACGCGGTCGGTCAAATTGCCTTCATATTAACGACTAAGCCACCTTACAACACTCTCGAAGCAGTACAGAAAGCCGATAAAACACTAAACCTTGTTGTCATGGGAGTCAGGTCCAAGCCGACAATTTGCGCTGCAATCGTTGCTGCAGTTTTTGATCTGCCCGTTCAAATAGTTCCAGGGTTCAAAGGAAGCAGGGAGCGGCTACTGGCGATCGAACAGGAAGAGGCGATCGGTTCTGCCTTTCCTCTTGCGGCAGCAGTAAATGCTGCGAAGCAAGGTAAAGTGAACGTATTATTTACAATACTTAAAGAACGAGATGTAATGTATCCGGATGTTCCTGCTATTACCGAAGTTTCAGATCTGTCAGAGAAGCAGATGGCATATCTCGGAGGAATTGAAAAGAGAGCCAGCAGTCTGGTAATGGGACCTCCTAGTATGCCTGACGATCTTGTTACTTTTCTCCGGGGAAAGACAGCCGAGGTTTATAAAAATCCAGCCTATCCTGAAGCCGTAATAAAAGCTCAGGGAGCATGGAAACTCGCTTATACAGGAGAAGAATTGGTGGAAGAGGCAGAAGAAATAGCAAAAGCGAAACCCGTTTTTGGCCCGCTATACAAAGAAATAATAGCGAAATACATTAAGCAATAAAGAATACAAATTGGTCTTATTAATAAATACTCAATCACATAACGTTGTTATGATGATGGAAATTGCGCTTATTGTGCAAGCGGTTTTTTGACAAGTTAAAATTGAGGTCAAGCTATGTTAGAGGCATTTACCCAGGCGTTAGGTAATTTATCTCAACCCATGGTTGTTCTGGCAGTGCTGACTGCAACAATCGCCGGCATCATTTTAGGCATCATACCCGGCCTTCAGGGCGGAGTCGGCATGGTATTGCTGCTTCCGTTCCTATTCGGTAGCGATCCGATGATATTTCTGCCGGTGATGGCGGTGCTCACAGCTGTTGGCGCCACCGGCGGTTCGATAACTGCTGTACTACTTGGAATACCCGGGACATCCTCTAATGTAGCGACACTACTAGACGGCTTTCCCATGACCCGCAGAGGTGAGGGTGCGCGTGCTGTTGGTGCAGCCCTCACCTCATCCATGATGGGAGGCGTGGTAGCAGTTATTATAGCCTTCGCCATGATACCACTAGTAATCCCCATGGTAATGGAATTTAAATCAGCAGAGCTGTTTTTTACCATTGTAGTCGGGCTCTGTTTCCTGGCTTTGATTACACGGGGTTCCACAATTAAAGGCTTAATCAGTGCCGGTCTGGGACTTTTGATATCAACTATCGGATTTCAAGCTAAAACGGGTGTTGCTCGTTTTACCTTTGATAATTTATATCTCTACAACGGTATTGAGTTAATTGTAGTCCTCTTGGGAGCATTTGCCCTGCCGGTATTAATCGAGCTAAGCGTAACAGGAAAGACAATAGCACCCCTGGACAGTAAATCAATAGGCAGTTATCGCGATATGTGGCAAGGAGTTCGCGATGTTTTCCGCCACTGGTGGCTATGGTTCCGCTGCTCGGTAATAGGATATGTTATCGGAGTAATTCCCGGCATAGGCGCTGAGACGGCTATCTGGGTAACCTATGGTCATGCCAAGCAAAGCTCAAAGGACCCGGATAAATTCGGTACCGGTTGTATTGAAGGTGTTATTGCTCCGGAAGCTGCCAATAATTCCAAGGATGGAGGTGCATTACTAACGACATTGGCCTTAGGTATACCCGGCAGCGGTATCATGGTCCTAATGCTGGCGGCCTTTATCATAGTGGGTATACAGCCCGGCCCAAACATGTTGACGGAACATACTACTCTCAGTTTTACTTTATTACTAACTGTCGCTATATCGAATATACTGGCTGGTTTTATATGTCTCGGCGGAGCCCCGTATTTAACCAAACTAACCCGCATATCACCGGTATATCTGTTCAGTTTCATTTTACCTCTTTTGTACATTGGCATTTTTTCTTTTAATGAAAGAGTAATTGATCTGATAGTACTTCTGATTATTGGAATAATCGGCGTAATTTTAAGTAAATATGGCTATAGTCTGGCAGCGCTGGTATTGGGCTTTGTGCTGGGAAGGCTGGCAGAATATTACTTCTGGCATGCGGTCGACCTGAATGGCCCCTTCTTTTTCTGGACGCCCATCTCGATGTTTATGATTGTTCTGATAATCATTTTCCTAAACAAAGATCTCATATCATCGCTGTTTAAGCGCTTAAAGGAAAAAAGGGCAAAAGGAAAATCATGAAATTAAGAGCAAGTTCATATGTACTAATAGGTATTATGGTGATCGGTCTCTTCTTTGGCTCTATCGCTCTTACCTATCCAAGTATAAGGACGTTCCTGTTCCCCGCTGCTATAGGCTTCCTGGTTTTTGTGCTGGCAGGTATCGAGCTTATAAAGGATCTGAGGAAGGCGGCTATAATTGATCAATCCAAAGGGCAGGAGGTTGGTAGTTCGCTAGGCGGTGAAAATGTTAAACCGATAAAATACTTTGCACAATTCGGGTGGATGCTCGGTTTACTTCTGGGGATTTACCTGGTTGGTTTCTTAATAAGTGTCCCGCTGTTTATCCTCACTTATCTAAAAGTAAACAAGCGCGGATGGTTAGCATCCATTGTCGGGGCAGCAATCACTACGTTGATAATATACCTGGTCTTTGTCGTTGTCCTGCAAGTAATCCTATTCCCTGGAGTGCTTTTCGGTGGTCTAATGTAAGTAGCGATTACCGCGACGGGCAATTAGTATAGCCAGTAAACCTGAAGGGTATTTTTTATCGTCATTGTTAGTATATACTCCCGATCGAAAACTGCTAATACATTAATAACGGTACATCAAGGAGGCTGTTAAAATTATAATAGACATATTTCCTCACATAATGACCCCTAAATACAGAGAGAGGCTCTTGCAAATTGAGCCGGATTATCCTAAAGCTGAACGTATCTTCGACAGTCTCTATATACCGATGCTATATGATCTTGAGCTGCGATTCCAGGTAATGGATAAGCACGATGTAAGGCAAGTAATAATGATATCTACACCACCTTTAGAGGATATCGTAGATCCGGATAAAGCCGTAGAGCTAGCGCGGCTGGCTAACGACGAAATGGCGGAACTGATTACCAAATATCGGGACAGGTTTGTCGGAGCCGTTGCTTGCTTGCCCATGAACAATATAGAGGCAGCTCTAAAAGAAATAGACAGGGCAATCAAAGATCTTAATTTAAAAGGTATCCAGCTGTATACTCCCACAAATCACAAGCCCCTGGACCAGCCTGAGTTTATGCCGATTTATGAGAAGATGGCAGGCTATGATTTGCCCATATGGCTTCACCCACAGAGAAACACGGATTTCCCGGATTACAGGACACTTGAGCGATCAATGTACTCAATAAACAAACTTTTTGCCAGACCATATGAGACTGCAGTAGCCATGACTCACCTGATATTCAGCGGCATTTTTGATAAATGGCCGAACCTCAAGTTTATAACCCATCATGCCGGGGGTATCGTGCCCGCTTTTGCCCAGAGGATCAGGAGTTTTTACGATAAAGTCAAGACTACTTTCGGTCCTGCTCTGGGATTAACATACATGGACAGAATTACCAGGCCACCGCTCGATTATTACAAAATGTTCTATGCCGACACACAGTTAGATGGTAATGTATCTGCTTTAATGTGTGCCTATGATTTCTTCGGTGCGGACCATTTGCTTTTCGGAACAGATATGCCGCTGGGCGACAGCCAGAGCGGTTTTATTAATACCGGGATAATAATAGATTCGGTGGAACAGATGGCGATAAGCGACATAGATAAGAAAAAGATATCTGAGGACAATGCCCGCCGGCTTTTACGTTTAGATGCATAGTAAGATCATGGAGTAATCGGGAATATCTATCGATTCAGGTCCGATATTTACGCTAGTAAAACAGAGAATAATTGATTATTCATGGTATTTCAACAGGTATTATCTTATCACGATAACAGGATTTCTAGGAGAAGAATAGGATGACTCTAGGAAGTACCCATAGCGATTCCGGTACCAGGACGTTTTATACAACATGTCGCTGCAATTGCGGCGGCACTTCTCAATGTATATTAAAAGCCCATGTCAGTAATGGAAAGATTATTGCTGTAGAACCGGATGACAGGTATAACAAAAATATCGGAAGGGAAGATGAAGCTTTATCAGAGAAAGACCTGATAAAAGTACGTCTTCAAAGAAGACCGTGCGTTATGGGCCTGGCATTTCACCGGTATATATATCATCCTGAACGCATTCTTTATCCATTAAAGAGGGCGGATAATAGTAAAAGAGGAGAAAATAACTACATCAGGATAACATGGGATGAAGCATTAACCACAATTGCTGACAAGATGAAAGAATGTAGAGAGAAATATGGCCCTTATTCATTCATCGATCCATATATGCCCAACGATTCTGCTGAACGATTGTTTTCTTTGTGGGGTGCCGGAGTTGGCAGTTGGGGATGGTGCTCCTGGGATTCAGGCAGGTTGATGTCGCATGTTATGTGCGGAGCACCGGGCTGGGAATACGCGAATACTGCATCGGCTTCGGCCAGTGATATGTTAGCCAATGCAAAGCTAATTGTTATCTGGGGCTTTGATCCTTCTGTAGCGCACCATGGGCCGGCGCATATGTTCGGCTGGTTCATTAAACTTGCCCGGGAAAAAGGTATTCCGGTCATTATTTTTGATCCCAGGTACAGTATGGCGGCGAGAACTCTGGCAGACCAGTGGATACCTATTAAGCCGGGGACCGATGCCGCTATGTTTATGGGATTGGCTAATGTATTGTTTCACGAAGATCTATGGGATAAAGATTTTGTAGCCAGGTATGTTGAACCGGTGGGATTTAATAAATGGAGGGACTATGTC
>CAZEAR010000028.1:0-5741 GCA_964510365.1 uncultured Dehalococcoidales bacterium | reverse complement strand
GTCCTTGGGAAAGCAGATGGTATAGAAAAAACACCCGAGTGGGCGGAAAAAGAATGCTCTGTGCCTGCCGAGACCATCGTAGAATTGGCTAGGCTTATAGCCAGTAAACGACCTGCCTGGCTATGGGCGCACTGGAGTTTGAGCCGCAAGAGTCATGGCGAGCAGACTGTCGGTTCGTTTGCATCTTTGCAGGCTATGCTGGGGTACTGGGGTATGCCGGGCACAGGTCCGCATTTTAATATAGGCCCTATGCGAGCCATTCCATCGGAAGTTTCATGGGGCCCCAAAGGCAATTATAAGATCCCGAAGTTATACCGTAGCCATTACTGGGCTCAGGCGGTTCTCTTATTGGACAAACTGAGAAGTGGAGAGATGTCTCCAAAAGAGTATATGAAGAAGATTGGATGGCGAGCAGATCCGTCTTGTTTAAAAGATTTTAATCCTAAGTTTCTGTTCTGGGGCGGAGGTCGTAAACCGCATTCCTCCAACCATCTGGTAACAGCCTGTGACTCACCAAATGATCAGGTAAAAGCCTTGCAGAGAATGGACTTTGTTATTTATATGCATAGTGTAATGAATCCCACAGCGGGATATGCCGACATAATTCTACCGGCCAGGGACTGGATGTGGGAAGAAAAGAATATCTTTCAAAGCGGCTACGGCGGATTTGAGGGTATCCATTATTGTCCGGAAGTGGTAAAACCGCCGGGTGAGGTAAAATCCTGGGTATGGGTATACACCAAGCTTGCGGAAAAACTGGATATAGAACCCCAGAGGTTCTTTAAGTACTACACAACCGATGAAAACTGGGAGAGTGACTGGGAAAGGTATTTAACGGATTGCTACCAAAGTATAAAGGACTACTATGCAAAGCAAGGGCAAGATATCCCATCCTGGGAGGAGTTCACTAAAGGCAAGTTTATCAACTGCGATGAACTTGAGGAGAAGCCTTATACCGGCTGGAAAAAACAGGTTCAAGAAGGAGAACCATTTAAAACTAAATCGGGAAAGATCGAATTATTCTCCGAAATTATAGCTGATGAATCGAATAGAGGTACAGGTGAACATCGTGACTATCTGGGGCGTTTGTACGATAATTTGCCTGCCGATTGGGGTACTATGACGCCTTCGCCGACTTATATGCATACCATTCGTGGTATGAACGACCGGTTGGTCAACAAATATCCATTAATGCTGTTAACATCACATTCAAGATACCGCGTCCATTATCTTTTCTGGGAGCATAACTGGCTGAGAGATCATGTCTACAGGCATAGAGTCTGGATGAACGTTGCCGACGCCATTGCCAGGGGTATAAAGGACAATGCTATGGTCAAGGTCTATAATGATAGGGGGACGGTGGTTATGCCGGCCTACGTTACCTCCAGAATAATGCCCGGCATAATATTGATACATCATGGAGGTAAATATATACCGGATAAGTCGGGGGTTGATTTTGGTGCCTCACCTTCGACGCTTTTAGGTGGCGATTCCGATAGCTGTTTGACCCCTGCCAGGGCTACGAACCTCGTTCAAGTAGAGAAGTATGAGTGTGGTGAGCAGTAAAAATCGATTGGGCCTCGTATCTCTATTGCCCACTTTGGTGCTATTATTCCGGCAACCACCAAGGATAACTTTCGCTTCATACAGGATACACTCCCAGTGGAATAGCAAAAATATGCGATTCCGCTACTAACAACTATCAAAGAAAAATTATGATGATAAGCAAAGCATATGGGAAGACACTTAATGTAAATCTCACTACCGGAGAAATAATTCAGAGCGATACGGAAAGTGACTTCGCCAGAAATTATATTGGCGGTATGGGATTCGGCGGAAGAATTCTTTTCGAAGAAGTCGATCCCGAAATCGACCCGTTAAGCGACGACAACATAGTTATTTTTGCCAACGGCCCCCTTACCGGCACGCATACTCCCTGTTCCGGGAGAACGGAAATAACCACTAAATCACTTTTAACAGGAGGTATAGGCACAGGGAACACAGGGGGTATGTGGGGTACCTTCCTGAAACACGCCGGCTTCGATATGCTAGTCGTTAGGGGAAAAGCCGATAAACCTGTATACCTCCGGATCAATGATAACGAGGTTGAGATCAGAGATGCAGTACACCTCTGGGGAAAGTATACTGACACTACCGAAGATATTTTAAAAGCGGAGCTGGGATCTTCGGCTTCCAAGTCTGTATCTGTCCTGAGCATAGGACCAGCGGGGGAAAACCTGGTTAGATATGCCTGTCCGGTAAATGATTATTATCATGTCGCCGGCAGATGTGGCGCCGGAGCTATAATGGGTGCTAAGAAGCTCAAGGCTATAGCAGTTTCGGGCACGGGGAAAACTCCTATCGCCAGCCCTGAAAAATTTAGCGAGGCTGTAAAGGAGGCCAGAGCACGTCTGATGGAAGCAAGCAATGCTAAAAAACTGTCGGCTGCTTCCCATGTAGATGTACGAGTTTTAAATTTACAACGTGGTTGTCTTCCTGGCAGAAACTACCAGACTGGTATCGTTTCTGATTGGGAGGAAACTAGAACTCGTAAGATAGCACAGCAGTATATCACTAAAAAGGAAGGTACTTGTTTCGCCTGCCCGATATCCTGTTTTGATCTGGCCGAAGTCAAGGATGGTCAATATGCCGGTACCAGAATAGGTCGCGGTACTATGCCCGGTGTCGCTCTAACATGGGGAGCGAGTTGTGCAATTGATAATCTGCCGGCAATTTATAAATGTAAAGAATTATGTCATCAACTTGGACTGGATAATGAATCAACCGGAGCATGCGTCGCCTTTGCCATGGAACTATATCAGCGAGGGATTATTACCTCATCCGATACCGATGGCCTGGATCTATCCTGGGGCAATGAGAGCGCCGCTATTGCATTAATCAAAAGTATAGCTTATAGAGAAGGTATAGGTAACATTCTTGCCGAGGGCAGCAAAAGAGCAGCTTTGGTTATAGGTAAAGATGCCCGGCAGTGTTCACTGACTATAAAAGGTATGGAACTGTCACTGGTGCCCGATCCCAGAGCCGGAACATGCGGATGGCTTTTTGGTTCATTGGTGAATCCTCGGGGAGCAGATAATGTAAAGAACACTCATTTCCACGCTGAAAGATATAATCCGAACTGGTGGATCGATAAATTCGATATGTTCGATGATGTGAAACAAAAAATATATTGCATGCCGCCTGAAGAAGTGCCCAATACATGGCAGGGTAAGCCTATGATGTGTAAATGGTTCGAAGATTTGTACTCAGTAGTTAACGCCTTCGGCCTGTGTTTTTTCCCGGTTGGGTTCCAGCTGGCATGGGGACCAACATACCTTTCCAAACTTTATTCAACGGCCACCGGTCATGATACAACTCCACAGGAGATCATCTACTACGGTGAGAAAATAGTCAATACCTTGAAAGCATATAATGTAATGCATGGATTGACCAGAAAAGACGATATCTGGCCGGATAGATTTTTCAATGAGTCATTACCGGAAGGTCCTGCAAAAGGGGCCATCTTGTCCCGTAAAGTAATAGAAAACCTTCTAGATGAATACTATGAATTAAGGGGTTGGGACAGAATATCGGGCATTCCTACGATGGAGAAAATGCATTCGCTTGGATTGGATGATATGGCTTCCGAATTGAAGAGGCTTGGTAAATATCAGGTTAACTCTATTTAATATGAAACTCTCTTTTAAAACCGATAATCCCCTTATTAGTAGCTGGGTTATTTTAGCCGCAGCTTTTATTATCGAATTTGTCATGTTTGGTATACGCTATTCTTACAGTGTATTCTTCAAATCAATAGTGGCCGAGTTCGATATCAACAGAGCATTAACCTCGGCCATTTTTTCCTGCTATTTATTGCTGTGCGGTGTTTTTTCGGTTTTAGGTGGATGGGCGATGGGGAAATACGGCCCCAAGATTACAGGTATGGTAATGGGGCTATTTACTATTATAAGCCTTTTGTTAACAAGTCAGGCAACTCAGACATGGCAAGTATTTCTTACCTATAGCTTGCTACTGGCCGTAGGGAACGGCTCAACATTCACTCTGGTAAATGCAATGATTTGTAAATGGTTTACCAAGAAGCGCGGTTTAGCACTCGGTATCGCCGGGTCAGGCGGCGGAGCAGGATTACTCCTGATACCGGTTATTGCTTATTTAATCTCCAGATTCGATTGGAGAATGACCAGCATTATTGTCGGCTCAGCAGGGGGCTTAATTATTATTATTATTTCCGCCCTGTTTCTGCGGAATAATCAGCAGGATAACAGTACACAACCAAATGACAAACAACTCGATAACAGCGGAGTAGAGTTTGATAAGAAACAGACCGATATTCAAACACCCGGAATAACCATATGGGAAGCGTTCAGAACCCGTAGCTTCTGGTTTTTATGGTTCACCCGTTTATTGCTTTCTTCGTGCGTATATCTAGTTACTACTCATATTGTACCGCACGCAACGGATATCGGAATCTCCACAATTAATGCCGCCTTTATAATCAGTATCATAGGTTGCACATCCATTGCTGGAAAATTGTTCGGTGGCGGTTCCTCGGATATTATCAGTAAAAGAGCGATATTTGTTTTTCTGGCGCTGCTGGGTTTTGCCGCAATGGTCTTGTTATTGTTTATTAAAGATTTATGGATGTTTTATCTTTTTGCCGGTCTGTTTGGTCTATGCTGGGGAGGGATTATTGTAACAATAACTGTAACTATCGCTGAAGTTTTCGGTAACAGAGACATCAGTCTGATAATAGGCTGGACTACTACAGCCTGGTTCTTAGGTGCTGCCGTTGGGCCTTTCATAGGAGGACTTATTTTTGATCATACCGGCAGTTACCTGTTCGCCTTTATAATAGGAGCAATCTGCTTTTTACTTATTGCTATATTTACAGCAATTATTACCCGCCAACAAAAGGCTGAAGTTTAATGATTATTATGATTATCTTTTCTATTAAAGTTATGTCCGGGTTTGCAGTATAGATTTTGTTATAATAGAAAGTTATGTGTGCAGTAGAGTTTTAAAGAAAGTGAGGTAATTGATGGCTGGTCCACTTAATGGAATAAGAGTGATTGATCTAACGCAGGTGCTGTTCGGTCCTTTTTGTACCATGCTGCTCAGTGATATGGGGGCGGAAGTTATTAAAGTGGAGAGGCCTGATGTCGGCGATATTGCCCGAGGAAACCATCCCGTTGTAAGAGGACAAAGTACTTATTTTCTTAGCCTGAACCGCAATAAGAAAAGCATAACTCTGAATCTACAGACCGAACAGGGACGGGAGATTTTATTAAAACTTATAGAGAAGGCCGATGTTCTGGTTGAAAACTATGTACCCGGTACAATGGAAAAATTGGGATTGAGCTATGAAGAAGTTAAAGCTCGTAATCAAGGAATTATCTATATAGCAGGTTCCGGTTTTGGCCAGTACGGGCCCTATACCGAAAAACCGGCTTACGATGTAATAATTCAGGCTATGGGCGGCGTTATGAGTATCACCGGCGAACCTGACGGCCCTCCCATAAGGCCCGGTGTGTCTTACGGTGATATAACTGCAGGATTATTTATGTGCATCGCTATCCTGGCGGCGTTACAGGAGCGCAACAAAAGCGGAGAAGGCCAGATGGTGGATATCAGTATGCTGGACTGCCAGATTACTGTGCTTGAGAATGCCTTTGTACGGTATCTCAATGCTGGCGATATACCTCGCCGACTTGGTACGAGGC
>CAZEAR010000027.1:13746-16681 GCA_964510365.1 uncultured Dehalococcoidales bacterium | reverse complement strand
CCCACTACCTTCTGACTGCCAGTCAGACGCTCTCCCAATTGAGCTACAGCCCCGTAAAGTAATGTCCTGTAAGTCTAGCATAAATATCGGGGGGCGTTCAATGCGCTATTCCCCTCCGGTTATGGTTGACAAATCGGTTAAAAACGTGTAGTTAATATATTACAGGTGAATACAGGGTAAATAATGTTTGATAATATAGAACTATCGACAGATATTATAGCTATAATAGTAATCGGAGTCGTGGTACTCGCTGCGGCGATCTTCGCCCTTATGTGCCGGTGGAAATAAGCAACGGCGCATCCATCGAGCAGAAGCCATAATCATACGTAAAGAATAACTTATTAGTGTTGTAAAGGCCTGCCCCAGGCGTCTTTTCGATACTCGCTCGCTATTAAAATGATATCGCTTAACCACCAGACACCGAAACACCCCAGGGTTATCAGTTTTACTATAGCGGAACGTGTCCTGCCGATGTAAAACCGGTCAACGCCGAAAAATCCCAGGAAAATCGATAAAAACAGCGCTAGATACCAGCTCCTAGGTTTACCCATGTCTTTTGTCATAGTTTATACTCCTATTCCTATCAAACGTAATAACGAACCCAAACCGAAAAAGCCGAGGTAGGCAATGCAAATGCCTTTCACTGTTTTACCGGCCCAGGAAAGAAAGAAGAATTTTACCAGACCGAAGTGCAACATGCCAGCTATAGCTATAAACGGGTAGTATAAAGGATTGATTATCGCCGACATAAGAAAGATGGCAATAGATCCCCGCCGCCGTATCCAGTCCTCAAATCTATAGGTAATGGGATGGTTGATCGATTTAATGGCTTTGTGTCCTCCGTAGCCGGCAAGGTATATAGTTAAACCGCCGATGGCTTCGCCGAGTCCGGCTGCAGCTCCGACCAGGACCGGATTCAGCTTGCTGCCCAGGGTGAAAACGATGATTATCCCCGGCACCGGTATAAGCGCAGCCGATCCGGCAAAGATGTTAATAATAAAGACCCCGAGATAGCCGTAATTTTTTGCCCGGCTGATATCCTCCCAGTAGAAAATGAGGGCAGCGCACATGGCTACGGTAATAAGCAAAGCCGCAGCGGTGATTAGCACGTCCCGTATTCTGAATTTTCGCCTGTTCGGATCTGCGGATATTTGAGGGTCTACCATTTATTTGCCGATCTTCACTTTCTCCTTTGCAGTAGATGGTTTCCCCGGGCTGAAGGTCAGCTTTTCATCCTTAACAGCGATATATACTTTATCTCCGTCCTTGAACTCCCCGCTTAAAATGCGGTTGGAAAGAGGATTCTCCACATATCGTTGAATCGCCCGGCGAAGCGGACGCGCTCCAAAGACGGGATCGTAGCCTTCTTTCAACAGCCAGGCTTTGGCCTCGTCATTGAGGTCCAGTTCGATGCGTCGGTCAACCAGCCGTTTTTGCACTTCTTTTATCAGCAGGTCGATAATCTTCTTCAAATGCTCTTCGGTCAGCGGTTCAAAAATGACTATATCATCGATCCTGTTCAGGAATTCAGGTCTGAAGGCACGCTTCAATGCGGCATCAACTGCGCTCTTAAGACGCTGTGTCTCGCCCTTGTCCTGGCGGGTGAAACCTATAGACTGGCGCTGGAACTCCTCAGTACCCAGATTGCTGGTCATAATGATAACCGTATTCCTGAAGTCGGCTGTCCTGCCATGTCCATCGGTCAGTCGACCGTCTTCCAGTATTTGAAGCAAGATGTTGAAGGCATCGGGATGTGCTTTCTCGATTTCGTCGAACAGGATAACCCGGTAGGGTCGCCTGCGGACTGCTTCGGTAAGCTGCCCCGCTTCTTCATAGCCGACATATCCCGGAGGAGCACCGATCAAGCGCGATACAGTATGCTTTTCGGTGTACTCGGACATATCGATACGTATCAAAGCATCCTCATCGTCAAACAGGAACTGGGCAAGAGCTTTGGCCAGCTCCGTTTTGCCGACGCCGGTCGGCCCGAGGAAAATAAAGCTGCCCACCGGACGACGAGGGTCTTTAAGGCCGGCCCGGCCCCGCCTTACCGCTTCGGAAATGAGGGAAACAGCTTCTTCCTGGTTTACGATTCTTTCATGCAGCCTGTCTTCCATGTGAAGCAATTTTTCAGCTTCGCCTTCCAGCATGCGGGAAACGGGAATTCCGGTCCACTTCGAAATCAGATCGGCTATGGTTTCTTCGGTAACCGTGCTCATAATTTTTTCCCGCTGCAGCCACTCTGTCCTGGCCTTATTATATTCTGCTTCATGCTTCAATCGTTCCGTTCTCAGCTCCGCCGCTACTTCATAATCTCCCCGCTGAAAGGTCGCCTCCTCCTCATTCACCAGCTTCTGGATTTGCTGGTCCAGTTCTTTAACTGCAGGAGGGGCGCTTTCCATGTCGATGTGTAATTTACTGGCGGCTTCATCAATAAGGTCTATGGCTTTATCCGGCAGAAACCTGTCGGAAATATAGCGCTGGCTGAGCTGTACGGCAGCTACCAGTGCGGAATCATCGATCGCTATCTTGTGATGAGCTTCATACCTGGGGCGGAGAGCGCGCAGCATTTCCATGGCATTCTCAACGCTCGGTTCCTCCAGGAACAGAGGCTGCAGCCTCCTTTCCAGCGCTTTATCTTTCTCAATATATTTACGGTATTCGTCCGATGTGGTGGCGCCGATGCATCGTAATTCACCTCGCGCCAGCGCCGGTTTCAGCATATTGCTGGCATCGATGGCGCCTTCTGCAGAGCCGGCGCCGACCACCGTATGCATCTCATCGATAAAAAGGAGCACCTCTCCGTTGGACTGGCGCACCTCATCCATAACCGCTTTCAATCTCTCTTCGAACTCTCCCCTGAATTTGGCCCCGGCAACCAGCGCCGCCATATCCAGAGCGACGACCTTTTTATTTTTTAAAGAATCGGGAACAT
>CAZEAR010000027.1:0-13736 GCA_964510365.1 uncultured Dehalococcoidales bacterium | reverse complement strand
TCGGCGATAGCCGTTTTGCCGACACCGGCCTCACCTATAATCACCGGATTATTTTTAGTCCGGCGGATAAGTATTTGCATTACCCGCTTTATCTCTTCATCGCGACCGATAACGGGATCGAGTTTGCCCGCCCTGGCGATCTCGGTAAGATCACGCCCGTATTTCTCCAGAGAACGGTATTTGCTTTCCGCCCTGGGATCGTCGACACGGTGGCCGCCGCGTATCTCATTTATCGTTTGCAGAAGTTTTTCGCGGTCGATATTATGCTCCTTTAATGCTTTAGCCATCTCTCCGGTTTCGTCCATGGCGCTTGCCAGTAGCAGGTGCTCGATGCTGATGAACTCGTCTTTTAATTGCCTGGCCTCTTTATCGGCATTTTCGAACAGGGCCAGGACACGGGGAGTAGCATATATCTGTCCGGCTGAAGTTGCCTTGGGGGTGTTTTCCAGTGCGGCTTCCAGTTTGTCTTTTAACACATTAACATCCAGTCCCAGCTTGTCCAGTATCTGCGATGCCAGGCCGTCCTCCTGCTCCAGCAGCGCCAGTAAAATATGTTCTACATCCCACTGGCTGTGCTGGCGGCGCTGTACCATCTCCTGGGAACGTGTAATAACTTCTCTTGCTTGTTCTGTAAATCTTTCCGGTCTCATAGTCGTCTCCTATTTAAAGTCACAGCTTCTTTTTCACGATTGTGTACCATATCGATAGCAATAGTTTACGGCAGAGTTATCAGCCCATCCTGAGGTCTGGCTTCCTCTCCGCGTCAGTCATCCCTGCCCGCTATTCATCCTCTTCGTTTATATTCATATTGTCCTGTTGCGGTTGCCCGCCCCGGGATTCCAATTGTTCTATTTTACGCTGCATATCGGCCATCTTTTTTGCCATCCTGATCACAACCTCGACACCTGCCGGATTGACTCCAAGATCACAGGCCAGCGTTTTTACGTGACGAAGCAGCTCTATATCGCTCTCCGAGTAATAACGGATATTTCCTTTAGAACGGTATGGCTGAATCAAACCCGTTTTTTCGTAATACCGCAGGGTATGAGTCTCGATACCTACGATTCGGGCTGCTACACTTATCACATATTTAGGTTCATTATCCGAATCCATTTTATCTTATCACCTTAAAAAGTCTTATATCAATTCCCTATCCAGGCCGGATTGCCTTCAATTGCTCAAATAGTTTTTTCTCCTGTGGCGTTAATTTCGTAGGCAATACTACCTTAACTTTAGCATACAGGTTCCCGTAAGTTTGCTTCCCCAGAAGAGGCATGCCTTTTCCTGCCAGGCGAATCACACTGCCGTTTTGAGTCTCCGGCGGTATTTTCAATGCCAGTTTACCTTTCAGAAACTGTAATTCCATCTCCCCTCCAAGCATAGCTGTCAGCAGGGGGACATTTATATCGGTGTAAAGGTCATCTCCCTTACGTTCAAAAGTTTTGTGAGGTAACATCTTAACGACGAGATATAAATCGCCTTTAGCTCCGCCGTATCCGCCAGCCTCACCGGACAATCTTATTTTGGAGCCGTTGTTGACACCGGAAGGTATCTTAACCTCAAGGCGTTTGATTCTCGGGATAATGCCGGCACCTCTGCAGGTGCCACATGCCTTGCCGCGCGCCGTGGCGGACCTGCCGCTTCCACCGCATTCAGGGCAGGTGTTGTCGACCTGCAGTTGCAGCAGACGCTTGGAGCCCTGATAGGCTTCCTCCAAAGTAACTTCTATGGTTGATTCCGAGCTTTGGGGCCTGGCAGGGCGTCTACCCGCTTTGGCGCTGCTCCCGAACCCCCGATAAAGATTATCAAGTATGCTGCCCAGGTCTCCGAAACCACCGAAATTAGTGGTTGTATAAGTGCGGCCTCTCGATGAACTCCAGGAGTTTCCTCCGAACGAAGAACCCGGAGCGGTCTTATAACCGGCCTTGGCAAACTGATCGGCATATTGCCACTGGTCTCCATATTGATTGTACTTCTTGCGTTTATCCGGGTCAGAAAGCACTTCATAAGCTTCATTGATAGCTTTAAATTTTGACTCGGTTGATTTATCTCCCGGATTAACATCGGGATGATATTTCCTGGCAAGCTGTCTGTAAGCTTTTTTTATCTCTTTTTCCGAGGCATTCCGTCCGACTCCCAGGGTCTTATAATAATCTTTACCTGCCATAATATTTCACTCAATTCATATATTTTATATATTAATAGAAAAATTATAATGATTTTTCTCTATATTGTCAATAATGTTATTTAAGAAAGCTAATAAACTTTATTAAGAAATATTGACAAAATTAATAACATACTTTATAATATTTATAAAAGTGGAGCTCAGGAAAACAAATAAAGAGAGGTGAATGTATGAACATAGTACGCTGGAAACCATTAAATAACTCACTGGATTTATTCAGGGAGATGGATAGATTTCTCGATAACAGCGCGGTAGGTCCGCATTGGGTTCCTTTTACCTTCAACGGTCATTCCAATCCGGCTGTCGACGTGTATGACACGGAGAAAGAGCTGGTAGTAAAGGCGGAGATGCCCGGAATCGAGGCAGAGGGATTGGACATCGAGATAAGTGACGAAACTCTGACCATCAAAGGTGAGACGAAGACGGAAGAAGAAATGAAGAATGAGGATTACTATCGCCGGGAACGCCGTTACGGCGCTTTAACTCGCAATTTACCGCTCCCCGCCGGGCTTGAAATAAGTAAAGCGGAAGCTGGACTGGAGAACGGTGTTCTGACCGTAACCATACCGAAATCCCCGAGTTCCAAACCTAAGACCGTTAAGGTTAAAGCCAGGGCCAAGAAAGTAACCGAAACTAAAAAGGAGAAGAAGAGCTAAAAGATTCACTGAGCTCCACCCACGTTGTCTATAATATCTAATAGCTGTTTCAAAATCCTTGCTGTGGCCCCCCAGATAACTTTCCCCTGGTATTCGAAACAGTATTCGATTTCTTCTTTATCATCGCCGGTCGCTACTTGTTTGCTGTGACCGGCGATTTTTAATAGGGCCGATACAGGTATATACAGTATCTCGTTAATCTCAAATGGTTCTTTGATAAATTCATAGGGGTAGGGGACAAAGGCAACAAATGGGGAGATAACAAAGCCAGAGGTCGATGTCCTGGCATCATCCAGTTCCCCCAGAATATCGACGTCTTCCGGATTTAAACGTATCTCCTCCCAACTCTCTCTTAGAGCTGTTTCCAGAAAACTGGAATCGGATTCACTGTATTTACCGCCGGGAAACGATATCTCACCTTTATGGTGAAGCACATGATGGCTTCTCTTGGTAAAAAGGATGTGGTATTCGTTGTCTTTGAGGAAGAGAGGGATCAGGACGGCTGCCCTGATAAACCGGTTATCTTCTATTACCTTTTTTTTACGTGAGGAGAAATAATTACGGAGTTTTTCTTTCATGCTTAATAACAATCATACATCAGGCAGTATAAATCGGACAAATACATTGTTTACCGTCATAAAGACAGGTATGACGGAGTGTCCGCCGGCTGGATATCCACCGTTTTCATGTTGTCTGAATTTGTGATTTGCAGATTGATCAAAATATTGGTTATACTGGAAGATTGAGGTGATATAAATATATGGCATCTAAAAGAGATTACTATGAAATACTGGGAGTGTCCAGGAATGCCAGTAATGAGGAAATAAAAAGAGCATTTCGAAAACTGGCGTTTCAGTATCATCCCGACCATAATAGAAATGACGGAGCCGAAGACCTTTTTAAAGAGATCAACGAAGCTTATGAAGTGCTGTCCGACGATCAAAAACGGAGTTCCTATGACCGCTACGGAAGAGTTATCGATTCGGACTGGGGTAGCTTTGACGGCTTCAGTTTCGGAGGCCTCGGCGATATTTTCGATGCTTTTTTCGGCGGTGCGGCAACGGCAAGTCGAAGCCGCAGCCCTCAGAAAGGTTCGGACTTGCAGACTAAGGTCAGTTTAACTTTTGAGGAGGCCTGTTTCGGGGTGGAAAAGGAGATAGAGATCTGGAGGATTGAAAAATGCTTTTTATGTAACGGCATCGGCGCTAAGCCGGGGACGAATCCTCAGAGATGTTCGAGTTGTAATGGTAACGGTCAGGTACGGCGGACACATCAGAGTCTTTTCGGACAATTCACCCAGGTTACTACCTGCCCGAGTTGCAATGGTGAAGGTACCAGTATTGCCGAACCTTGCCCCCAGTGTAAGGGTAACGGCAGAGAAAAGGTAAAAAGAAAGATTGATATATCGATACCGGCAGGAGTAGAGGAAAGCTACCGCATGCGTCTCCGCGGCGAAGGGCAGGCAGGTGTTTACGGAGGTTCACCCGGGGATGTCTATATCAATTTCTCAATCGGGTCTCATAAACTTTTTGTCAGGGAAGGCAATGATATACATTTTGAGTTGCCTATTAATTTCGCTCAGGCAGCTCTGGGAAGTGACATAGAAATACCGACATTAGATGGCAGTACCATGTTGAAGGTCCCGTCCGGTACACAGCATGGAAAAATATTCAGTCTTAAAGGCAAAGGCGTTCAAAGCCTGGACGGTAAGGGTAAAGGAAATCAGTACGTCAAGGTTTGTGTGGTAACACCCGAATCACTTGACGGCAATCAGCGGCGGCTGATGGAAGAACTGGCCAAAACGCTGCCCGCAAAGGATCTCGATGGCTGGCATAAAAGTAAAAAATAGGATTACTTCCCGGGGAAGCTCTTTTTGAGCTACGGTTCTAATCCGTACTTTAGTCTGTTAGCTATTTCGATCGGCGGTAAAGATTTGAACAGGACCCGGTAGATAAGATCGATTATAGGGGTTTCGATATCCAGCTTACATGACAGGTTATACGCCGCATAAGTAGTATCGATGCCTTCAGCTATGTTGGACATGGATGCTTTTACCTCAGCGAGGGAGCGACCGGTGGCTACTTCACGGCCTACGTAATGATTGCGGCTCAACGATCCGGCACAGGTAGTTATCAGATCCCCGAGTCCGGCCAGCCCGTAGAAGGTAGTCGATCTTGCGCCCAGAGATACACCGAGCGATGTCACATCGGCCCAACCCATGGTTATCAATGTGGCTTTAGCATTGTTTCCCAATCCCAGCCCGTCCACCATTCCGGCTCCCAGAGCAATAACATTTTTTAAAGCACCGCACAGCTCAACACCTATGATATCGTCGCTGGCATAAACAATAAAATCGGGAGCATGAAAAAAGTGTTTCACCTTTTCGGCAGTTTCGGAATTATGAGCAGCCAATACCGATGAGGCGGGTAATCCCCGGTTGATCTCCTGAGACAGGTTGGGGCCTGATAGCACACAGACGTTATCAGGGGATATAGAAGCGATCTCTTCGATAATTATCTCTGACATACGTTTTCCGGTTTGGGCTTCGAGACCTTTGGCAAGACTAACAAATACCATATCAGGGGAAGTGTATTCTTTTATCTGTTTAACATTCTGCCGCAGGCTTTGCGCCGGCACTCCCAGGACTACCAATTCTGCTGAATTCATCGCTGTCGCGATATCGCCGGTGAAATTGATTTGTTTTTCAAGGGAAGTCCCGGGGGCTAATTTCAGTTGCTCATCAATCAACTCTTTAGCCCTGGCTTCGGTCCTGGTCCAGGTATTGACGTCGGCTCCATTTTTTGCCAGCAGCCTGCCCACTGTATTTCCCCAGGTAGTAGCGCCGATTATAGAAATAATAGCCATGATCTTAACTCGGATTAGGACTCGACTTAATTAAATTTAAACTCATTTTTCTTTCGGTGCCCGCCCTCAGCCTGCCGATATTATCACGATGCTGGTAAACAATTGATAATAATCCCACAAAACTATATGCCAGATAAATAGGCGGGTTCCCCAGTGCCAGTGTCAGGACAGTGACTAAAAGGAAGATTCCCAGCGTTCCGATAATCGATCCTAATGAAACGTATTTGGTAAATAAGACGGTCGGGATAAATAGGGCGCCGCCGAAGAGAGCTATCGGTGGACATATAACCAGCCAGCCGCCTTCGTATGCAGTTACGCCTTTGCCGCCGCGGAATTTCATGAATACCGACCAGTTATGCCCTATCATTGCCATTAGCGCGGCTGATACCTGAGCGACCTGTCCCTGAAAACTATCGGGGAAGCCAGCCCAAAGTATCAGGTCATTACCGATGATAATATTTGCCAGCAGCAGCGCAATGATAGATTTACCCAGATCGATGACCGTAACAGCGACTCCTGCCTTTGGTCCCAGGGTACGTGTTACATTAGCCGTGCCGACATTACCGCTGCCGTATTTAGTTATATCGATCTTTCCCATCACTTTACTTATAAGCATGCCTGCGGGAATGGCACCCAGCAAATATGAAATTACAACGATTATTAATATTTTTCCTATTTCCATTATATTTTCTTAACTCCTGATCTCCGGGCCCTTCTCTTCGGTGCCTTCTTAAATATCAGCTGTAATGCAGTACCGGAAAATCCAAAAGTCTGACGAAGCTTATTTTCCAGAAAGCGCTGATAGGAGAAGTGAACAAGCTTGGGATCATTGACCAGAAAAGCGAATGTAGGAGGATTGATTCCGTCCTGATAGGCACGAATAATGTCCAGTCTCCTCAGCCCTTTTCTCGGCGGTGCCTGAGTGCTTAATGCTTGCTTGATAAGTTTATCTATGGCGGAGTTGGGCAGTTGTTTTTGCCTTTCCTGCCATATTTCCATTGCCCTGGGTATTATTTTATCCACTCCATAACCATATTTGGCTGAAATAAATAATACAGGTATATGTGACATAAACTTAAACCGCTCTCTGGCATACCCGGCATATTCTTTTTCTGTAATATCGGAGATAAGGTCCCATTTATTGATTATTATTATCATACCTTTGCATGCTTCTTTAATATATCCGGCTATATGCGTGTCCTGAGCGGTAATATACTCGGTAGCGTCTATAACCAGGAAAGCGATGTCGCAGCGATTTATAGTGCGCAATGACCTGATTAAGCTATAGTAATCTACTCCTATGCCGGCCCTTTTGCGGCGTCTGATGCCGGCGGTATCTATCAGCAATAATTCCCGGCCATTATAATTGAAAACCGTATCGATAGCATCACGTGTTGTCCCCGGAATGTTATCGACGATGGCCCTCTCTTTACCGATAATTGCATTGAGCAACATCGACTTGCCGGCATTGGGCCGGCCCAGGATAGCCAGCTTCGGTCTTTCCGAGTCAATTTCGGTGGTCGCTACCTCCGGCAGAAGACTGATTACTCGGTCCATTAAATCGTTTATACCGCGACCATGATGAGCGCTGATAATAACCGGTGAATCTATACCCAGTTTATAAAATTCCTCCGAAAGGCTTTCCATTTTAGTATTATCGGCTTTATTAACCGCCAGGACCACAGGTTTGCTGCATTTGCGTAAGCGGTCTGCTACATCCCAATCGGTTCCAATTATTCCGTCTTTTACATCCACCAAAAATATAATTACATCTGCCTCTGCGATTGCCGCTTCGACCTGGTATTTAATTTTTTGATCCATAGGAGAGTCGGGGGACGGATCAAGGCCTCCGGTATCGATTAAAGTTACCTCATGATCTTGAAGATAAGTATCGGCAAATACTCTATCTCTGGTTGTGCCCGGTAAATCCTCGATAATGGCTATCGGTTTGCCTGCCAGCCGGTTAAATAGAGTCGATTTACCGACATTGGCTCTCCCCACTATGGCAATGACAGGTTTCATATTTATCAGTTTGGATTACTATTCAAATCAGGTCTGGACTATTAGGATATCACTAACTACTTTTCTCGTCTATAGTTCTTGTATATTTCGGCCAGTAATGCTTTTTGCATATGCAGTCTGTTTTCGGCCTGGTCGAATACAACTGAACCGGGGTGATCCAGAAGTCCAGCGGCGATCTCCTCGCCATGATGGGCAGGCAACGGATGCATGAAAATGACTTCTTTTTTAGCCAGTGATAATAAGTCTGTGTCTACCTGGTAGCCGGAAAAGTCGGTGCGCCGTTTTTTAACCTCAGCCTCCTGTCCCATGCTGGTCCAGACATCTGTATATATTATATCTGCGTCTTTGGCAGACTGGTGCGGATCGTCGGTCACAGTAATCTTACTGCCTGTTTGAGCAGCGATCTCTCCGGCGGTTTGCAGTATTTCCTTTTTTAGCTCGTAACCTTGCGGTGAGGCAATTTGAAAGTCGACCCCGGTTTGTGAACATGCCAGAAGCAGGCTGTTGGCTACATTGTTGCCGTCACCTATATAGGCCAGCTTCAGACCTCGCAGTTCTCCTTTCTTTTCATAAATGGTCAGTATGTCGGCCAGAGCCTGGCAGGGATGTTCCCGGTCGGAGAGTGCGTTAATAACCGGCACTTTAGAACTTTGGGCCAGCGTCTGCAGAGTTTGATGAGAGAAGGTGCGTGCTATAATTCCCTGTACATAGCGGTCGAGCACCCGTGCTACATCTGCTACCGGTTCCCGTTTGCCCAGGCCTACTTCATCGGGAGAGAGATATATGCAGTAGCCGCCGAGTTGATGTATAGCCAGTTCAAAACTAACGCGTGTTCGTAAAGAAGGCTTTTCAAAAAGTAAAGCCACGGCTTTTTCACGGAGAGTTTGGGCAGCTCCCTTAAGTTTCATTTTATAAGCCTTGTTAACTAAGTCGTTAGTTTCTGAAGCAGTTAAATCTGCAACGGAAAGCAAATCTTTTTTCTGCATGGTAGTCCCTTAGAAGTGCTTTTCAGTATAGCATGATTGTCAATATGATATATAATGGGCCTATACTTGTTCAACCGAAGTCTAAAATCATGACCAAAGAGAGAAAACTGCTGTTACTTTTCGACGGCAATGCTTTAGTACACAGAGCGTATCATGCGCTGCCGCCGCTTACCGTATCCCGGACCGGAGAAATGGTCAATGCGGTAAAGGGTTTTGTAAGCACATTATTGAAGGTGATGAAAGATATAAATCCTACTTATTGGGCGATAACTTTCGATTCACCGGCGCCGACATTCAGGCATAAACAATTTGCCGAGTACAAGCAACACCGCCCCAAAACACCCGATGAGCTGATCAGCCAGATTAAACGAGTTCATCAAATGTCTGAGGCTTTTAATCTTCCCCAGTTTGAGATAGAGGGTTACGAAGCCGACGACATTCTGGGTACTCTTAGCCGCCAGGCCAGCCAGAATAATGTGGATACAATCATTGTTACCGGAGATAATGATATGCTCCAGGTAGTATCACCTGAGGTTAAAGTGATGTCGCCACGCCGCGGATTCGGCGATACCGTTTTATATGATGAAGAAGGGGTTCGGGCAAAATATGGTATCGGGCCTGAGCAATTAATCGATTATAAAGCTCTGACAGGTGATCCGTCAGACAACATTCCCGGCGTCCCCGGTATCGGTGAAAAGACGGCGGTCAAACTGCTGAACCAATTCGGCAGTATAGATGAAATATATTCGCGGATCACTGAAGTAAATCCTGAGAAACTGCAGAATCTGCTGAGTGATCACAGGGAACAGGTTATGCAAAATAAAGAGTTGGTAGCGATTGTAACCGATGTGCCGGTGGATTTGAATTTGGACTCCTGTCAGGTCAGCGCTTATGATCGCCAGCATGTAGTCGACCTGTTCTATGACCTGGAGTTCGTTGAATTGCTGACAAGATTGCCGGAAGAAATGGGCAATGCTCCGGCTGCCGTTAAGAGCAATGTCGAATCAAAGGGTGATTATGCTGTAATCAGTAACGATGAAGCTCTGGAAAAGCTTATAAAACAGTTGACCTCCGCCGGAGAATTTACTATAGACCTGGAGACGTCGAGCTTGGAAGCTATGACGGCAGAATTGGTCGGGATTTCGGTGTCGATAAAAGAGGGGAAAGCCTTTTATATTCCGGTGGGACATCAGGTGTTGAGCAGTATTACCCAGTTGCCGCTATCACTGGTAGTTGAAAAGCTGAAGTCGATTGCAGCCGACATGAAGATCGGCAAAATAGCCCATAATGGTAAATATGACATGATGGTGCTTGCCTGTTACGGCATAGAACTGGGCAATCTCATTTTCGATACTATGATTGCCGGTCATCTCCTGGGATATAAAGCACTGGGATTGAAGGCCATGGCTTTTAATAAGTTAGGCATTGAAATGACTCCTATTGTTGATTTGCTGGGTAAGGGCGCCAAGCAGATTACCATGGCCCAGGTTGATATAGAGCATGCTGCGGATTATGCCTGCGCCGATGCCGATATGACGCTGAGGTTGAAACATATTCTGGAGCAGGAGCTGCGGAAGGAAGGGCTCTGGAAGCTTTTTACCGAAGTCGAGATGCCTCTGGTCCCGGTGTTATTGGAAATGGAAAGAAACGGTGTGGCTCTGGATACGGAACTACTGAGAACCATGTCGCAGGACCTGGGAGCAGAGATGCTGAAGCTGGAGGCGGAAATCTATAACCAGCTGGGCCATAAATTTAATATAAATTCATCGCAACAGCTTTCACAGGTCCTTTATCAGGAATTGAGATTACCCAAATCGCGCAAGACTAAAAGCGGTTATTCCACCAATGCTTCGGCTTTGGAGGAATTAAAGGGGACCCATCCCATGATAGAGCTGATACTTCAATACCGGCAGGTGTCCAAGATTAAATCGACCTATACCGATGCATTTCTTGCTTTAGTAAATCCCAGGACAGGGAGATTACATACCAGTTTTAATCAGACAGGGACTACCACCGGGAGGCTTTCTTCAAGCGAACCGAACCTTCAGAATATACCGGTAAGGGGAGAGATAGGGGGGAAAATAAGAAAGGCAATCATTGCCCAACCGGGATGGTATCTGCTGTCGGCTGACTATTCTCAAATTGATCTAAGGGCATTGGCTCACATTTCCCAGGACCGGGCATTAATTGAGACGTTTCTTAAAGGCGAGGATGTTCATACCTCAACTGCTGCACTGGTATCTAATGTGCCCGCTGATAAAGTAAGTAAAGAGATGCGCCGCACCGCTAAAACGATAAATTTCGGTGTTATTTACGGTATGAGCAATTATGGCCTGGAGCAGGCTACCGATTTCAGTCGGGAAGAAGCTACCCGGTTTATCGAGTCTTATTTCCAGAAGTATCCCGGAGTAAAGGAATATATTGAAGTAACCAAGACCCAAGCCAGGGAGAAGGGGTACGTGGAAACCGTGCTCGGCAGGCGACGTTATATCCCGGAAATCAAATCGCCCAACAGGCAGATAAGGGAGTCCGCCGAACGGATGGCTATCAACATGCCGGTGCAGGGTACTTCCGCGGATATTATCAAGATAGCTATGATCAACATTTACCGTGAAATGAAAAAGAAGGGATTGAAGAGCAAGATGCTGCTGCAGGTCCATGATGAGCTTATTTTTGAAGTCCCTCCCGAGGAAAAAGATATTATGAAAGATTTGGTCTCGGCATTGATGCCTCAAGCTATAAAACTTAAAGTGCCGCTGGAAATCGAGATTAAATTAAGCAAGAACTGGGGGGATATGGAATAAGGCCTTGTTACTTAAGGACTATCCTCCGATATTATTTAATAGCTGCTGTGCCTTTTCCTTGATATCTGGATTATCCGTCAGCTCGATACATTTCCTAAAATCGACTTTAGCTTGAGCCTTATCGCCAGTTTCATCATATATAGATCCTCGATAAAGGTAAGCCAGTGCCATATCCGGACTTAACTCAATTGCTTTATTAAAATCAGCGAAAGCTCGTTTTAAATAATCCTTGCTTTGTTCCGCATAGGCCTGCATCCAATACATATATCCTCTGGTGTAGAAAGCTTCAGAGAAATCGGGATTTATTTTAACTGCCTTGTCTAAATCAGCAATGGCCTTTTTGAATTCACCTTTATCGTTAAAAGCGATTCCCCTATAATAGTAACCTTGAGAGAAACCGGGATTCAACTCGATTGCGGCACTGTAATCGGCTATGGCTTTTTCTAGATTGCCCTTTTTATAGTATGCTATACCTCGATTGCCAAAGGCGTCGGCGTGATTAGCATCCAGCTCGATCACTTTATCGAAATCGGCTATAGCTTTGTTATACTCACCTTTATCGACAAAGGCGATTCCTCTACTATAATAGGCTTCAGCGAAGTCCGGTTTTAATTCGATGGCAATATCCGCATTCTGGATAGCCTGGTCATAACGGCCATATTTATAAAAGACGCGACTTCTATTGCTGTAGGCATCGACAAATTTAGGGTCCAGCAAAATAGCTTTCTCAAAGTTGGTCATGGCGTTGTCAAGATCACCTTGATAGGCATAAGCGTTGCCGCGGTCATTGTAATAAGCTGCCGTATCGGGATCCAGTTCAATTGCTTTATCAAAATCAGTTACAGCCTGAGCGTATTGTTCTTTCTCTGAATAAGCAAGGCCTCTGCGATAGTAAGCCTCGGTGAATTCGGGATCTTCTTCGATTGCTCTGGTGTATTCTTTAATAGCCTTATCCCACTTCTGCTCTTCCGAGTAATTGACGCCTTTATCGAAATATTTTTGAGATTGAGTGACATCTTCTTGGTTCTGTACCTGATTCGTGCTCGGTTCCGGCGTTTGATTTTGCGTTTGATCCTCTGACCGGCTGTTGCAGCCTGTGATGACCAGCATTGCACCTCCTGCAATACAACAGACCATTGTCAGGAACAGTCTATTTCTCATCGACAATCCTTATCATCCATAATTATTGGGGTAGGGTTTATGTTAAAATTAGCGGTGGTAAAACAGTAAGACATTATACTTGGCAATAATTTAATACTCAAATGAGTTTGATCATAGTATATGCAAATTCCTGTTATCAATAATATATAACAGTTTTATAATGAGGAGGCAAATAAAACATTGCCTGAACTGCCTGAAGTAGAGACTATAAGGAATGAGCTGAAACCACATTTAATCGGTCATAAGTTCACAGAGATAATTATTTATGATAGTAAGTTAATTTTGCAGCCTTCGATCGAAGAATTCTGCCGGAAACTGATGGGTCAGACTATCGCCGATATTCGACGGCGCGGCAAATACCTGATAATAAATCTTGCCAATGGTAAATCACTGGTAATCCACCTTCGAATGACGGGGGCTTTATTATTGAATTCGGAAACGGCCGGGAAACATGTCAGAGCTGTCTTTAAATTCGATAACGGTAACTGCCTTACGTTTTTCGATGTAAGACGTCTGGGAGTAATGTGGCTTAATAAAGGAATAAATTATTCGATACCTGAACTGGGGCCGGAACCGCTGAGTGATGATTTTAGCGTTGATATTTTGGCTAAGAGACTGAAGGGACGCAAGGCGCCTATAAAAGCCGTTCTTCTGGACCAGTCGGTAATAGCCGGTATTGGGAATATGTATGCCGATGAGGCTTTATTCAATGCCGGAATCCATCCCATGAAAACAGCGGGAGGTTTATCTTCTGAAGAAACGAAGAAGCTTCATAACGCCATTGTAGAAGTCATCAAAAAGGCTATCGGCAACAAAGGCGCCAGTGTGGCCAATTATAAACGTCCCGGAGGTGAGCCCGGCACTGCTCATAAGTATTTTAAAGTCGCTCATCAGCGCGGCAAGCCCTGTCCTGTCTGTGGCGAATTAATTCAACGTATAGCTGTCCGAAATAGAGGCAGCTATTTTTGCCCGAATTGCCAGGAGGAGTAGCCTGATTCAGGCGGAGGATAGTTTATCCAGCGCTATTTTAAGACGGATATTGCATCTATCTCTCCCC
>CAZEAR010000026.1:16260-16840 GCA_964510365.1 uncultured Dehalococcoidales bacterium | reverse complement strand
ATACTCCCTGCCGGACGACCTGCTGGAACCGCGGTATGAATACCGTCGAGGCCATGAGGAATCCCAAGATAGAATGTATAGTTGCCCAGCACCCGTGGTTGGAGAATGACTGCCTGATTGCCGATATTATTTTGCCGGCCAATACTACCATGGAGGTAGAGGACATAGTCACCAATACCAGGCAGGGCGTTCAATTTCAGAGTATAGCGCTCCAAGAGCAGGCTATCAAACCCATCGGTGAGTCCAAAAGTGACTTTGAGGTGGTATGCGAAATAGCCAAGAAGCTGGGCAAATATGATGAGTACACAGGGGGGCTGACTACTGAGGATTTGGAGAAGGCTGTTTTTAATAGTCTACAAATGCAAAAACTCATTAGCTGGGAGGAGTTCAAAGATAAAAGCTATTTCGTTTTCCCGGTTGCCGAAGACTGGGAGAAAGACCCGCCCGGTTTCAGAAAATTCTATGAGGACCCGGAGGCCAATCCGCTGCCGACGCCGTCGGGCAAGCTGGAGTTCTATTCCGAGAGATTGGCCAAACACTTCCCCGATGACGATGAGAGGCCGCCCATTCCCAAATGGGT
>CAZEAR010000026.1:14373-16250 GCA_964510365.1 uncultured Dehalococcoidales bacterium | reverse complement strand
GGTCAAGAAATATCCCTTACTTGCTGTTTCCAATCATGGGAGGTGGCGGGTACATGCCCAATGTGATGACATATCATGGACCAGAGAGGCTCCAACGTGCAAAGTGAAGGGGCCGGACGGATATATGTATGAGCCGGTATGGATTCATCCTGTGGATGCCGCCAAACGAGGTATCAATGACGGAGACATTGTAAAAGTGTTCAATGAGAGAGGGGTTGTGCTCTGCGGAGCACGGGTTATGGAGAGGATAATGCCAGGGGTAGTATCCATAGACCACGGGGCCAGAGTCGATACTATTGTTCAGGGAATACTTGATAGAGGAGGAGCTATCAACCTGATATCGCCGGAAGGCATAACCTCAAAGAAATGTGTCGGGCAGGCTACCAGTAGCTACCTTGTCGAGGTGAAAAAGCTCGATATGCTAGAAATGGAAGAATGGAAGAGTAAATATCCGGAAGCATTTGAGAAAGAATATGACCCGGCATCGGGGCTTCGGTTCAATGCCTGGGTTGAGGGGGGCATGTAGTCTATATTGATATAAAAAGGAGCTTACCAGTATTTATCTCGCATTATTGTTTCAAGTAGTTCGGCATAGGAAAAAGAGATGTATATATTCCGACCTTCAATATACAGTACCTGAGAGACAATCCACCGATTATTTCGCAGACTACACCTGCCGTTATTATTTCTAATGTGTACTTAGCGCTGGGATGGCTGAATATCGCTATTACCAGTGGTATTACGATACCCAGCGAAACTACCCCTATCCAGAAAGCGGGAGAAGCTTTTCCTTGCAGCAGGTCAGTCACGGATTGTTTTCCGGTATCATTCCTTTTAACAGCAAACCACAGATATGCGATTATGAGTAAGGCGTTTATGACCAGCAACCAGCGGCTGCCGAGCTCGGCAATAGCGATATTGATATTACCTCCGAATAGGGCGATTAATACTGCCAGCCCGAATCCACCCAGGACGCCGCATGTTATGAACAATATAGGAAGTAAATTCGAGTTCCAGAAAGAGATGGTTTTAACTGTATTAAGAACGAATCCCGTATAGATGGCAACACCAAAAGCCGTTACACCGGCTAATATTTTTAAGGGAAGCTCCCAGAAAGATCCGGGTAGAAAGTATGACACTATAACCTGAATAGTAGCGGACCCTATAAAAAGAAGAACGAATATAAAACCTCTGGCAAGCCAGGAGTTATTAGGCCTGGACATTATACGCCAGAATCTCAAAGGCTTACCGAGAAAAGCCAGATGAAATCCTCCCTTTAATAGTGCTACGATTAACAGGCTGATCAGCATTCCGATCAAGCTATTGAAATAGAGTGATACTAAATAAAGGCCTCCGCCAAGACCGCCGGTATAGAGGGCAAGCCAGAGCAATATACCTTTTCGGTCTACCCATTCTGTCTGATATGTGGGTCTGATCATCCATTCATGCGGTTTCATTTTACGTATTCACTCCGATTATTATTGCTTCTTCCTCAGGAATCGAGCAAGAGTCAATTATTAAGGCCAATCGCCTGGTGTTACTCTTATCGATATAAAAAATTGAAGGATCAGTCCCGAACTCAGGGTGAAGTTGAAATGCATGGCCCTGTTTTATGAGTTGGGAAACATTACTATCGGGATCGTCCAGATCACCGAAAGTCATTGCCCTTGCCTGACAATTATTTACGCAAGCCGGGGTAGCTTCTCTATCTGCCCCCGGTTTAAGCCCTTTGACTTGTCCGGCGTCGATTCTTTCCATACAAAAATTGCATTTCTCTGTCGTACCGATTTGATGGGGATATAGTCGTTTGCCGGTTTTCTCGAATTCGGTCAAACCATGCTTCGGGAAAAATCCTTTATCCTTGCTTTTGGAAAGAA
>CAZEAR010000026.1:0-14363 GCA_964510365.1 uncultured Dehalococcoidales bacterium | reverse complement strand
ATAATGCAATATCTGCAACCGACACACTGGTTCTGATTTACAGCGATAATGCCGTCTTCACGCCTGTAGGTGGCGCCGGTGGGACACACTTTTAAGCAGGGAGCATCACGGCAATGATTACATCGTACCGGATAAGTTAATACGGTCAGGTCGTTTCCATCTTTATCCGGCTCAAAAGCAATCAATCTCGGCCAATCGATGCCGATAGGAAGAAAATGTTCGACTCTACAGGTTACAATACAGCCGAAACATCTCACGCATTTGGACGCATTGATAACCATTCCCCATCTCAATTTAATATACCTTTCAGTGATAAATTTATGAACAGAAATCTTAAATACGTTGTTTACTGAGTTACGATAAAATTATAGGTTTGCTCCAATGACTTGTCAGCGAACCAGTTCATAATAATTCTGCGATTAGTTTCATTATGAAATTATGATCAGGTTCACTGTGAAATTATGATTGAGTTCACAATGTGATTTATTTCTCAGTATTGCGGTTACAAAAGTAATACAGATTCAGTGGCCTTAAATGTCTTGGAGGCTGTTGGGATTCACCGTTCGAGATTGAAGTACAGTTTGATGAGCAGCTGCCTTTACTAAAAGTTAGTGATAATTTCAGGGCAGAATATTTAGTATGCTGACCTTCCCGGATTAGTATACGAAAGTACCTGGCGATATTTATTGATATAAAGAAAAGTTCTTAAATTGCAGCTAATAAATGGTTCCGGTAAATGCGAGTATTTATTTAAGCTCGATCTTTAAGATTTTGGCCAGGTTTAGTCCGGCCCATTTCTTCTTATCATCTTCGGTAAGCAGTGGATATCCGTAACGTTTCTGCAGTTCTTCGGGTAGCTGGAAATTGGTCAACAAATCAGCCGATTCCTTGTGTGATACGTACCTGCCTGACCAGTCTGTTCCCCAGATTAGCTTATCGGCACCGGCATATCTTACCGCTTCACCAATAATTTCGGCGAATAGCATTGGTGAAAGATCTATACGGGTTAACTGGGGTACAAGGCTTGTACTCAAATACAGGTTATCAAACATGCCGGCCAGGGCAATCAATTCACGGTAGTACGGATAGGCCATATGATACGCTACGACGGGCATTTCAGGAAAATCGGCACAGACATCTTCCAGCAGCAGGGGCAGGCAGTATGCAGTACGACCCGGCTTGACATAGGCCATGCCGGTATGAATAAAACATACAATTCCCAATTCCTGAATCAATTCGTATAACGGCCAATTTTGAGGATCGTTTATGGGGCAATCATCGGGCGAATATACTTTGCAGGCTTTGAATCCTCGTTCTTCAACCAGATATCTAAGTTCCCACAATGCATCTTTCCCCCTTTGTGTGATAGGTCCGACATTGGCCACACCGATAAATCTATCCGGATATTTTTCAACAGCAGCCGCAACATAACCGTTCGTAGATCGAGCACGGTGCCCGTGAGAGATGCCCAGCATCATTTCAGGAAGCACACAAGCTTTAGCTATTTTCCCTTCATCCAGTGATTTGATCAGTTCATCTGCTGTTGCCATACGTTTTTGTGGTTCTATGCCAAACATTTTCAATAGTGATAAAACGCTATTATGATATCTCCTGAAATTCGGATAATAGCTGATATCATCCATTGGTTCCCAGATATGTGTTTCACAGTCTATGAAATTCATTAGCACCTCCGCTTAGTACTGATTAGTTATTGCTTATATCTTTTACTGATATCCAGATGTGAAAGTATTATAAAAAATCTACACTGTTTACCACAAAATAGGTTGAAGTACAGTCGGTCTATACTTGTAATTGTAAATGGCGTTTATGTGAGTGTCAATAAGGTGTAAATAAACCACGATTTGCCAAACTTATGAAAACCGGATGTCTGCAACTGGTTGTAATACTTCAGTATTTTAATCAAATCTATTTTCAGGGATGTATAATCTCTTGTCGTACATAGCTATCCGATGTATTATGTAACAGGATTGTATTAAAGGAAGCTGCGGATTAATCCAGATGGAAAAGCTGGCGGTTGTAACCGATAGTGTGGCCTGTATCCCGTATAAGTTGGCCGCACAATATAATGTTCATATTATTCCTGCAGGCAATATATATTACGACGGCAAGATTTTCCGTGATTTGATTGAGCTTGATCATAATAATGTTTATGAGCTATTGGATAGCCGGCCCGAAGATTTTTTTACCGGGCCGACCAGCCCTGTGGAATTCCTGAATACTTTTAGAGAATTAAGTCTTAATGCAAATATAATTTTATATGTTTCACTTTCTTCAAAATTCAGCACTTTATATAATTCGGCCAGGGCAGCAAAGGATTTAGCTAAAACAGAGTTGCCCGGAATAAATATTGAGATAATTGATTCCAGAACTGCGACCGCTGCGCAGGGATTTGTGGCGCTGGCTGCTGCCAGAGCAGCAATGGAAAACAAGAGTTTGACGGAAATAATGGAATATGCAAAGAGAGTAAGAAACCGGGTTGACCTGTTCTATGTTATTGAAACAGTTAAGTATGTTTATCGTACCGGTCGGGTGCCTAAAGCGGTATCCCAAATAGGTTCCAGATTGAATGTCAGGCCTATAGTAACCGTTCGCAATGGTTCTGCCAGGGTGCGTGGATTAGTCCGCAATAAAGGAAAAGGTATGGAATCTTTGTTGGAACTTGCTAGAAAAAGTATCGGTGATCGGCCGGTTCATATAGCTGTGCTGCATACTGACTCTCCCGATGAGGCGGAAAGCCTGCGGAAACTGATCGATAATGAATTTCAATGTGTGGAATTATGGGTTAGTCAGTTCAGTCCCCTGATGGCTTATGCAACCGGAAGAGGAGTAATAGGTATTGCTTTTTATGTTGTTGATTAATGCAATTAAAGTTTGCTAATTCCTATTTTTCTCTGATAAACTCAATGCGGTTATGACCGCGATACCATTTATTATTCTATTGCTGATCGCATCTTATTTAATCGGTTCAATTCCTTATATGTTGTTGTTAAGCCGTTCTAAGGGCGTTGATCTATCATCGGATGAAGATTTTCATATTGCTATGTACCGGAAGGTAGGCCGGCTTGAGGGTATGTCCGGAATAATCGTGGATGCTTTTAAAGGGATTGTTGTTGTTGTAATTAGCTTCTTTCTTGGCTTCGATTTGCTTATAGTTGCTTTTGCCGGGGTAGCCGCAGTTTGCGGGCAAATGTGGCCTTTGTTTCAAAAATTTAATGGAGAAAAAGGCAACACAACAGGTATAGGTGTTATGATTACTATTTGCTTCCTTTACGGTGCCTATCTGACTTTTATCGTTTGTGGTTTTTGTATGCTTATGGGATTCCTGGTCAGGACAGTCCCCCGTTTTCTGGTAAGGGGCCAAACTTTAAAAGACCGCCTCGCCTTTGGTGGTCCTGTAAGCAATAGCTTACCGTTAGGTATGATTAGCGGTTTTGCCAGTCTTCCAATCGTATCCTGGCTTACCCGGCAGCCAGCTGAGCTAACTCTGGCTTTTCTATGTATGTTTCTGCTGATTATTATACGTCGTCTGACTGCAGGACTTGTTGTCGATCTTAAGAAACCGCGTACCGGAATCCGCAGCATTTTACTTAACAGGTTTTTATATGATCGCAGCTATTATTAGTTACTTAAATCAGTATACTTGTAATGGGCTGCAGTAATAAGCGCTTAACGGACCCTGCTTAATATTTCACGGGCTATAATAACACCACAGGCCGATGCCTGGACGAGTCCTCTACTGACTCCGGCCCCATCACCGGCAGCAAACATATTATCGATCTCCGTTTCCAGGTTTTGGCTTAATTTTATCTGGCTGGAATAAAATTTAACCTCAATGCCATAGAGCAATGTATGCCGGGATGCTATACCTGGAGCCAGATGGTCCATTGCTTGAAGCATTTCCACTATACCTTTGAGGTGGCGGAAAGGGAGAACAAAGCTGATATCTCCTGGGGTTGCAGCTTTTAAAGTCGGTTCCACGATGCCATTTTTTATACGGGCAGGAGTCGACCTGTGCCCGTCCATCAGGTCCCCCAGGCGCTGTACCAGTACACCGCCGCTGATTAAATTGGCTAAACGTGCCAGATATTTACCGTAAGCAATAGGTTCATGGAACGGCTCGGTAAAATGAGTACTGACCAGAATAGCGAAATTGGTGTTACCTGTTTTTCGTTCTGCATAGCTATTCCCGTTAACAGTAACTACCGGATCATCACCGCCGGTGGACTCCATGATTACTTCGCCACCGGGGCACATACAAAAAGTTCTTATACGGTCATCGAAACTTTTGCAGAAGTATTCTAACTTTGACTCATATAATACCGTTGTCAATTCCTCCAGAACCGGAGCAGGCGTTTCTACTCTTACGCCGACATCGACGGGATTAGCATAGAGCGTGAGTTTCAACCTTTCGGCTTCTTTCGATAGCCAGTCAGCACCTTCTCTGCCGGGAGCCAGTACCAGGTATCGGCATTCCAGCCTTTCTCCCCGGTTTGTTTCCACTCCATAAGCTTTATTACCGTTTGATATAATATTTATCGCTTCTTCGCCGAACCTTAATTCAACTCTTGATGCGATATAATCTCGCATAGATTTCAGCACCTGGCGTGACCGTTCTGTTCCCATATGTCGAAGCTTTACCGGGATTAGTCTTAATTCTGCCAGCATAGCCCGGCGCTTTAAATTATCTACAGTATCACCGATGCCATATATCTGATTCGAAGCGCCGAATTTAAGATAAAGGCTATCGACATAATCAATGAGGTCCTGCAATTCCTTTTTATCCAGCAATTCATTTAAACGTCCTCCGACCTCAGAAGACAAGGTCAACTTGCCGTCACTAAAAGCCCCGGCCCCGCCGAGTCCACTGACAAGATTGCAGGGTGAGCATGAAATACATTGCTTATCTTTATCTTGCGTAGGACAGGTGCGGTCCTCAATGTCTTTTCCCTTTTCCAGGAGCAATATCTTTATGTTGGTGGCTTTACACAATTCCAGGGCAGTAAAAATACCTGCAGGCCCGCCTCCAATGATAATTACATCGTATTTGTTAGCACTACGAGAAGCGGTGGATTTTAAAGCTGATTTTGAATTTGGTCTGGCCATTTCCTGATTTTTTCCGATTTTTTCAGCTTTTCTCATTAAGCTCTTTTGTTAAATTAGCTGAAAGAACTCCCGAGTCGAAGATCTCTTCGGCGGCTGAAAAAGGGTCAATTTTAGATGTTTCAACCAGGGTAATATATTTACTCAGGTCTTTATTGTCCCGGACGAGCTTTAAAATCTGTTTCATTATACGGCCCTCGATTATTTCTATAAGTTCTTGACGCCGTTGTTCCTGTCGTCGCTTTAATAGTTGTCCGGATGCTTCCTGAGTTTGTTTATGTTTCACAACATATTCATAAAGCTCTGCTATACCTTTGTCTGTTATAGCCTCTGTCGGAATAATCGGAATATGCCAGTTACCTTGGTCTTTGTGCAGTTCAATCATACCGGTTAGTTCGGCTATTAAATTGTCGGCCCCGGGACGGTCGGATTTATTGACTACAAAGATATCTGCGATTTCGAATAAACCTGCTTTCATCGCTTGTATGGTATCACCTGATTCTGGTGTCAGGATTACAAGCGTGGTATCGACGTTTTGCATTATGTCCAGCTCGGTTTGGCCTACGCCTACAGTTTCCACCAGAATGACGTCTTTGCCGAATGCATTGAGCAGTTTGACTATATTGCCGGTGCTGTGCGGCAGACCGCCCTGGCTTCCTCTGGTCGCCATACTGCGAATAAAAACTCCTTTATCCAGATAATGCTGCTGCATACGAATTCTATCTCCGAGAACAGCTCCCCCGGTGAAAGGGCTGCTGGGATCGGCACATATAACGCCGACTGTCTTATCCTGCTTTCTTATCACTGCAGTAAGCCGGTCTACTATGGTGCTTTTACCGGCGCCGGGAGGTCCTGTTATACCGATACAATATGCCTTACCCAGATGAGAATAAATAAGTTTCATTATCGAGGGAACTTCAGCATTATTTCTTTCAACAATAGAGATAAGTTTTGCCAGAGATAAAACGTCTCCCGCCAGCATTTTCTCCACAAGTTCCATTATTTATATAAGCTCCTACTTTTCAATTTATGATTCGTTTACGAAACGCAAAACATTCTATTGATTATTCTTTGAACAGTCAAGAAAAGGTTAGACAACAGGCTGAATATTCAACTTAAACTGTGTTATTTCCAGTTTATCATTTGTTTTAAATTATGATTTTTTATATCAACCCTATCGTATGCAATATTATCGTTGAACAGTATGGTAGAATAGTCTCGTATCAGGAAAGGGAGGGAGATAATAGGCATGAAAATAAGTATTATCGGAGCTGCCGGCACTATTGGGTCCTGTGCTGCTTTTAATATAGCGGTCAGCGGATTAGCTGATGAAATAGTAATGATCGATACTGAGAAAAATATGCTTCGACATCATGCTATGGACCTTCGCACGGCTACACTGAAATATAATGTAAAAATATTAGCCGGCGGAGATGATGATATCTCCGACTCCGATATAATAATCATATCGGCGAGTGCTCCCCATATAGGAATTCAATCTCGCCTGGATCTACTGCCTGACAATTTGCCTATCATCATGGACATTGCCAAAAAGATATCGATGTACAGTCCCCGATCTAAAATAATAACGGTATCGGTTCCGGTAGGACCACTGAACTATGCCATATATCGCAGCACCGGCATAGACCGGAGGCAACTCCTCGGTTATACAGTTAATGATTCCTTTCGCTTCCGTGAAATGCTGGCCGATGCTTTAGGGGTGAATTACAATCAGGTGGAAGGTGTCGTCATGGGTGAACACGGTGACAGCCAGGTGCCGCTTTTCAGTTCGGTAAGAGTAGATGGTAAACCGGTTTCTGTTAGTGAGGAAATTAAAAAAGGTATTTGTGAACGAGCACGGAATAGTCTGCGCAGTTTTAATGTTCTTAAAGTAGGCCGTTCTTCAGGCTGGGCATCTGCGGTGGGTCTAACGGATATGGTGCGTGCTATTGCCGGAAATACTGGGGAAATGATTCCCTGTTCTCTGGTTCTGGAAGGTGAGTACGGTTATAACGGTCTCAGTATGACTGTACCGGCAACTATAGGCCGGGATGGTTTTTCTGAAATCCTGCAATGGCAGCTTACGACCGATGAGAAAAAGGAGTTGGACCATTCTGCAGGTATCCTGAAGGGTGCTGTCGACACCGTAGAGCGCTATATAGGTTCGGGATTAAGTTGATACAGTACCGTTCTTACCCATCATACAATGGTATCTATTATAGAGAATCTAAACCTTTAATAACGTCATAGATATCATTAAAAGGTTTGCATTTTAGGCCTTCGTTATTACAGTAGGACAGAAGCACATCCCGGGCAAAAACCTGATAAGCATGCCTGGCAGCATAAATATCGGAATCACCATTTCCAATATATATAACTCTGTAACCCTCGTTTTTAAACAGCTTTATGTAAGCCTCTTTTAAACCGTCATTCGATCGGTTGCCGTCGGGCCCGATATATTGTACTTCAAGTCCGTCAACGTTGAATTCTGTCTGGGCGGCATGGACCTCGATATTAGCCAGTCCGATTTCCTGTAATATTATGCGAATATAGAATTCCAGCCCATTACTTACGATAACCAGCCTGAAACCGCGTTTAGCACAATAGTCAATAAGCTCGGGGAATCCATCCCTTACCCGGTAAATGCTTCTGGTGGCTGCTTCCAGGGTAGCTCTATCGGCTGTAATCATGGAAAAAGCCCGAGTATTGAATTCGTCAACCGATATTTTGTGTTCTTTATAATCCTGAAGCAATTTACGCCATTCTTCAGGGGCGTATCTATCCAGAAGGACGAAGCCGATGTCTTCATCGGTAATAGTCCCGTCGAAATCACATTGTATAAGAGTTTTCATAGACTTATTTTGTTACCTTTCCTTGCTTGGCTACTGCTTGCATAGCTTTTTCCACCTCTTCCGGATCTCCCAGATAATAGCTTTTCAATGGTTTCAATTCATGATCCATCTCGTAGATAAGGGGTATACCGGTAGGTATATTCAATTTCACGATATCTTCATCACCGATATTATCTACATATTTCACCAGTGCGCGCAGGCTGTTGCCGTGTGCGGAGATAATCACCCGTTTCCCCGACTTTATTGTTGGTGCCAGGACCTCGTGCCAGTATGGGAGAAATCTGTCTACCGTATCTTTTAAGCATTCGGTTAAAGGTATTTCTGTCTCGGCCAGGTCTGCATATCTCGGGTCTTTGCCCGGATACATTTCATCCGTTTTTTTCAGACTTGGCGGTCTGATATCATAACTTCTTCTCCATATCAAGACCTGCTCCTCTCCGTATTTTGCTGCCATATCCGCTTTATTCAATCCCTGCAGAGCGCCGTAATGTCTTTCATTTAATCTCCATGACCTGTAGACGGGAATCCACATGAGATCCATTTCATCGAGGACAATCCAGAGTGTACGTATCGCTCTTTTCAGCACTGAGGTTAAGGCAACATCGAAAAAATATCCCTGCTCTTTAAGTATCTGCCCCGCTTTTTTGGCCTCGCTGATTCCCTTATCAGACAGGTCTACATCGGTCCAGCCGGTAAACCTGTTCTCCTTATTCCAGATACTCTCACCGTGTCTTAATAATACAAGTTTGAACATCAATTTCACCCGGATTAAAAAATCGTATCTATTTTAGCATAAAAGTGTAATGGCTGATGAGGATAGAAAAGGCATTGATGATACATACAACGGGGTTATCATATCACGGACCCGGTGGTGCCGGATAATTTTTTTAATCGATATTTGAATTATTTCTGATAATTCCTTATAAATAGTAAAGTACTGCATAATGGTCCGGTATTTATTATGATTGTTGATAAATCTATATTTGCCTAAGTTAAAGAAAAATAATGAACAAAGTCCTGCGTCGTTTTAGTTTTTTATTGGTGGTTTTAGCGGTGCTGATCATTGTCGGCACTATAGGATTTATGATAATTGAAAAATTATCATTCGTTGACGCTCTCTATTTCACCCTCGTCACTATTTCTACAGTGGGATATGGGGATATTCATCCAGTTACCTTGGGTGGTAGGATATTCGTTGTTATTCTAATTATTGTCGGTATCGGGACCTTTCTTGGAGTTGTAGCTACCGCTTCACAAATGATCCTTCAAGGAGGGCAGGAAAAGATGCGGAAAGCTCAACTCAATCTTATAGTTGGAGTTTTTTTTAGCGAGATAGGCACCAGATTTCTTCATATTATTGCCGCCTTTGATCCGCATATAGACCAATTGCGCGAAGATTGTTGTACTATTGATGAAGACTGGGGTGTTAATGATTTTAATAAACTTAAGAAGATGCTTCGGAACCATTTATATAATCTTAATATCGAAAGGAAAGAGCTTAAAGCGATACAGGATTTCCTTGATGATAGGAATGGTTTGCTAATTCAAATGCTAAATAATACCAATCTTCAGGAACATGAGACTTTTACCGATCTGCTTCTGGCTATTTTCCATCTTAAGGATGAACTCGCCTCGAGACCTGGCCTCTCAAAATTACCTGATGCCGACCTGCATCATCTGAGTAATGACGTTAAGCGGGCTTATGCGCTTCTCGCCAAAGAGTGGATTAATCATATGCAATACCTCAAAAAAAACTATCCCTACCTGTTTTCATTGGCTTTGAGGACCAATCCCTTCATGGAAGAGATTTCTCCCATAATAACCTGAGGAATTATACAGAGTCAACAACCGGATAACTACCTGTTATTTTGTATTGACTAGAATGAAGCGATCTAAGTTCTGTTTGAATCAGGCTCATCAAGCGCAAATCTCAGGCTTCTAATAAAATCAGCTAACGATGACAGGCTATCGTCTGCTTCTATGAGTTGAATTACCCTGCTGCCGACTATTGCTCCGTCTGCAATTTGTGCTACCTGTTTGGCTTGTTCCGGCGTAGATATGCCGAATCCTACGCACAGCGGTTTATTTGTCGACTGCCTTACCCTGCGTACGAAAGCATTCAGGTCAGCGGGAAGGCTGCTTCTGGCACCGGTGACACCGGTTACCGAAACGAGATATATATATCCACGGGATTTCTCGGCTACCAGCCTGATGCGTTCATCGGTGCTGGCAGGAGATAACAGATATATCAAATCAATGCTGTGATTTTGTGAGACCTTTTCCAGTTCCTCCCCTTCATCAGGGGGTAAATCGGGAACTATTAGTCCCTTAACGCCCGATTTATTACAGGCTTTGCAGAAATCATCGAGGCCGTAATTATATATCGGATTGTAATAGGTCATGAATATAAGGGGAGTATCTATGTTCCGGCTTATTTCTCCGGCAACATCGAGACAAGTTTCGGGCTTAACCCCGTTTTCCAGTGCGGAAAAGCTGGCTTTCTGGATTGTTATTCCGTCAGCGAGGGGATCGGAGAAGGGAATACCCAGCTCGATTATATCACAGCCGGATTCGGACAGCAGGGGTACAACTTTTAACGTTGTCTCTATACTGGGATAACCTACAGTTACATAGGGGATGAGAGCTTTATGGTTTGGTTGACTGAGCACTTCTCCGATTTGACTCATTGTTCCGTCCCCATTGCATCCATTACTATATTCATATCTTTATCTCCCCGTCCCGACAGGTTAATAACGATAATCTGGTCTTTATTTAGCGATCCGGCTATTTGGGCAGCGTAGGCAATTGCATGGGCTGACTCAAGTGCCGGCGTAATACCTTCGGTACTGCACAGTAGCTTGAAACCTTCCAGCGCTTCGCTGTCATCTATACTGACATAAATAGCCCGCCCGGAATCCTTTAGATAGCTGTGTTCGGGGCCAACACCGGGATAGTCCAGTCCGGCGGAGATACTGTGCGTTTCCTTTATCTGCCCGTTTTCGGTCTGGAGGACATATGATTTCGTTCCATGGAGGACTCCCACTGTTCCGACTGATAATGAGGCGCCATGTTCGCCTGTGTTAAGTCCCCTTCCTCCCGCTTCTACTCCAATAAGCTTTACCTCTTCATCGCTAAGAAATGGGTGGAATATACCGATGGCATTGCTGCCGCCGCCGACGCAGGCGATAATATAGTCGGGCAAGCGACCGTATTTGTCCAGGATTTGCCCCCTGGTTTCCCGACCTATTACCGATTGGAAATCACGCACCATCTGTGGGTAGGGGTCCGGGCCTACCACCGAGCCGAGAAGATAATAGCTGCTTTTTACATTGGTTACCCAATCTCTGATAGCTTCGTTTATAGCATCTTTCAATGTCTGACTGCCGCTGAAAACCGACCTTACCTCCGCGCCCATTAATCTCATCCGGAATACATTCAGCGCTTGACGGTGAATATCTTTCTCACCCATATAAACAATGCATTCCAATCCCAGCTTGGCGCATATGGCAGCGGTAGCAACTCCATGCTGGCCGGCTCCCGTCTCAGCTATAATCCGGTGTTTTCCCATATTCCTGGCCAGAAGTGCTTGACCCAGAGCATTGTTTATTTTGTGCGCGCCGGTATGGGCCAGGTCTTCTCTTTTAAGCAGAATCCGTGCTCCGCCACAATGGCTGCTGAACCTTTCGGCAAAATACAGCGGAGTCGGCCTGCCGGCATAATCACGAGATAGTGAACTGAATTCTTCCCAAAAGTCGTTATCATTTTTAATGTTGCTGTATGATTCTTTAAGTTCATCCAGCGCCGATATAAGCGTCTCCGGTACAAAACGGCCGCCGAACGTTCCGAAATACCCTTTTTTATCGGGAAGAGATGAGTATTCCCATGTTTCTGTCATCTTCTTTTCTTAACCTCCTCGATAAAGGCCGTAATCTTACCCGTATCTTTTGTACCATCGCTTTCTACGCCGCTGGAGACATCGACTCCCCATGGCCTGACTTCTTCAATCACAAGTCTAACATTATCCGGCGTCAGTCCTCCAGCAATAAACACCGGAAATTTTCTTGCTGCAGCCCTGGCTATTTGCCAGTCAAAGGTCTGTCCCGTTCCTCCGTAATTATCGCCGATCTTCGAATCCAGTAAGTAGACAAGCTCCTTACCTATTACTACTTCCAGGCCTTTTTTCATAACTTGAATGATATCTTCGGTTTTACTGTTAGCCCGAACATGAATAGCTTTAATAAGCGGTCTTTCGATCTTGCGGCAAAACTCCCAGCTTTCATCACCGCTTAGCTGCACCCGGTCCAGCTTACATTTTTCTGCAATTCGGTTTATTTCATCTGCTGATGAATTAACGAAAACTCCGACGGTTACTATATCGGGACTGATTTTTTTGGCTGCTTTAACTATTTGTGAGGCTTTATCAGCCGAAATCTGACGTTTACTGGGCGCAAAGACCATTCCGATGAAATCCGCACCGGATGTGGAAGCCGATACGGCGTGTTGCACCTCAGTGAGCCCGCATATTTTAATCCTTGTCATAGCAATTCCTTTATCTTTGCCGCAATGTCGTGTTCCGATACCAGTGATTCGCCGATCAAAACTGCATCGATGCCAATATCAATTAGTTTTTCGATATCGTTACGCGTTTTTATACCGCTCTCGCTGACAATTATCATTCCGGGCGGAATCAACGGGCGCAGACGTTCGGTGACGGCGAGATCGACTTCGAACGTATTTAAATTACGGTTGTTTATACCGATAATCCTGGCATTACTTTCCAGAGCGATCTCCAGCTCATTCTCATTATGAACTTCTACCAGGCATAACATGTCCAGTTCATGGCTTAATTTAAGCAGTTCCCGGAGTTGTTCAGGCTTCAATATGGCTACAATAAGCAATAAACTGTCTGCGCCATAAGCCCTGGATTCATAGATCTGATATGGATCGACAATAAAGTCCTTCCTGAGCAAAGGCAGGGGATTTCTTTTTAATGCCATTTGAACTTCCTTCAGAAAAGCCAGACTGCCGCGAAAATATTTGGCCTCGGTCAGGACCGATATAGCTGATGCACCGCTATCGGCATACGTGCGGGCGGTCTCTACCGGATTTAAGTCGGCTCTTATCATACCTCTTGATGGCGATGCTTTTTTTATCTCGGCGATAAGCTTAATACCTTCACCCTGAAGTGCCGAAGCAAAGTCAAGAGATGGCGGCTGCCTCTTTATAATCTTCTGTAATTCTGATAACGGAAGATCATATTTTCGTTGTTTCAATTCATCGATGGTATTGGAAATGATCTCATTTAATATTGTCATCGGCCTAATTTTTGACTTAATTCGATAAATTGCTCCAGTTTCTTAAGAGCATGTCCGTTGTCGAGCAGCTCTTCCGCTAAGGATACGCCACTACGAAGCGTTTCAGCTTTTCCTGCCACCAATAAAGCTGCTGATGAATTTATTAACACTGCGTCGCGCTGCGGGCCTTTGTTACCGGTCAGAATCTTCCGTATTAAGTCGGCATTTTCAACGGCAGTTCCGCCTTTCAAGCTATCACGTTTAGCCGTCGGCAGACCGAGGTCCGCGGGATTGATGGTATAGCTTTCGATATCTTTATCCCTTATTTCTCTCACCGTGGTTTTTTCTGTTACTGTGATCTCATCGAGCCCGTCCTCGCCGTGAACTACCATGGCATGCTGGCACCCCAGATTTTTAAGCACTACTGCCATTTTATCCAGCAGGGTCTGGTCGGCCACGCCCATTACCATCGACCTGGCACCGGCTGGATTCGTTAGTGGGCCGAGAATGTTGAATACGGTACGAATGCCTATCTCACGCCGTGGAGCCGCAGCATATTTCATAGCCGGATGAAATACGGGAGCAAACATAAATCCGATTCCTATTTCCTCAATACATTTTTGTACCTGTAGGGCGTCGAGGTCGATCTTGACTCCCAGGGCTTCCAGGACATCGGCGCTGCCGCACTGGCTGCTCATGGCGCGGTTGCCGTGCTTGGCGACCTTGATTCCTGCTGCTGCAGCAACCAGAGCCGAGGCAGTGGATATATTGAAGGTACCTGAGTTATCGCCGCCGGTCCCGACCACGTCTAATGCCAGACCGTCTACTTTAACCGGAATCGCCTTAGCTCTCATCGTTTTAGCCAGTCCGGTGATCTCGTCTTCCGTTTCTCCTTTAATCCTTAATGCTGTGATAAAGGCACCGATTTGAGCCGGAGTGGCCTCGCCGCCCATTATTTCATCCATTACATTCGCTGCCAGATCGGAGGACAATGATTTTCCCTCCACTAACAGTGCGATAGCTTCTTTAAGCATTATTTTTGCCTCCTTTGTCCAGGAAATTCCTCAGCAGGTCTTTCCCTACCTCAGTCATAAAT
>CAZEAR010000025.1:10537-17174 GCA_964510365.1 uncultured Dehalococcoidales bacterium | reverse complement strand
ATTTAAGGTTGAATCGGTGACACAGGGAACAACGGTATGGTTCCCCATGCTAAAAACAAAGGAGGTGGATTTCGGGATAGATATGGCTGATGGGGCATGGGGTGGCTATAAAGGAATGTATATATTCAAGGAACCTACTAATGGGAAGGGATATGATATGAGAACCCTCCTCATTGGGGGCCCGAGTCAAATTGCTATGACGGTTGCCGACAATTCGCCGGTACAATCAATAAAGGATCTCAAGGGTAAGAGAGTAATAACTGAAGTCGGTGTTTTATACTCAGCTTCAATGTCTGTACGCGCCATACTGGCAAATGGAGGTCTAACTGTTGATGATGTGGTTCAGGTTTCAGCTACCAATTTGAATGATGCTACAGATATGATGATAACAGGTAAAGCCGATGCTTATACTCATGCGCTCGGCAGCGCCCAGCATAAAAAAGCACAAGCTGCAGGAAAAGCCCGCGTCATTCCTATTGACCCGTCACCTGAAGCTGTAGCCAGGATGAATAAGGTATTCCAGGGTTACTTTGCTATGAAGGCTCCACCGCCTCTAACTGGATTGAAGGAAGCCGTATGGGTGGAAGGTAAAGATATCGTTCTGGTGTCACGACCTGATTTAAATGATGAGGTTGCCTATACAATAGTAAAGACTATATGGGAAAACCTTGCTGATTTAGCTCCGGCACATCCAAAATTCAAGGCCTGGAAAACAGATAATTTTGCTTCAACGCAGGCTGTTATACCTTATCATCCGGGAGCGATCAAATGGTATAAGGAACAGGGGGTCTGGACCCCGGAACTGGAAGCACATCAGAAGGATCTGTTAAAAAAATAATATCAATTAGAGGTAAATAGAAGTAAACCAACCATTTATTACTGGATTTGAAACATATAAAGGAAAGGCCTATATCATAGAATAATGGCATTAGGGTTTCGCAGGTTAACGGGACCTCTGGGAGTAGCCGTAAAGGTTGTGCTCATTTGCATACCTGTCACCGCTATCATCTATATTGTCGATGTTCCCGGTTACCTGGGGATGTCCGTTTATGCGCCACAGTACCTGGGTTTATTTCTTGTATTCACTCTCAGCGCAATATTTCTTACGATCCCAGCAACTAAAAGTGCAGCGAGAGATATACTACCATACTATGATGCGTTTCTGATAGCTCTTAGCATCTTAGTCGGTGGTTATGTTACGTTATTCTATCCCCACTTACTGGTTACATTAGGTTTTATTACAACAACTAAGTTAGTACTTGGCTCTATAGCTATACTGCTGGTTATCGAGGCCACCCGTCGTGTATTAGGGTGGCCTCTGGTAATAATGGGCATAATCTTCGTACTTTACCCGTTCATTTCACACTTACTGCCAGGTATATTCAATACCAGGCAGCTATTGTGGAGCCGAATTATAATTTTTTTCTACCTTGATCCCAATGGTCTCTTTGGCATCCCCCTCAATATTGCCGGTACGATGGTTTTATCATTTATATTTTTCGGCGGATGCCTTTTTGCTGCAGGTGGAGGAAAATTTCTAACCGATCTATCTATGGCCCTGCTGGGCAAATACCGGGGCGGTCCCGCCAAGATAGGTATCCTAGCCAGTTGTTTATTCGGTTCTATATCCGGAAGCGCCTCTGCTAATGTTGCGGCAACCGGTACTATTACCATTCCGTTAATGAAGAGGATCGGATATAAACCTCATTTTGCCGCAGCCGTTGAAGCGGTGGCATCTACAGGCGGTTGTATTACACCGCCTGTCATGGCAGCAGCAGCTTTTTTAATCGCTGAATTTCTGGGCATATCTTACTTTCATGTTGCCATTGCCGCTGCGGTTCCAGCTATTCTCTACTTTATAGCTGTATTCACGCAGGTAGATTTGGAGGCGGCCAAAAATCAACTGAAAGGTCTACCCGCCAGTGAATTACCTTCTCTCAGAGAGGTATTAAAAAAAGGCGCATTATATATTGTCCCATTGATCGTTCTTATCTACTTCCTGTTTGTACTTAATCAAGATCCTTCGATATCTGCTCTTACCGCGGTAGCAGCAACATTTCTGGTCAGTTTTGCTAGAAAAGAAAGCAGGGCCAGTATACTGCAGTTACCCCGCATTTTTGAAAACACCGGACGAGCATTACTTGAAATAGGCGCTGTCTGTATGGTGGCAGGATTTATCGTGGGAGCAGTTTCAATGACCGGTCTTGGTGTGACACTTTCCCAGATGTTAATAGCTATATCGGGAGGAAATACGTTTATTCTGCTGTTAACATCAGCGATATGCTGCATTATTTTAGGAATGGGAATGCCGGTTACACCAATATATATTATAGTGGTCACTCTGATAGGTCCCGCCTTGATAAAAATGGGTATCGAGCCCCTCTCCGCCCATCTTTTTATATTCTATTTCGGAATATTATCTTTTATTACCCCGCCGGTATGTACGGCAACCTATGTAGCTGCTGGTATAGCCGGCTCAGAACCACTTCGAACTGCATGGACAGGTATACGCCTTGGAATAGCTGCATATCTCGTACCATTCATTTTTGCCTTTGCACCTGCCCTGATATTAATTGGCTCTTGGACCGATATGGCTATCGTTATTCCCACTGCTATTGCCGGCATTGTAATGATAGCTATAGCCCTTGGTGGTTACGCTATGAACAGGCTTAATCTGCTGGAAAGGATATGGGCTGCTATAGGAGGATTGGGATTATTAATACATATTCAAACATGGACTGTTGCAGGATTTGCAATTACAGTGACCTTTATTATCTATACATTGCTTCAAAGAAAAATTAGAACTTCAGCAGAAAGACAGAAGATAAAATAAATATGCTGGTATTACCCCTCTTTGTCAGTGAAAAAGACATTAATTAGACCACACTGAATCCGCTTCTAATCCACAATATTTTTATCGTTAATATGAATTTATGGCTTTGAAGGCAAAACATCCTGAATTTTATGTTTAACTTTCTGGAAAAGCTGTTCGTTAATCTTCGGCTCGATAGGTGTGGGGAATTTTTTCATCCACGAGTATGGTTTACATGCAGAGATCAACACTGCCGTCTGGGTAATATCACCGGCCTCACGCCTGGACGGTGGTAAAAGCGGCTCCAGACTATCACACCAGGATTCTCTAATAATATCGAACTTTTCGGGGTCAGCTCTAAATGAAAGAGCAAAGAGGACTTCACGAATATTATATGGATCTATATCATCGTCCACAACCACGATATACTTGACGCTGTAGTTATACCGAGAAAGCGCCGCCATAGCCGCCTGCTTCACATGACCACCATACTTCTGTTCCAGAGATAAAACAATCATAGTCCTGTGAAACTCCGGAGGACACCATACTCCTTTAATACCCGGTACCAGGTTATCCACATGATTCCATACCTGTGCTGAAATCATCAAAGGAGTCCAACTATACTGGATTCCCCGACCAAGGAATGGTTGAAGTCCCAGTATTATCGGATCATTCCGGTACATAACACTTTTTACTTTAATAGCCGATTCAGGTTTCGATGGAGTATAATGCCCGGTCCACTCGGAAAACGGGCCTTCAATCCTTGTCTCAACTTCAGGAGGTAGCATCTCGCCCTCGATAACGATCTCGGCATGAGCCGGTACAGGCAAACCAGTTGCGGGTCCTTTTATGACTTCTACAGGTTCTTTGTTCCACCATCCCATATAATCGTACTCCGGTACTCCCCACGGGATTCTGGAACTGCCCACACAGACAAGCAGAGGATCACTACCACAGACAATAGCTACGGGACAAGCTTTTCCCTGCTTCCAGTATTTTTCACGGATAATTCCTCCGTGTTTGCCGGTCGAAAAAAATAAAGTCGCAGTTGACTTATCATGGATCTGCATCCTGTGTGTCGATACGTTTATCCAGCCTTCATCCGGATCCTGTACTATCACTGCATCACCGGTACCTATATATCTTCCACCGTCACCGGCTTCCCATTTTGGCGTCGGAAATTTGAACAGATCGATATCATCTCCAGTATCAACATTCTGGAATATAGGTGCTTCATTTACCTCGACGGGAGGTATTAGCTTTACCGGTTCATTAAACTTTTCACGGAGACTGGATACAAGATCGGAATAAGTCTCTACAACCGGTAATCCCAATGCCAGAGCAATGCGTTTATTTGTTGAAAAAGGAACACCCAGTACACGGTAACCGGATGGATATCCATCTATGGAATCGAACATAATGGCCGGCGGCTCTTCAATAGCGCCAACAATACGACATATAGCTCCTATTTCCAAATCCCAATGTACACCTTCTATAGTCTTTAGTTCACCAATTTCCTCAGCTTTATGGATAAACTGTCTAAGATCCCTCACAATACATTTCCTCCTCTCAATAAATGATTCATACTATCAAACTTGAATTCCCCGAAATATTACCGTTTATTATGTTTCATTTATGTGGTACAGCTAAATCATACCTGAAAGTCCAATAAATTCGGATTAGTTAATTTATATTGTAGAGTAATTTAAATCTTAAAGAGTTTTACTGCATTTTCACTCAGTATCTTCTTTTTATTTTCATCGGATATATCCATCGCCTCCATTGCATCAAGATTCACCTTTATATAATATTCACCCGCTTCCGGCCCAAATGGATAATCTGTCCCAAACATCATACGATCAGGACCAAAAAAGGAATAGCCGCACTGATAGGCTGCGACTGCACCATCTACAGCGGTATCGCCATAGATATTCTGCCAGTACTCGGTAATATGCCGAGGCACAAAAGATTTTAAATATCTATTGAAGCTCATTTCGATTCTATTGGTAAAATAGGGCAGCATCGCTCCCAGATGATGGGTAATAATTTTAAGTGTTGGATAACGATCGAGTACTCCGCCGAAAATGAGCCGCCACACTGCTTGTGTAGTATCGAAAGGCCAGCCAAATACATGCATCATTCGCCATCCTTCTTCAATACTTACCAGGGGAGAACAATCCCAATTTGTGGGATGAATAAGTATGGGAAGGTCATATTTTGCTAATTCCTCATAAATAGGGAAATATTCGGGAGAATCAAGCCCCTTCCCATTCTGGTTAGATGAGATAGTAACACCACGGCAATCGAGTCCATCTATACATCGTTCAAGCTCCTTTAGCGCGCTATCGACATCAAGCAGAGAAAGAATACAGACATTCACAAATCGATCAGGATATTGCTTACATAGTGCATGGTTATCATCATTGGAAATGGAACAGATCTCAGCCGCCTCCTCAGCATTAAATCCCATCAAAACCGGTGTAGTTTGACTTATCACCTGTATATCGATACCATATTTGTCCATAACGCCGAGTCGCACGTCAGGATCGGCATTTTCCGGCTTATAGGTAAATTGCCCGCCCTGCTTATAATAGTCGAGTTTAGATAAAATCTGCCCTACTCTTCGCGAAATGTGATGGCAGTATATATCTATGACCATTTTATCCCCCACTGTATGTATTAATTAATTTGCACCAAGCCGAATGATTCCGTTTAACGAAATATCATACAAAACAATTCACTCAGTCATTGACCAAGAATAATTTTCCCCTTTGATAAACTTAATACGTAAAAGGAAACGAATGTTATGAGGCCGTTTTGGCGAATTGTATCAGGAACAAAACCACAACACAATATAATAACTTCAAAAACTAATATAAATATTGATTAAGATAAACTGGTTCTTACTGCCTGTTGACTAAAAGGATAAGACCAGGAAAATTCCATAAACTAGCAAGAAAGGGTACTGGTGACTCCGATGGAAGGGGGCGGTAACATTAATCGAATTTAAAGAGTTTCTGATTGAAAAGTCTCAAGCAAGCATCTACTACCCTGGAATCATACCTGATTCCTTTATTTTGCAAGATTTCACCAAGTGCTTTGTCTATACCGAGGGCAGGTCTATACGGACGATGGGAAGCCATAGCTTCGATAACATCGCTTACACATAGAATCCTGGCTTCCAAGATTATGTCATCTCCGGAAAGACCGTTAGGATAGCCGGATCCATCCAATCTTTCATGGTGCTGGAGTATTGCCTGAGCTACCGGCCAGGGGAAATTAACTCCTTTCAATATATTATAAGCCACTTGTGAATGGGTCCTGATAATACCGAGTTCATGGTCGCTTAGCTTACCGGGTTTGCTTAATATTTCTGATGGGATAACTACCTTACCGATATCATGTATGAGTCCCATAATACGCATTCCCTCAACCTGGTCTTCTGAAAGACCCATCTCGATAGCAATTGAACAGGAGAGATGAGCTACTCGCTTTTGATGAGATGCGGTATAGGGATCCCTGGTCTCACATAGGGTTATCATAGAATTAACTGTTTCATTAAAAGTCACCGGTAGGCTCTCTAAATCTTGCAGAATCCCTGTTTCCCGTTTTGTTAGTCCCTCTATAATAGCCGTAGGCCCTGCCACTTTGGCATAGTACTTATCTTTTTCTTCAGTAATAACATCTCTATTTTTAGCTGGAAAGATCTTAATTGCTATATTATCAACTAATGGTAATCTATAAGCTTGTCCGTTATAAGCTTTGAACATAAGAAAAAGCCACAGGAATACGGCTAGAGCAATTAAAATCCAGTAAAAGATGAAC
>CAZEAR010000025.1:1985-10437 GCA_964510365.1 uncultured Dehalococcoidales bacterium | reverse complement strand
AGGAATTGATAAAAAGTACCTTCGATAATTTCAACAAAGTTAAGTGCTATAATCAACACAGTGAGTATTCCAAAGGTTACAATGGACTGACCGGCATGAAATCGAACGAAGTTGTCCTTTCCCCTTATATTTAGCATTATTATTCCGGATATCCATCCGAGTAAATAACAGAGAAGTCCGGCTGAATCAGGGCGCAGTTGGGTAACAGCTTCATCAGGAATAACATCTCTTTGTTTGGCTAGAAAGAGTTTAATAGCCATATTACCAAACGGCTGCAATTTATAAGCCTGTTCCTTATAAGCTTTGAACATAAGAAAAAGCCACAGGAATACAGTCAGAGCAATCAAAATCCAATATAACACGAACAGGAATTGATAAAAAGTACCTTCGATAATTTCAACAAAGTTAAGTGCTATAATCAGCACAGTGAGTATTCCAAAGATAATAATGGACTGACCGGCGTGAAAGCGAATGAAGCCGTCCTTTCCCCTTATATTTAACATTATTATTCCGGATATCCAGCCGAGTGAATAACAGAGAAGACCAGCTAAATCAGGGCGCAACTGGGTAACAGCAGTCATAAACCGAACTCTTGCACTGCACATAGCTATATTACTGTTATGATAAAGCTCTTTAATGTAATCGACCTACTTTGAAACTATCCCGTTTACTGAATACGGCATCTCTAACTTGCGTTATTATTTTATACTGACCCGACCTTAATATTTATATCATTTATCAAGTTATTCACGCAACACGTAGCCTCGTGAATAGAAAAAATCCTGTAGTTGCATTGACAAAAAAGGGGAGTTACTCAAAGAACCTCATCCTGTGTATTCAAACTTTATATTTCATATATAAGGGAGAATTCCATATAACCAACGTGACTACATATTAGTAAGAATATGAATATCGAGATGTTTCACGTTGAGAACAGGAGAAGTATATTGTCTATCGATATGATATAACTAAATTAAATATTACAGTTTAATCGATATGCTATAATACCTCCCGTAAAATTATGCGTTAGATAGTTCCGGACAATACCCCTATATTTTTTACTATATGACAGATTATTCCAATATTTAATATGTTCGTGGGGAAATCATATACCGTGCGCGATATATAAATGATTTACCACATAAACCTTTTTATCTTGTTTACCAAGCCGGGAAAAGTCAGTTATTTCAACCGAAGTGCAAAGATGAAAGAAAAATTTAATTTAAATTACGGATACATAATTGTAATTGCGGGTTTCATTATTATGGTGCTTATTTTAGGCGGCCATTATACATATGGCGTCTTTTTTAAGCCTATTATTTCAGAGTATGGCTGGACGAGGGCAACTACCGCAGGCGCATTCTCACTGGCGTGGTTTTTAAGTGGTATATCCGGAATCGGTCTCGGTGCACTAAATGATAAAATTGGCCCGCGAATAGTCTTGACATTGTGCGGGGTATTAACCGGCATTAGTTTTATATTAATGTCTCGAATCGAGGAAGTCTGGCAGCTATATGTTATTTACGGACTTTTATTCGGCATCGGTATGGGGATTTTTGTACCGCTTACATCAACGGTAGCGGGCTGGTTTGATCGCAGAAGAACCTTAATGACCGGCATTGTAGTGGCGGGGATAGGTATTGGCACCATAATCGGGCCACCGGTTGCAAGCCGTCTTATATTAGCATATGACTGGCGTGAGTCTTATTTCATTCTTGGCGGTGTATTATTTATAGTAGTAATTTTAATGGCACAGTTCTTAAAACGTAATCCATCACATACAATACAGAAAATAGATAGCGAAAAGGATATTCATAAGCAGGAATTATTATCTGAAAAGAGTTGGTTTAATCTCAAGGAGGCTCTCACCACCAGTCAGTTCTGGTTAATGTTCAGTCAATTCGTTTGTTTCGGATTTTGCCAGTCCTTTATCATAGTTCATATTGTTCCTCATACTACCGATCTCGGGATTTCTTCTAATGAAGCGGCAAATATTTTATCTACAATAGGCGCATTCAGCATAATAGGTAAAGTTGCGATGGGCGCAGTCGGCGATATAATCGGTAATAAAAAAGCTTTTATTTTAGCCTTTGTTATTGCGTTAATATCTTTAGTATGGATATTATTTACCAGAAGTCTACCGGGATTCTATTTATTTGCCGCGATGTTTGGTATTGCCTACGGCACACACATTTCACAGCAATCACCAATGGCCGCTAGCTTATTTGGACTGCAGGAACATGGTACGATCTTCGGAGTCCTTGCTTTTGGTATGGCAGTTGGAGCAACTGCGGGTCCTATAATAACAGGATATCTATATGATTTAACGAGTAATTACAATCTGGCTATTATGCTCAGTATAATACTTTCTATCATCGGTCTTTTTTTAACAGCAATTGTAAAGATCACTATTTACAGTAAAAAAACAAAGTAAATAAAAAATTGAATCTGTTATTTGCCGGGATAGTCAAATATCTATATGACAATTGCCTGACTAAATATCAATATCTTTTATTACAGCATTCACATCATCAACACTGAAACCACCCGCTGCCAGGGCCTCCTTAGCTATAAACGTGTCTTGATAGGTGCCACCGCTAATGCCTATACCACCAAATAATTTGTTATCTTTGACGATAGGAAATCCACCGGGGAATGCTATCCATTTATCATGGTAAAACAACGGCGTTAATACACCAGAATGAATGACATCCCGCCAAACTTGAGTTGGTAATTTCCCATATACAGCAGTATACGCTTTATTTATAGCAATCTGGATGCCGAACAGCGCAGTATTATCCATCCGGTGAAAAGCTATCAAATGCCCACCGGCATCAGTTATTGCGATTGATACCGGAACTTCTTGTTTCACTGCTTCCTTTTGAGCAGCTAACATCATTTTCTCGGCAACTTCCAGTGTTAATCCACTCTGATAGCATAATCGTCCCTCTTTCCAAACATCAGGACACGGTTCTTTCATCTTACCCATGTTTACCTCCAAGTTAAATATTTTTATATAAAAAATGTCTACTAGTAGTCATGGCTATAGATTTCAGGAGTGATTTCGGAAAGATTGTAAATTAACGTTTTAAAGTACCCTTTAATACCAAGTCTGCAGCAATCTCTCCTACTTCTTGAGGCGTCAGCAAACCATCACGTTTATACCAGTGATATGTCCAGTTACATAGTCCTAATATCATATATGTATATATTTTGGGGTTATTTATCTCAAAGATACCTTCGTCCACACCCTCTTTTAATACATTTTCCATAGTACGGGCAATCTCTTTTTCCCGCGTTTTGAGAACAACCCGGGTTCTTGTCGGTAAAAGGTCTATCTGCTCAAAGAAAATCTTGGCTTCATCTCGGGTTGTACCCGCCATTTGAGTAATAAATACAATCATCGAACGTAGTCTATCCAATACATCGGTATCAGTACGGCCAATTTTTATCGTCTGATGCATACGAAGAACATTTCTTCTCATAATACTTCGTAATATATGGTTTTTACTGGAAAAGTAATAGTAAAGAGCTGCTTTGGTTATGCCTAATTTTGATGCAATTTCATCGAGGGTAGTCGTGTGATATCCCTTCTCCGCAAATAATCTGACAGCTTCATTAAGGATTTGTTCTTCCTTGACGGAAAAGGGGTCGGTATTTTTCTTCTTAAAAGAAGGAGCTAAATCATCAATACCGGTAAGTTGCATGCTGTGTCTTTTTCTAACGGTATTTACCTTCGACTTCTTCATAGTTCCACTTACTCACTATAAAATCAATGATCAATTATATAGAAGTTCGAATATGTTTATCAATAGTTTTTTAACTTACGGCATATGCACTGTGCAGTTATGTACTTTATATATACGATCGATTAGAGTTAAATATAAGCATATATAAACTATAAGCAAATATGATTCGTAAAACCATCCTATTGACAACGTAATTGCTATTAACTATAATGCTTTCAACTCACCAGTAAGTAGATATTTTATTCCACTTTTTTTAATATGCGAGCACAGAATTTTTGAAAAGGAAGGTTAAAAGTGTCAAAGCAAAATAATTGGGATGTAGTCGTAGTTGGCGGAGGTCCATCGGGAGCTTCTGCAGCTAAGAACTGTGCAGAGCGCGGAATGAATACTCTTCTTTTAGAGAAATACAGTCTGCCTCGCCACAAAGTATGCACCGGTGCATTAATGTGCAATATTGCTCAAAATATGGTCAAAGAGGTTTTTGGCGATGTTCCGCGTGATGTATTAACAAATCCACCATATATTAAAGGTTTTATCGTCTATTCTCCGGGATATGAAGGCAGAGTATCAGAGCATCGAATGCCGCTTGCCTGGAGAACCGATCTGGATCACTGGATGGATAAATTGGCAGTTAAAGCCGGAAGCGAGCTCTGGGAACGAGCTCATGTCGACAGCGTTACCCAGGATAACGATGTTTGCAGAATCGAACTGCGCAAAGAAGATAATAAAATGGAAATAACTGCTAAATACGTTATCGGAGCGGATGGAGGCAATTCAATAGTAAGGAGATCGATATTTCCCGATTTTCAACCACGCTATATGAAAGCATTTCAGCATGTTTACGAAGGGAGCCTTAGCCTGGACCCAAACTATGTTCACTGGTATGTAATATTTCCGGATCGTTATATATTTGAAGTTCACCAGAAGATGTGGCAGGATAAGAAGGCTGTAGTACTGGATGCCCAGGGTAGACCGGGTGAGCTTGCTAAAATGGACCAGGTTATGGATAGAGCCAAAGCTATAATGACCCAGGAGTGCGGTTTTAATCCTACCAGCAAACTTCTGCATAGAGACGGGTGTCTGGACGCGATGTGGCTAAGGGAGCTATTCACCGGCGCCTTCCTGCCGGCAAAAGGGAATATCCTGCTGGTTGGAGATGCTTCCGGTATAAGGATGCCCGTTACCGCGGATGGTATCGGAACCGGAATTAAATGCGGAATACTGGCGGCTGATGCGATCAAGGGAGCGATAGACAATAGAGGGAAAGCAGATGAACTGTACCTGACAGCAACAAAACCATTCCTTGCAGATTTAGAGAACCTAATGCCTCCCCGGGGATACGTTTCTGAGCAAGGGAAGAAAGGGCCCGAGGCTTTGTTGGATGCTTATAAAAAGATTTACGACGATACTTTCAAATTTTAAAGTCTTATCGATAGGCTATATTAGGCCAATAAACGGAAGATATAGTTTATGAATTATAAAAAGAGGGGGAGAAATGAGCGAAAGGACATTAAAACTAAAAAAACAATATCTGCACAAAGCGATTTGTGCTAAAAGGGAGGAGGGGAAGCGCACCAGCATGGGCTACAGGCCTGAGGTTAAAATCGATATCGACAGGCCGCGCTTGATAACTGAATCCTATAAAGAAACAGACGGCCAGCCCGAATGCATCAGGCAGGCTAAAGCTCTAGCCCATTTTCTGGATAATAGAAGGATCTTCATATTTGAAGACGAACGCATCGTTGGTAATTATGGATGTGTACAGGCTGCTATTCCATGTTATCCGGAATTGGAGCAAAGAGGGATAATGCAGGGAGTTGCGGAAGGTGACCTCCGTAATATGCTGAATGAGGACGATAGACTGGAATTTCTTGAAATCTGTAAATACTGGGAAGGGAAAAGTGTCGGAGACAGAGCCAGAGCAGTTATTCCGGAGGAAGCACGGGACTATTATGATGTAAACGGTGCTTGCGAAACTCTCCACCACAGGCGCGATAAAATAATGCTGGTCAACTTTGAACAAGCGCTGAAGGTCGGACTGAACGGTTTGATAAATCAGGCAGAAACAAAACTTCAAGAATTAAAAGCTGAAGTACCTAAAGATATGGACGCACCGAATTATATTGAATCAAAGCATTTTCTTGAAGCTGCCTTGATAACCCTCAAGGCAACGATCAGATTTGCCAACAGGTTTGCTGTGCTTGCCAGGGAAATGGCCCAAAAAGAGGAGAGGCCATGGAGGAAGAAGGAGCTTGAAGAAATCTCTGAAGCATGTGACTGGGTACCGGCAAATCCTCCGAGGACTTTTTATGAGGCTTTGCAAGGCTGGTTCTTTATTCACCTTGTTGTTAATTATCTGGAAACGCTGGGGCAAGGCGGTGGTTGCATGTTCGATTTACTGATGTACCCATATTACAAAAAGGATATAGATGAAGGAAGAATTACCAGAGAGCAAGCACAGGAATTATTAGAATTCTTATGGCTCAGGATAAATGAAGGTGTTGTGGTCAGTTCACCGGAAGAGCATGCCTCTGCTCAGGGAGCAATCAGGCTGTTCCAGTTCGGCATCGGAGGTGTCACTCGTGACGGAAAGGACGTTACCAATGAACTTTCTTTTATCATGGTAGATGCCAGTATGGAACTAAAAACTCTCGAGCCCCTTCTAATTTTGAGATATCACGAGAATATAAATCCAGATATAGTAATGAAGGTTATAGACTGCATCAGGACCGGTATGGGCTATCCGTCAATTTTTAATGATAATGCAGTTATTCCCTTCTTGCTTAAGAGGGGAGTACCGCTGGAAGATGCCCGGCAATATGGCGTACCGGTTTGTGTCGAGTTGATACTACCGGGTAAATCAACATATTGTACTTCAAGTCCGAGTATAGGTGTAATCAATTTATGCAAATGCTTTGAACTTTCGCTTAACCAGGGCATAGACATGCTGTATGGCAGGCAGTTAGGCTGCGCAACTCCCGATGCAACGACTTTTCGCAATTATGATGATATGTTGCAGGCTTATCTTAAGCAGGTAAATTATGTATCCAGCAAAATGGCTACAATCGATAAATGTGCGTCGGTCATAGTACAGGAGTACCGCCAACGTATATTGGCGTCCACGATGATAGATGGCTGCATCGAAGAGGCGCACAGTTGTATGAAAGAGACCTATCCTCACATTACCTATATCACCAATTGCGGTCCTGCAAACGTAGCCGATTCCCTGGCCGTTCTCAAGAAGCTCGTCTTCGATGATAAAAAGGTCACCATGAAAGAGTTCATGGAGATACTGAAAAACAATTGGGAAGGACAGGAAGTCTTTCGACAGGAATGCATCAATAAAGTCCCCAAATACGGAAATGATGATGATTATGTCGACATGATAGCCAGAGATGTATTTCACAAATCGCAGGAAGAGGTACAAAAAAACTGCGATATCTACGGCAGCCCGTTATTCTTAGAAGGCAGTATCGCAGGTGCCTACTGGCTCTGGGGTAGAAAAACAGCGGCCACACCTGACGGCAGAAAAGCCAAAGATACCCTGGCAGACGGATCCGGATCTCCCATGGCGGGAAGAGATAAAAGTGGTCCTACTGCCGTACTTAACTCCGTCGGTAAACTCAGCCCTCCACCCTGGGCGACTTTAACAAACCAGCGGTTTATGCCCCAATTTCTAGAAGGGGAAAATAAGATGATATTTGCTCAATATCTTAAAACCTTCTTCGATCTGGGTATCTGGCATATCCAGTTTAATGTGGTGGATGATTCTACTTTACTCGATGCCCAGGAACATCCTGAAAACTATGACGATCTGATCGTAAGGGTAGCCGGTTTCAGTGCCTACTTCGTCGATTTGAGCAAATTTAATCAGGATCAAATTATTGCAAGAACGGCCCAATCTTTTTAACACAATTTTGGATAGTATATAGAAAATATATGGCATTAGAGAAAAATAACAACCTCGGACTAATATTCAATATCCAGAGGTACTCTTTGCATGATGGGCCAGGGATAAGGACCACCATGTTTTTTAAGGGTTGTTTCTTAAACTGCAAATGGTGCGCAAATCCTGAATCGATAGAACCCTACCCTGAAATTATGACCTATGATATGAAGTGTATTAAATGTGGAACATGCATCAAGACATGCCCTTCAAAAGCAATCACAGTTGTAGACAACATGCGTACAATCGACCGAAATAAGTGCAATCTTTGTATGGAGTGCGCCGATGTATGTCCTGCGGGAGCTATTGAAAAAACCGGCAAATACTTTTCTGAAGAAGAAGCTCTAAAAGAGATTGAGAAAGATAAGCTGTTTTATAAAAATTCCAACGGAGGCGTGACATTTTCCGGCGGGGAACCTCTTGCCCAGTGGCAGTTCGTTCTAAATCTGGCCAAGCAATGTAAAGCGAGAGATATATCAACTGCCCTCGATACAACAGGGCATATTAAATGGGAAATATTAGAAAGTGTACTGGAATACATCGATCTTGTGCTGTATGACATTAAACATCTAGACCCGATCAAGCATATCGAGTGGACAGGAGTAAATAACCAAATAATACTGGATAATTTTATTAAAACTGCTGGTAAAAGGAAGACGTGGTTAAGAATTCCCGTAATACCTGATTACAACGATTCTTCACCGTATATGAAAAAACTTGGTGAATTCGTTAAAGATTCCGGCGTAGAGAAGGTTTC
>CAZEAR010000025.1:0-1975 GCA_964510365.1 uncultured Dehalococcoidales bacterium | reverse complement strand
CTGTTACCATATCACACCTGGGGGGAACATAAGTATGAGCGCATTGGGTCAACCTATTCCTTGAAAGGTGTAGAATCAATGCTGTCGGAATTACTGGAGACTCAAAAACAGGTTTTAGAGTCCTACGGGTTAGCTGCCACAATAGGATGGTAAGTTTAGTTGGATATCAATTTAATAATAACTAAATAATAAATATGTTTCCAATATTCATGTTTAAGGTTATTACCTGTTTATTTATTGATTATGGACAATAACAACGAATACACCAGCCCCGATCTCAGTCTTGAAGACCTGAATATAATTGATCTAGCTGACGAAAAAGGATCATTTTGCACCAAACTCTTTGCGGACTTAGGTGCAAATGTCATTAAAATTGAAAAACCGGGTGGAGATCCCACCAGAAATATTGGTCCTTTCATGAACGACGATCCTCATCCGGAAAAAAGTCTTTTCTTCGCAAGCAATAATACTAATAAACGTTCCATCACCTTAAATTTGGAGTCTACTACCGGCCTGGATATATTTAAAAAATTGATAAAGCAGACAGATATTGTCGTTGAAACCTATCTACCTGGAGAAACGTCCAGACTAGGTATCGATTATCCCAGTTTGAGTAAAGTAAATCCCAAACTCATAATGGCCTCGATTACAAGTTTCGGGCAAACCGGCCCTCACCGCCTTTTCAAATCATCCGACATCACCTGTTACGCCATGGGAGGTCTGATGTATCAAACAGGCGATCCGGATATGTCCCCTCTAACTGTCGGAGGCATGCAGACATATTATCTTGCGTCCCTTTTCGCTGTTGATGCCACCTTAATTGCACTCTATGCACGAGACCACATAGGGCAGGGACAACATGTGGATGTTTCTATACAGGAATGCATTGCCAGTTGCCTGGAATGGATGTGTTACTATACCTATGAAGGGCAAATTGTTTCGCGTAATGGAGCCAGACATTTCGAGGCATGTCCCAGCGATAATTATCCCTGTAAAGACGGATTTTGGGCGATTTGCGTTGGACCGTATTCGCAAATGTGGTCCAAATTAATCTCATGGATTATAAGAGACGGATTCGATGTCGGAGATTTAGCCGGGCAAGAATACGAAATCGGCGCCAACCGCCGCACTGTTATCGATTCGGAGATCAATCCCATCATTAATAAATGGGCAGCAACATATACCAAGGAAGAGATATTCAAGATTGGACAAGAAAATGATATTGCTATAGCTCCAATATCATATATTTCTGATTTAATCGGGGACGAACAGTTAAATGATCGCAATTTCTTCAAACAGGTGGAGCACCCTGTAATCGGGTCTGCAATATATCCCGGGAATCCGTTAACAATTTTCCAAAATTCCAGTGAGATAAAAGGAGCTCCGTTAGTTGGCGAGCATAATGAAATCGTTTATAAAGAACTGGGGCTTACTAAAAAAGATATCGATTCTTTAAAAAAGTCCGGAATAATTTAAATGAGGTTCTAATAACGCAGATGTCAAAACAGGCGCTTGAGGGATTACGAGTCATTGACCTGAGCTGGGTACTGGCGGGGCCTATAGCCACTAAGATTCTTGCCGATATGGGTGCTGAAGTGATTAAAATCGAAAGTTCGCAGAAGATTGATGGTCTCAGGATGGTCGGTCCATGGAAAACCGGCAAACCAACCCCGCCAAATAGGTCCGGCCTGTACGATACCGTAAGTGTTAATAAACTATCATTCCAACTCAATTTGAAAACAACAGCCGGCATAGAGATATTAAAGAAATTAATACGTATCAGCGATGTTATTATAGAAAATTTTAGTGCCGGAACAATGGAAAAATTTGGGCTGGGCTACGATAAACTGAGTGAAATTAATCCCAAAATAATCATGCTACGTATGGCAGGTTTCGGCCAAACCGGTCCGTATAAGAACTTCAGAAGTTTTGGCCCAACATTGCAGCCAATATCGGGATTAACATCATTAACGGG
>CAZEAR010000024.1:0-17302 GCA_964510365.1 uncultured Dehalococcoidales bacterium | reverse complement strand
GGTTTCATCAATGCCGGGATGTACCTTTACGATAGCCTACTTGACTTTCTCGAATATTTACATTTTGATTTTTAATACTAAATTTACAATAATGTAGGTTCTATAACATAAACATAGATATTTGTGTGTATCAGAATGCTATGATTAGACCGTTATCCCGCTTTTTTCTTGGGACTTTTAACTTTAATTACGTCTCTGCCGGCGTAGCTTCCACAGGTCGGGCAAACACGATGAGATTGTTTGGGGCTGTGACATTGTGGACACTCTACCAGCGTGGGAGTATTTAAAGCCAAATGGCTTCTTCTTTTTCCTTGTCTTGCCTTGGCATATTTCCTCTTAGGTAATGCCATCAGTTCATCTCCTTCCTTGACTATATCGATCGAATCTTGGACCGTTTTGAATTCTCAGCTTCACATGAGCAATGGCCTTCGTTGCGGTTCTGCCCGCAGTATGAACAAATCCCGGCACAATCAGAACGGCAAAGCAGTTTCATCGGCATTGCCAGTGAAACATATTGTATTACGGCATCGCTTATATCTATATTACGGTGCCTGTCTATTGTAAACGGTTCGGAATTCCCGGTGAAGTATGTATTGTTATTCATATCTTCATCTTGAAAAAACTCTTCAGCAAAATCGAAATCAAGATTATACTCATACGGGCTTAAGCATCTGCTACAGGTAGCTGACGCGGTAGCGGTCAATTTCCCTTCTACCAAAATGCTGCATTCCGTCCTTGTCAAAAATAAACTTCCTTCAATGTGATTAATATCATCATTGATATTGGATTCATTGACCTGGACTGTTCTTTTCGAACCGATATTCTCTTTAAGTAATTGGGCAACATTAATATACATTGTATCAGGCTTTTAAAGTTGGCTAAATATTATAAGTTCAGTAAAAATTAGTGTCAAGCAAAATCCTTTATATTATCATAGCAGAAAATCGCCATAATAACGCTTGGATGTTTTCAATCAAACCTTGTAATAATAGTTTTTGGACAAATCGCTATTTGGTACCAGTTTACTAAAAATTGTCGGGCATTACCATATGATACGAGAATACATTATAAACAATTAGATAATAATATTTATATTATTAACCTGAATGTTGTAGATTTCATATCATTATGTTTATACTATATTCCCTTGAAAACATAAAAAGTATTGGAGAAAAAATGATTTTAAAAAGACTTGTTGTCGGGCCTATCGGTACCAATTGTTATGTCGTTGGTTCCGAGTCCGGTAAAAAAGGCATGGTAATAGATCCCGGCGGTGATGCCGACATTATTATTAATACAGTAAAGGAACTGGGTCTGTCTATTGATCTCATAATACTTACCCATACGCATTTTGATCATACTGGTGCACTCAAAGCAGTTAAAGATGCAACCGGTGCCAGGGTTGCTTTGCACAAAGACGAGAAAGATTCAATGATGAATCCGATTTTTCAGGCTTTCGGGGTTTCCGGTAAAACACCTGAGGCAGATAGATTGCTTGAGGATGGCGATACAATTGATATCGATGACCTGCATTTTACCGTACTGTATACACCGGGCCATAGCCCCGGAGGTATCAGTATTGCAGGTCACGGGATAGTTTTCAGCGGGGATACCCTTTTTAATTGTGGGATCGGACGTACCGATTTCCCCGGTTGCAGCCACGATGGATTGATTGACAGTATCAAAAATAAACTAATGACTTTGCCGGATGAGACCCAGGTCCTTCCTGGACATGGGCCTCAAACCACTATCGGTGATGAAAAGAAAATGAATCCTTTTTTATAACTAGAATTGTATCAGACCTGTGAATTGAGACAGGGCCGGTGCCAGTACCAGCGCAATTATCGACATAAGTTTGATCAATATATTTAGCGATGGTCCCGAAGTATCCTTCATAGGATCTCCAACCGTATCTCCGATGACGCCCGCTTTATGAGCCTCTGAGCCTTTGCCGCCGAATTTACCGGTCTCGATCCATTTCTTGGCATTATCCCAGGAACCGCCGGCATTGGCCATCATTACAGCCAGGATAAATCCCGTAGCAATGGCACCCAGCAGAAAACCTCCCAGAGGTATCGGGCCTAATATAAACCCTACCACTATAGGGGCAAGTACAGTTAATACACCGGGGATAATCATCTCTCTTAAAGCCGCTTTGGTACATATGTCCACGCATTTCCCGTATTCCGGCCTGGCTGTTCCCTCCATTAAACCTTTTATCTCCTGGAATTGACGCCTGACCTCATTGATTATCGAGAATGCGGTTCTGCCCACGGCATCGAGGGTTAAACTGCAAAAAACTGCCGGCATGGCGGCACCGATCAGAATTCCTATCACCACCCCGGGATTCAAAAGGTTAAGTTCGGTGATTCCTATCATCTGTGTATAGGACAGCATCAATGCCAGGGCAGTAAGGGCTGCTGCACCGATGGCGAATCCTTTACCTGTGGCGGCAGTAGTATTTCCCAGACTGTCGAGAGCATCAGTTCTTTCTCTTATTTCCGGTGGCAGTTCGGACATTTCGACTATCCCGCCGGCATTGTCGGCCACAGGCCCGTAGGCATCGGTAGCTAAGGTTATCCCCAGAGTCGAAAGCATACCGATACCGGCAATGGCTATGCCATAAAAGCCGGCAAAGTGATTTGCCACTACGATCGCAACAGCGATAAATATTACGGGGGGGAATGTGCTCATGAGTCCGTTTGAGAAACCTCTGGTTATGGTAGTTGCAGCACCGGTTTGTGATGCCTCCGATATATTCTGTGTCGGTTTATATGCATAGGAAGTGAAGTAGTTGGTGCTTTCACCGATAAGCACACCGGCGATTAATCCGGCCAGTATCGCCCAGAATACGCCGAGACCGATTCCAAGAAAGAAGATTGCCAGAAAGGCAAAGACTGCGGTAAGTATTGACGCAGCATAAGTGCCGCGGCGTAAAGCACCCAAAAGAGCGCTCATCTCCGGCTTATCTCCTACCCTGACTACGAAAGCTCCGATTATGGAAGCTATGATTCCGCCGCCGGCTACGATAAGGGGCAAATGCCAGGCGGTTATCTCCTGAGATACGGCGCCTACCGATATAGCCACAGCTGCCAGTGTTATGGTGGCTATTATAGAGTCGACATATGATTCAAAAAGATCGGCGCCCATACCGGCAACGTCTCCGACATTATCTCCCACGAAATCAGCGATAACGGCGGCGTTTCTGGGGTCATCTTCAGGTATGCCCTTTTCAACTTTACCGACCAGGTCGGCGCCTGTATCGGCAGCCTTGGTATAGATGCCTCCGCCTGCCCTGGAGAATATCGCCACGCCCGATGCACCGAAGCCATAGGCCGGGATTATGGAAAGAAATTCCGGATGGCTTTTAAAAGCAAAATACAATATGCATAGTCCTATGACACCTATGCCCACCACACACATACCCATTACACCGCCGGCGCGGAACGAAACTTTCAGACCTTCATTAAGGCTTTTCTGTGCGGCAGCAGCTGTTCTGGAGTTAGCTCTGATGGCTATATTCATTCCGATATAGCCGGCTCCGGCGGAGCATACAGCGCCGAAAACAAAAGCCAGACTTACCCACCATCCGAGGCTCGGTATGAAACCCAGTATCACTGCTACTACAACTACGAAAATAGCCAGAATGCGGTATTCACGGTTAAGAAACGCCAGCGCCCCTTCTTTGATGGCACCCGAGATCTCCTTTATCTTCTTGGAACCTTCATCCTGTTTTAAAACAAAGAAGGCCAGGAAACCCGCAAATGCCAGTCCGATTATACCTATGATTGTGATGATAATTATCGGGTCCATTTGTTTCCTTTCTATATTTTTTTGACACTAAAAAGGGAGCTTTATTTTCACAGTTTAATCAGCCCCCGCTTAAAATAAATAAGCCCAGTGCCAAGCCAGCAATTTACTACATTTCGAGCGGCTTAGTCAAGTATTTCTAAAACCATAATGAGATACCTGGAAATATATTAATGGCATAGATAAATTATCATCGTTGTTGTGGACATCATGCGTATGTTGCTTTGAATATGGTGGTAGAGGTTAACAGGTTAATGGACTGCAATCCTCTAATAAAGGTGTAGCTTACTGAATGAGCAAGTTGTTTGGATATTTCTTTTTGACTTGGTGAGGACACAAATCGCCATATTGTATAGATATTCCTAACCGAATTTTGTTCTTTATAATCTACAATTGTATTTTCGTATCTCCCCAAATATCTTTCTCTATCGTTCCTACTGTGTTGCCCGATCCATCAACTATCTCCCTTTTTCCCCATACATTGGTCATTATTTCACCAACTTTTTCCCCCTCATCATTTATGATGTCTTGAACATTCCTATTCCAAGCATTTTGACTAATCCTGCCTATTTTATGGCCATCGCAATCTCTAATAATTTGGTCTTCACTGAACCAAGCTTTTTCTAGGCTTCCCGCTTTCGCTCCAGATTCATCAACTAAGTTGCTGCTTTGACCAAAGAAGTTTTTGTGAATTTTTGTCCCTTTGCTGATAGCACTACCAACCCCACCTTCAATTTTGCCCTCTTTTTGAGAAGCCCACGAAGTAAGAAAGAGAACGAGACCCGCAATGAATAACACTACGATTAGGATCGCGATGGCCATATATGCCAACCCGACTAACACGATTAGAGAAGCGATACCTATAGCAGCAGCACCAATTATTTTAGTTGCTTTTGACGCGACTTCAATATCTTTCAACCATTTTGTTTTGAGTCCGGAATAAATGGCCAAGAATGCCAAGATAGTTCCCAGAAATCCGAGCGGGAAGTATTTGCCTCCAGCAAGAGATGCGAATATAACAATGCCTCCGATGCAAGCAGCCGTAATCAGAAGAGCTTTCTGTATTTTCACTGACAGCCAAGGTAAGAATCCTTTAGCTCCATTGTTCTCTTTTATTTTGCTAAGCCATCCCATTTTGTGCACCTCCTCAGGTAACATATTAGCATAAGCCACCACTGGAAAACATTAATATTCAAGATTCATTTCGAGTTGATGAATAATTTCGTCTCATTCGGCTCTCCAAGTTGCACTCCTTGAGTACAAATTGGATAAACCGCTAGATTGTTTCTTTTAGTAGTCGGGTTATCTGGATTGACTTGAAGCTGTAGAACGACACCAAGTGCATTTAACTACTGACCTCGATGCACAAACCGCAGCTTTGATTCATTAGCCGCCAAGTTGTACATTATCTACGCGGACTGCAAGAGGATAGAAAATTATAGCTATTGGTGAGAAGAAATTCCAAATAGCCACAGCACAGCAAGTTTTCTTTCTGCATCCGGTTTATTGCCAAAACGAAGCTAGTAATCTAAAATTATTGTAAGTGTATTGCGATTTAAAAAACGGCTATGGGGAAAAGGGACGATTTCTCTAAATATTCGAAAAATATCCTAGCAGAGAGAGCTAATCAACGATGCTCTAATCCTGATTGTGGATTACCTACCAGTGGTCCTCATTCAATATCAAGCAAATCTATTATTGTGGGAGTAGCGGCTCATATATGTGCAGCCGCCTCAAGGGGCAAACGGTATGATCCCGATATGACTCCTCTGGAGCGTTCCTCGATAGACAATGCTATTTGGCTCTGTGCAAGATGTGCCAAACTAATCGATTCTGATGAGATAAGATATACTCCTGACCTAATAAGGAAATGGAAAATAGACCATGAATCTTCATGTTCCAGAGAGCTTGTAAGCTCAGGATTGCTTGATAAGAAATTTGTAGAAGATATCCCATCATTGAATATCCAAGAGTTCGCAATACAATCGAAGCAAAAGGTAGAAACAAAAATAGCCGCGGCGTACCCTAAGATCACCGCTACAGATTTGGTCGACGCTGGTTTCAGGAAGGATAAAGTACATATATTTCTAAGCATTTTGGATGAGTCAATTAAAAAGCAAAACTATAGATTTGCTAAATTTTTAAGTAAATACGTGGATGAAAAAAGGAATAAAGTTCCAAGAACGTGGAGTGCGCTGATCGCAGGTTTACCTATTGTAAGCGAAGATATAGGCAGCAAGAGTTTGGATGAACTAAGTGTATTAGCAAAAGAGTTGCATCCGTATCTATCTAGAGAATTACGTGGGATATATCACAATAAGTTACGTGTTGTTATCATTGGGGTTATAGCTGAGGTCCAGGCCTTTATACAAGATGCGGCAGCAACGGGTGGTCTTCCATTGGCTATCACTGCGGCTCCTCCAGTTAGTTGGAAAGTTTGGCTTCCATGGTATTTAGGTGAAGAGGGTGTTGAGTACAGAATAGAAGACCAGCTTTTACAGGGTAAGTGGGCTTATTCAATGCCTGTTCAAGTCGCAAAATACGATATAGATGTAAGAAATACATGGGCTGGTATTTTATATGATATTGTTAGCCGGCTACCTGATCCTGACAGGCAAAAAGGGCAACTGCTAAGAAAATTTGACTTCATGGCATTAATGTCTATATGGTGCGCAACTGCACCTCAGGATTTTAAACCAGCATTAACAGGTATTGTTCGCCAACCGGTTCATAGCTCTGATCATACTCTTGCCGGAATGTATAATGATATAAAAGAGTATATGATAAATCACCAGGTAGCAAAATAAGATTTGCCACCTCCAAATCCTTTAGGGTTCGTATGGCTTTTTTAATGAAATAAAAGTCAGTCTCACTTAATCGTGGTATAGCTTACTGGTGACGAAGATTCTTAGGTCTATGGTAACCGAATGAGTGAATGTGACATTTCGGGCAACTATGTAGTAATGTTTGCCAATAGCTCATGGTCTCAGTCCTGAGGTGATATAAGCACTGCTGCAACGATCCATACAATAATAAGCATTAGCGGAATGCCCCAATTTAGAAATCCGCTTAGCCAAAGTGAAGGCTTAGTACCCTCATACTCATATGGGGTATCTATGGATATACCTTTTGACTCTAATATGTGTATAGTCTTCCTATCTTTTATTGCTAATTTTTCCTTTGCTCGTGCTATTACCTCTCTACTCCACATATTCGCTATATCAGACCTTCGAGTGCAAACAACAATCCAAAAAAAAGCGACCAATATTCCGATTGCGAAAACAATCCAGAAAGGACCACTCTTGCCTGATGAACTTAGCATCCCCATGCCTATACCAAGAAGAAATGCTTCTATGGCGGCACATACGCCTCTATAGGCTTGAAGCAACGAATTTTCCATAGACCAAGTGGCTTGGCAAATCCCGATTTCGTCTAGTAATTTCTGTTCCTTTTCGCCCAATCTTTTTACCCTCTGTTGGTTCCCAAGATAATCTATGAGGAGTTCTATTCAAGTCACACTTTAAGAAGGGAAGTCATATACAGCAACTTACTATGACCCTCATATATAGGTTTCATACTTGAATTTTATTGTGTCATACCGTAGTGTTACAGTCAATAGCAATCTAAGCGTCGAGGGATTAAGAGACAAAACAATTGTCAGAATTGTGACACATCATCAGCGAATGATACAATGCAAAAAGGAGTTGTCCGGAAAGACACGTAGACACAATTAGACTTAGTAAAATGCCAGCAAAGAGTATTCAGTATCAGGACCTACTTCAACCTATTGAAGGCGACAAAAACCTTTGTTTTTTAATAGGAGCTGGCATTTCTGGGAACCTCCCTGGAACAAAAAGTATTATCAAGGCTATTCTCTATACACTAAGTTATCCTTTAGGTGAGCAGGAAGCATTAAAGATATCAAATAGTCTTTTAAATCAGTCCTTAATAAAAGATATAGATTTTCCGATTAGACTTGAATATCTCTTACAACTACTTAAGGACTATTTTAGAACTGACTTTTCATTCTTTAAGAAGCTGTTCGAATGCAATCGAAAACCGAATATGTATCAAGCAACTTTAAGTAATATACTGAATGAATCTGATCACGTGTTATTCACAACCAATTTCGATACAAAAATAGAGAAACAATCCATCAGGCCAGAGGTTTACCGTGACATCGACTTTCAAAGGACGGACCTTTCAAAACAATTAAGTGGCATTTACAAACTTCATGGTTCAATAACAAATACCTCTACATTGGGAGTTACCTTCGATTCAATTACAAAAAAAGCTCATAAGAATAAGAAGAAAGTGTTTGAAGCTGGATTAAGACAAGGTTCGCTCTGTGTAATTGGATATAGTGGGGGAGATGATACGGATGTAGTGCCAACAGTGATCCATGCAAAAGCTTTTCAGCGTCGAGTTTATTGGTTTCAGCATCTTAACGATAAAGAAATTAACAACACAAAAGATAGAGAACTCATTAACCGGCATTATAAATGCTATCCATTTTCTAATATCCCTTCAATTCCTGCTGAATTGAAAAGGAAGCAATCGTTTCGGATTCTTGAACAGATGATCAAACTGGGTTCTCGTGATAAAAAAAGGATCTTTCTCATTGGAGGTGATTCACAAAAAGCATTTTTTCATTTTTTAAGACTAAGGAACATCGAGATAAAGGAAGGGGAGGAGAAGTTTTCTCCTCCCCAATGGTGGGTAAATCTTCAAGTGAAAAACTGGTATCAGCATGAAATTTCCTTGTTCAACTTTGCAGAAAAAGATAAAGACATACTCGCTACGATAGTAGGCACAGTACTAACCTATATAGTAGGAAAGGGAGATCTCCCGCAACGTTTTGGAAAGATTCTTGAGTCAACAACTAAATCAAGACCTGAATGGTATCCAATAGCCTTGCCGAAATTAGCCATGGTTTCATATGATGCTGACGATAGCTCTAAGGCAGCCAAGCAGGCCCAAAAAGCACTGACACTTCTAAGGGACTATCCGAGGACAGAAAAGAGAGTGCCACGCCAGCTAGTTGAAGAAGCTCATATTGATTCATATATATGGTTAGCAGAATCACTGAGAATGGAACAAAAACCTAGTAACGGTATATATATTGCAAAGCTGGGGCTACAAAAAATGCAAATGCTAGAAAAGCTATCAGAATTCAAGAGACTGATTAGGCTCAAAGGCGATCTGCACGCTGCAATAGGTGAAAGTTTCTTAGTTCTAGGTCAACTAAAACAAGCGAAGCAAGAATATGCTCGTTCAATAAAATATATGAAGGAATCGTCCGAATGGTATTGGTACTGGTATGGACAGCTCGGGATAGCAGACATATTAAGAGCCGAAGGAGAATTCAAATCAGCTCAAGTGCAATATGCTAAAGTAAATGATGGTTCATATGCTTCCGGGTGGAGAACTTGGATGACTGCTCAAATAAAAATATCAGAATTCGATATAAAGCGAACACAAATGGTAGAACTTAACCAAGATCAAATATATGAGCTCAACTGGTTAGCAAGTGGAAAAACAAACAGATATGATAGAGCAATTGTCTACGCAGCTAAATCTATCCTTTGGGATATAGATTGGATTTTTAAAAGAAAAACAAAGGAACAGCTTACACTAGGATATAAAAAACTGATAAGTATGGCCGAAGGAGATGAAGATTTTATAGCTTCACTCAGGCTTAGTCACTCCGAGTACTTGAAACATAATGGCAAACACAAACAGGCACAAAAAGAGATTTCCAGCGTTATTAAACATGCAAATGATGCTGGGTATATCCTACTTGAACTCCATGCTCGTTTAATTTACGAAGATCTGAACAGAATGATGAATAAACCTGCTAACTGGCATGAATTATATACTCAGTACAAAAAGCATGGCTGCATCATAGGCGAAATCTATGCTACTATTCTCGGCATGCTTTGTGGAGCAAGAATAAGAACTCCAATCTTAAAAAAACTATATAAGGCAACTCTTATCAATGAAATACCATGGGCATATAAGGTTCTTGTTAATGATAATTCTGCAAAAATAGTCGATAAGGAAGCATGGTTTCTATTCCCAGGAGTAATTACCACTTTTTAAAATATAACTATATTACTTAAGTGCTGCACGGCAACGAGTTCAATATTGCAATACAATTCGTTATTTTACAAATTGTAACCGTCTAATCCTGTTTCTTATCAGTAACATTGCTTATAATTGTTATAAGTAAAAGCGCACAATTGCTTATTAATAGTTGCGTCCTTGATAACTGTGAGATTATACTTTTGAGAGTTCGATAATCATATACATAATTATTTCGCTGAGACGGTAATAGACTATGAAGAACAAGTTTCTAGCTGTTTTGCAGTGAGAAAACTATATGGACAGAAATTGAAGAGTGTTATAGGCACTAACTCAAGAATGTATTCCCCTACGGATAGATGAACTAGTAGAAGTAGGACAGTCACTAAATCATTGATCGAATAGGATATGTTTTAAGTCTATAATGAAACACAATGTAGATGATATTCTTTATGAGCGGCCAGTAAAACAAAAAGTATTTGTAAGCTCACAAATGCATGGGGGTGCACTTGTTAATGAGCGGCAAGCAGCAGCCAAGGCAATCAATGACACTGGTTTCGCGTTCGCTTGGCTCTGGGAGAATGATGCCTGCGCAGGTCCCTACTCCTCAGAAGAGATTTGCCTTGGACATGCGAGAACCAGTGATGGACTCGTCCTCATTTTAGCTAAACGTTTGACTCCGATTACTCGGAAAGAATATGAAGAGGCAGACAATGCCGGAGTACCTCGCTATGTCTTCTTAAAACAGGGAACTATACGTAGCCCTCAAGTGAATCTATTCGTTAAAAAGATTCGTGCGAAAGCGACAACTACTGCAAACTTTAATAACTTGTCTGAGTTAGAGACTCAAATTAAGGCAGCGCTATATAGATATGCGGTAGATTCTGTTAGGAAGAGAATACTTGGGACGAAAACTCCAAAGAGCTCGATGATTCAAAAAGCCTTAGATAGAATAAAGGAAATAGTTTGATCCTCTACTAGAGAGAGATTATGAACTAAGATGAAGGATGATGCAGAAGTCAAATAATAATCCTGAAGAGCTGCTATCTCTTGAAGATCTAATTAATAAAGCCCGCCATGCTGTTAAAGCTGGCGAGCTTGAGCAGTCTTTCGAGCTTATATATGGTGCTATACGATTTGCTGAAGATACAGGTTATCCACATATCGTTTTATCTTTGATTGACGACCTGAATAATATTCTTGATATAGATTCACTCGAACCAAAAAAGAAGGCGTGGCTTCTAAATTCGAAAGGGTTAGCTCTACAATCCTTGGGCCACATGAAGGAAGCAGTACAAGCTTTAAACGAAATGCAGGAAATTGGGAAAGTTATTAGTGATAAACAAATCATAGCAACATCACAGATGAATCTTGGCACCCAAGCTTTGTTAGCAGGAGATGTCCCTTTAGCTTGTAAATTATTAAACCTGAGTTTATCAATTAATCATGAGATTGGTAATTATAGACAGGCTGTCCAGATAAGACTAAATCTTGTTACTGCCTATATTCAAGCTAGTGACTTAGAAGCTGCAGAGTGTCAACTGTCTATTGTTAAAGAACTTGTGGAAGCGTGGAATGACCCTAATCTACTGGCAACATTTTATGGTAGTACTGGTACTATCAAAGCTAAAAGAGGCGATTTCGACGATGCTCGAAGAAATTACCAGATGGCGCTCAAGAATGCACGACGCTCTGACGATTTGATGGCTGAGATTAATACACTTCAGAATTTAGGAGCATTGAATCTTGATGAAGGCTTACCTACCAAGGCAATTCGATTTTTCAGGCGTGCATTGATAATTTCAGAGGCAACAGAATCCATATTGGCTCAAGAATCAGTTTATTCAGGATTGGCTATGGCATCCCATCAAGCTGGGCATTTACACGAAGCAATAGAATCATTTCAGAAAGCTCGTGACATAGCAGGAAAATTAGGTAATCGTCGTGCTAAAGCACGATATACTACTGACCTTGGGGCTATCCTTCTGGCGGAGAAAGAGTCAAAAACAGCAAGGCCTTTATTGCAGGAAGCATTAAACACCTTTAAAGAGGTCGGTGACAAAGAGTGGGAGTATAGAGTTCTTAGGAATATGATTGACGTGTGTTGGTTAGATGGATATCGCGAAGAGTCTATACAGGTTGTCGAAAAAGCGCTTGCAACTTTGTCGCCAAGATCTCATGCTGAAAAAGCCGAGCTATTTGGCTATGTAGCACAACTATGGCTTGGAGATACGGCAGAACTAAAACGAGCGTCCTATTACTTTAAGCGACAGCTTTCTGAAATGAAGAAATTGGATAAGGTAGAAACATTAGCGTGGCACTCTGCTCTCGCTGGTGCCGCACTTGCTCAATCCGGCGGTTCCAAGCTGTCAGTTCCTTTCTATACACGGGCAATCGAAATCTACAAAAATATTAGCGACGACCATATGACGTTTCATACCTTGAATGATCGTGCTATTGCCTATTCTGACCTTGGTCTTTATAGGAATGCAATTACTGATTTCAAATCATGTATGGATATTGCAGAAAAATATAATGATCGTGCTATGCGGCTCCAGACTCTGTTAAATTGGGGTGAGACAAATCGCCGAATAGGTGATATACAAGAAGCTATATCCAAGCTAAAAGAGGCAGTCCTACTTTCACGTAAATTGGCAGACCAGGAATCTGAAGCAGAATCCTTAGCTAATTTGGGAATTGCATTATCTAATGCGAAACGATGGGAAGATGCTCAATCTACATTCCGTATAGCTAAAGATATGGCACATGCTATTAAACGGTCTTCGACCGAGGCATCAGCAATCGGTGGGCTTGCTGGAGTTGCTTTTGCGCGAGGACGGTTTAAGGCTGCTTCAAGATTGTATGAAAAAGCCGCACATTTAAGATCAACTGAAAAGACTAGTCGACAATTCCTTGAAGACCTTGCTGGATTAGTAGAAAGTCTAGCAGCTGCAGGAAGAAAGATTAATATTGAACGCGAAGCTCAACGGTTGGTCGATACCGCCCAACAGAATCTTGAGACGGAATTTGCATCAGAAGCACTTATGAGGGCTGCTCGCTGGTTTCTTAAGCGTAGTGAATTCGAAGAAGCTGTGAGCCTGTATACTGCAGGGATTGCTATCGCCTCAATTGGCCCGGAAAATAGCATGATTGATCGATTAATTAAGGCCTGCCTAATGATGGCATTTCATATCCAGATAGAGGCTAGTGGACAAGATAAATTGTACGACCAGGTTGTCGACCAACTTAATAGTTCTTATAAAGGTATTGGGGAATATTTACGAGACCTAATTAATCTTGCTCGGCAACATACCGCTGAGTTTGATGGTATTAAGTAATGGATTGGGAACGTAACGTAAAAGACTAGAACCATCAATGCGTATTGCACGAATCGTCAAATTGTGACTAAGCCAGTGTATCATATGTTATTTAGTCGCCACACGGAACTTAGACCATTTCCTCAGATTATAATTCTCACTCACATAGCTTCAAAATCATAGCGGTTAAAGACTTACCGTTTTTTATTCCGGTGGCTCGATCTTGCCGATAAGTTCGTTTTGTTTCAGTGCTATAGTCAGGTCGCCCCTGGTTTTTTCCAGTATGCCTCTGGCTGCATCGGTAGTCCTTCTTAAACCGTGGACCATTGCATCGGGAAAGTCCATAGTTACCAGTATGGCATACATCTCGTCCATCAAAGACATTATCTCTTCGCATCTGGAGAAGTCATTCAACCTCAGACTGTCCAAAATAAACCTTCTTAATTCGCCTATGGATTCACCCATACCGTTCAAGTAGGCAGGGTAACTTATGTTCAACTCGTCGGGATCGGGAATCGCACTTATATTTACTATAGCAAATGTGATACTGGCTTCGGCAAATTCTTTCTGGGCGTCTTGAATATATCCGGCATTAAGCAGATCGATATAGTCCTGAGGAATAACGGCAAACAGTTCGCCGAGCAGTTGATTTGCCGAATCGAGCTGTTGCTTCGCTTTTTCTTGTTCCTTTCGGTGGATAGCCCTTATAGCATTGGCGCAGTGACGGATTATATCTCTGGATAACCGTAATGCCTTCTCCCTGACGCCGTCTTTCGTAGAAAGAGAGAGATGTATTTTTTCGGCTATTTTTTCTAAACTATTTGTGGAGTCTATCTTCTTTTTCAAATTTATTCACCAGTTCCTTTACCGCATTTTGTATGTCATTATCACTTAATACAGCACTGATAACCGCAGCACAATCGACGCCGGCGGTTATTATATCGCTGATATTGGTCCTGTTTATACCGCCGATGGCGACCAGGGGAATCGATACCGATGACTTGACCTCTCGTAATCTTTCGATTCCTACTACAGAAATATCCTTTTTGGTCGTAGTTGGAAATATCGATCCCAGGGCAATGTAATCGGCCCCTTCGGATTCTGCCTCTTTTGCCTCATCGATCGTATCAATAGAGCAGCCGACTATTTTATCGATCGGGAGTTCTTTACGCAGTACGGACAGCGGCATATCGGATTTCCCGATATGTATGCCATCGGCTTTTGCTGCCAGAGCGATATCCAGGTGGTCATTAACTATGAAGAGTATTCCGGATTTATGGCACAGTCGCTGCAAATCCAGGGCTGCTGCCAGTAAATCGTGTTTGCTCATCTGCTTATCACGTAGTTGAATTACACCGGCTCCACCTTCAATAACCTGTTCTGCTGTCTGAATCAAGTCTCTCGATTGAAGCATTTCGGTATCCAGTATTACATAAAGACCTTTTAACCGCGATGCTTTGTCACGTCTCAGTATTCTGGATAATAGAATCTGCTCTATATGATATATTGAGAATCTGGCCTTTTGAAACTCTGCGGAATTCAGCATTCGGCTTAGTTCGGGAAGCTTTGCCGTCTCTTCCATAACCCTCAAAGCCTCTTCGACCCTCTTGGAGTTAGCCGTGATGAGGGACTTTAAGTCCTGCTCCTTGCCAATCACGGACTCGGCGCCTACGTCTTCCTGGGCATTTCTTGCTGAAAGCATATCCTGTTCATATCTGCTGATAATGGTTATCAGATTATGCCGTATTGACTTTAACTCATAGCTTAGATTGCTATCATTTATAACAAACCGAGCGATGTCTTCCAGGACCCGCAGCCCTTCTCCGATTCGGTTGCAATTGGCGTCAATGATGCGAAATATTTCGGGTTGCATTTTTATTCTGCTCCGGGTGGTTCCGGCATCTCTCCCTTTTCCATTTTCTCGATAGTTTCCTCATATTCAGGTGCCACTGGCTCGCCGCGGCTCATTCTTTTATTCCATTCCGCTAGAGATTTGGGGTCATTGTTCAACATCCCTTTGGTCAATTGAGAATCGTTGAGAATGCCTTCGTAAATGCTCTTGTCGGTTTTATGCACTGCAAATGTTGACAGCAGGAGTTTCAGATTATCGCTGTTGCATTTGGGGCAAACCGGTGTTGTCGATGAGTTCCGGTGCAAATACAGTGTGAACTTATTATTGCATTGATTACATCGGTATTCATATAATGGCATATTAATATCCTCAGAATAGTGAAATTTTAGCATAACATAATACCTGATAGAAATAACATATTAAGAAGGCTGCAGCGCACGTATAATTATCGTGTTATAATTTTGTGGGGAGATAATTCTGTTGCCGTATGCACATTTGATCGTAAATCCTGTAGCGGGTGCCGGTAAATCTGCCCGGCAGTGGCCGACTATACTTGATTATTTGCAATGCAATAGTTTCGATTTCGATTCCGCAGTAACCGATGCCCCCGGTCACGCTACCGACTTGGCACGTTCCGCAGCGCGAAAAGGATATGAGCTAATAGTATCCGTCGGCGGTGATGGCACTGTAAATGAGATTGTAAACGGGCTATATCATTCTGAATGCATGAAGCATGTTATGCTGGGAATCCTGAACACGGGAACTGCTTCCGATTATATCCGTACTTTAGGAATACCGCGCACTTTTAAAGATGCCTGCCAATGCTTGATCAAGCCTCGCAAATTCACTGTCGATATCGGTGTTGTTGAGTGGAATAAAGATAATAGTTTAACCAAAAGAATATTTGTTAACTTTGCCGGCCTGGGTTTCGATGCAGAAATTGTAAAAGCTACAACTCAGAAGTACAAAGTTATGGGGAAGACATCTTCTTATCTTCTGGGGCTATTTACAACCTTGGCGGCTTATAAAAATAGAGAAGCAACAATAATTGTAGGTGGGAAAACTGAGGACAGGAAGATATGCACCATTATAATGGGCATCGGTAAATGCGGTGGTGGTGGTATGCTAACGACACCGGATGCCGATCTCTGCGATGGCCTTTTCGATGTGCTGATTATAGGCGATTTGGATAAACCGGACCTGCTTCGTTCTTTGCCGATGATATATAAGGGCACACACCTGTCGCATCCCAAAGTAGATTTATTAAGGGCGGGCGAAGTTGAGGTTTGTCCTGTTGTTAAGATGCCCATTCAGGCCGATGGGGAGCTGGTAGGTGAGTCACCGGCCAAATTTCGTATTCTTCCCTCTGCGTTAAATATTGCTGTATAGAATACCATGATAATGTTCATATCGGTTGAACTGAATTGGTGATTTATTATTGAAAAGACTGCGGTATAATGGATTTATCATATTTTGCCCGCTGATTATATGAGGTAGTTAGAGTATGTCCATAACCCCTATCAGACGTCAGTATCTTAGAATTAAACAACATTATTCTGATGCAATTGTATTTTTTCGACTTGGCGATTTTTACGAGACATTCGATGAAGATGCCAAGATAGCTTCTCGTGAACTGGAAATTACCTTGACTTCCAGAGAGATGGGGAAGGGACAAAGAATTCCTCTGGCAGGGATCCCTTACCATGCTGTAGACAATTATCTGGCAAAGCTGATAAACAAAGGATATAAAGTCGCAATTTGTGAACAGATGAGCCAGCCGGGAAAGGGGTTGGTGGAAAGGGAAGTCGTTAGAATTGTGACGCCGGGAACAGTTGTTGAGCCAAACCTGTTGGTTGACAAGAATAATAATTATCTGGCGAGTTTGATAATTAGCGGTAATGAAGCCGGTATTGCTTATATTGACATTACTACCGGAGAGTTTGCTACGACACAATTAAATGTAAATCAAATTGCGGATGAACTCGAACGTTTACAGCCGGCGGAATTGCTGCTGCCGCTGGGGGTGGATACAGGAAAATTGATGATTACTTCACCTGTGACCAGACTGGAGGATTATTGGTTTGATCTGGATATGGCATCCCGCTTATTGACCGATCATTTTTCGGTTGCATCTCTAGAGGGTTATGGCTGTGCTCATTTACCCCTGGCTATCAGAGCATCCGGAGCGGTTGTTTACTATATCGGCGAGACTCAGAAATCTATTTTAACGCAGATAAAT
>CAZEAR010000023.1:13677-18036 GCA_964510365.1 uncultured Dehalococcoidales bacterium | reverse complement strand
CGTATAACGCCCATAGACCATCGCGCCGAAGCTTTAAAAAACCGGCGTCATAAAGGGCACTTAAATTTCGAGAAGCGCGTGCCTGAGAAATCTTCAAAGCCTGCATCACTTCACAAACACAGCATTCACGCTCCATAAGGATATTTAACATCCTTAATCTAGTCTCATCGGAAAGCGCCTTAAAAGCTTTAACCAGATCTCGCATTCTTACCACCTGATATTATATGCGTTGTTTCGCATATACGCATATAGTATCAGTTCAATATACCACCGTCAAAGTTCATCAGGTCCACTTATTGCGGATTACGGGGATAGACTACAATCTGTCCTTTACACTTCTGCGGAGAATAACGCGGCGCCAGCTTCCCCCCCCGGCATGATACATTTCCTTAATTCTGGGTATATAAGTTAACGCCGGTATCAATAATATCACCAGGGAAAAAACCACCAGGGGAACCGATTGGTTTTTAGCAAACCAGGCCAGAAAGGGAAAACAAATAAAAGACAGGCCGTAGCTTACAGTAGGAACTCGAGTAATAAGCAGTAATAACAGAAATGTACCCAGATATATAGGAGACCAGGGCCATAAAAGAAAAACCAGAACTCCTATTGTAGTGGCGCCACCTTTACCACCGCGAAATCTTAGGAACAAGGGGAAAGTGTGCCCGAGCACGACTACCAGTCCGGCAATAAGCTGAATTAACAGTGACAAATCCAAAGATCCGGTCACTATATAGGTATAAGGCCCGGCCAGCAAACTTGCTATATATACTGCCAGAACACCTTTTCCTATATCAACAGCAAGGACCAGCAGACCTTCGGCAATTCCAACACTATAAAAAACATTCATAGCTCCCATATTCCGGCTTCCCACTTCCCTGATATCCGCACCCCTTCGAAGACGGCCAACCCAATAGGCAGTTGGAATGGAACCGATAAAATAGCTGACAATAACTACAATAACTACAGTAAGTGCTATATTATTCATGACATTTGAAGGATTTGTAGTGCAGAGTATAGTTTATATATGGCAGAATTTCAACAATCCGTCATAACGGATAAACTCATTTACGTTACTAGACATAAACACGCAATAGCAGGTCTATCTGTCCATTTTATATGGCGATATTTTCTATTTCGGAGGGTATAAAGATATAGGCAATTATCCCTACACGTCGTGTACTAAATGGAGTGTGGTATAATGTTAAAAAAGAAGTATACCATATTCCATTGGATATGTTTTTGGAGTATATTATCAATTATGTTTTATGCTACCTTAACTGATTGGGGAAGTGCAGGGGCAATTGTATCTGCTATAATCTTAGTTTTTGGTTTAATTTGGAGCTTTTGTAAATGGATTGTACGTAATACTATACCTTGCGAAGTTCATTTTTTAATACCAGATAAGCAGAGAGCAACAATATCATATATAAAACAAGATGATCGTGAACACAAAGTAAACTGCCTTATATTACCGCCTAATTCAGAATTGCCGATATTGTTTTGGATAAAGCCACGTATAGTATTTGAAGAAATAGATGTATCTTTTGGGTTTGAGGGCAACTTAAATGAAAAACCAGAACTTATTAGATATTACAATCCTTTTATATATAAAGGGAAAAAAGAAATCAATCCTGGAGATGAGGGACATTACATAGATTATCATAGATATTACCATATAAAAAATACAAGAATAAGAACACCAGCACAAATAAATGTGCAAGGATTTATGATTCAAACACATGGACTAGGAAAATATGAGGTGCGTGTAGCATTTTCAGGGCATGATCCAAATCGTGCGAGTCGCCTATATATTATAGTCAAAGATATTGCAGAAAAAGAAACTGTTAAATGCGTCTGGCATAGAAAATGTTACCTTGAAGTTATTAATAAGGGGAACAATAATGAAGAAGCGACCAAGAAAAATAATCAAGCGTGATATTACAAAAGGCCAGTTTTTAACTATGCTTGATAGAGCATGCCGACCTGTTAATCAACAACCCGATTCAGAATCAACTGAAACATCGAGGTCTCATCGTTGCGATGATTATAACGAAAAGCATACTCATTCAGATAGGATTGAAGATATTTAGGACTAACAGAATGATAAACACCGCTTATACCACGCTTAACCAAACTCCAGAAGCCCTCAATATTGTTAATGTGGACTATTCCCCTAACGTATTGTTTGGCTCTGTGGTTAATCCGTTGATGGTTAAAGCCGATAAAAGTAAGGTGATCGTAAGTGGGAAACTCATCGGTATATACAATCGCTTTTCGAGATATCTGCTTGTTAATCATTGGCATAACGGTAGAGCGTTTTACATTCGTAACTACCGATGTCATAATCTCGCCTTGTCTTTCCATGATACCGAAAACAGGTGTTTTGCCCTCTGCGCCTCTGCCACGAGTGCCGGTTCTTTTACCGCCTACATAAGTCTCGTCAATCTCAACCTCATTACAAAACACATCTTGTTGCTCATCAAGAAGTTTGCGAATCTCTCTAAACATTCTCCATGCTGTTTTATAAGTCATTCCAAACTTTCTTTGAAGTGCCATAGCAGAATAACCAGAGCGTGTAGTAGACATTTCATAGATCGCTTCAAACCACGTTCTAAGAGAAGTAGACGACTTACGGAATATAGTTTTAGCAAGTGGGGATACTTGATGCCCGCAATAATCACATTCATAAACTGGTCGTTTGGCAAATTTATGATGCTTGGTGATTCGCTTACATACCGGACAATAAACTCCGTTAGGATACTGTTTGCTCATAAGATAATCCAGGCAGGCTTTATCATCTGGAAACATTTTATTAAAGTCTCTTTTAATGAATTTAGCTTTCTTATTCATGGCTTTTATCCCTCACTTGAGTATAGTATAACACAAAGGATACACGATGTCAAGGGATAATTACCAAGATATAATTATCTAAATCGGGAGTATATGATATGCCACCTAAAACAATAATATGTGATTGGAACGGGACTTTAATCGAGTATAGGGACGAGCGTCCCATATTAGAAAGCATAGCAGTTGATATATTCAAAGCCTCCTTTCCGTTTCATCCCAGGCGGATGGCTCGTATTCTCAGCGCTAAAAAAGAACTGGAATTGCTGCACAATGCGATATACAGCGAAGAAGGCCCTGACTTCGTTACAGAGATATTCCGAGTTTACAACGGGAAAATTATCAAAGATGTACCTGTCTCGATAATACAGCGTGCCGTTGAAAACTACGCCCGCAAGCAAAAAACTATAAACAAGCTCGACTATAAAATCCTGAGGCCGGTAAAGAAATCTCATGACGAAGGTAAAACTACAGGAATATTTTCAGCAGGATACGGATATGGAATAACCAACATTTTGAAAGCAGCCGGTTACCTTAATTTATTCGATTTTTGTGAAGCGGATAAACTTATACATAATGGCGGCAGGGCAATCGAAATCGGGAGAAATATCTACAAGAAAAAAGCAAAACTGCTACCGGACTTACTGGAAAGAAAAAAAATAGATGCCGGCATAACAGCTTATATAGGTGACAATCAGGATGATGAGGGCTGTTTTGAAATAGTCGGATATCCCATTGTCTCGTTCTCTGCACCTGATGAGCAAAAGGAGTTATGCGCCCGTAAATACAAAGCTTTTATTCCTGAGACGGAAATGGACCTGCAAAAATATCTGGACAGCGCCTGAGTTTATTACCTTAGCGGCAATATAATAAACAAAGATAACAAGCCTCTACCATATAAACGGCAATAAAGCTTTACGCTCGTAAGGATAATCGGGGAAATGCCGGCGATACCATAGATGATGCGCCCGGGCACGAGGGATAAGATTGGCGGCAGTCCAGACAAGAAATGCCAGACCGGGTAATGACCAGGTAGCCACCGCCCAACCCGACCAGATCAGAATCTCGCCGAAGTAATTAGGGCAGGATATCCAGTGATATAAACTGCCATAGGGTATCCGGTAAACGGCTTCCCCGGGCTTACGAAGTCCACGAAGTATCATGTCCGCCTGCCTGTTGATTATGAAACCGATAACGAATATCAACAGTCCGATAATGAAACGAGAGTCAATAAGCCACTGGTTGGTATACCCGTCTGATAAAGTATAAATATAACGGCTGTTGATATATGCATTAAACGTATTAAATAGAAATGCGAAGAACATAATAATAACCGGCATTCTCTTATTTACCGATCGTATACTAAAGGGGTAGATAAAAGCGCGGTGTATATAGTGCGCCTCCCACATACCCAGAAATACCAGTGCGGGGACTGTACGCGGATTGGTGCCAATTAAAAATAAAATGGCAAACACTATAGGGGAAGCCGCCTCCATAATGACCCAACCC
>CAZEAR010000023.1:0-13667 GCA_964510365.1 uncultured Dehalococcoidales bacterium | reverse complement strand
ACCTGTTATTGATTGCAATACCCCATCCTTTGCGGATGTAACGGCCATAGGGGGCATTAATAAAAAAGAGAGCAATAAAAACGGCTACTGCTAAAGCAAATCCACCGATTATTAGCCAGTTAAAGATAACTTGTTCACTCATTATAGTTCAGCGGATTGTTTCGTAAGCGGATGGTTGAGCCAGCCTTCCGCCTCGAACCATTTAAGCGTATCAAACAGTGTCTCTTTAAACGGCCTGGGCCGGTAGCCAAGCTCGAGTTCCGCTTTTTCTCTGCTTATTGCCCGGTTGCCACAAAGGGAATCGAGGGAAACTTTGGTGAAGAGCGGCCGCTTACCAAAACACCGGGCATAAGCAGTAAACAGAGGTGCACCGGCATGAGCCAGCCACATAGGGCAGACCATAGCCGGCTTCGAAGTACCGGTTATCTCCGCCACCATTTCCGCCACATCGCATATGGATACCCAGTGCCCGGACAATATATATTTAGAACCGGCCGGTGCCTGCTCCTCAGCCTTTATGGCACCAAGTGAGACATCCCTGACATCTACCCAGTTAAAACCGGACTCCACCAGAGCCGGCATTTTGCCATTCGCCAGAGCAAGCAGCGCCTCGCCGAAATGTGAAGGTTTATAATCGTAAGGCCCGATTCCGCCGGTGGGATTTATTATGATTGCATCCAGCCCCCTCTCGATCCCCTTGAGCACCTCTATTTCTCCGGCGGCTTTGGACCTATCATATGGCAAATATTGCGGAGAATCTATCAGGGGGCGTAATTCATCCATAGGTGAATCCAATGGCTGTTGACAATGGGCATGAATCGAGCTGAAATGGATGAGACGGCGCACTCCCGATTGAATACAGGCTTCGACTACATTTTGAGTGCCTTTTATATTTATTGATTCAAGGCGAGGCCATTCGGTCATAAGTAAAGAGATATGAGCTGCCAGATGGTATACTGTATCGGCGCCTTTAAATGCCCGACACAGGGAATCGAGATCACAGATATCGCCTTCCGCAATATCTATATCCAGTCCTGCAAAAGCACGGCGGTCTTTATAGGCCATAGCACGTACATGCCTGCCCCGGGAGTTAAGAATTCGTATTAGATTAGCACCCATATGCCCGGAAGCGCCGGTAACAATCGTCGTCATTAAACTCTTCTTCCGTTGAGATAAGGCTGCGCCATATTAGCTAAATAAGACTATTTTATCCCCGTCTTCAGGCAATCACGACTTATCTTTAATATTGCAAGGTGAGCCGATAGCAGAACATTTACAGAATAGATATATACCTGCCGCGAACAATTAGAGGACATTTTAAGACGTTAATTGCAGAACGTCAATAGCCGTGAACGAAAATCTATCTTAATGTTATAATATATTGCCATAAGATATCTTATGGGTTTTACCGACAGGACCATTGTATTCCATCACCGTATTAAATAGAATATACCTAGAATTGCTATGTAAGTTAAGGTGATGATTAAACAGGCCATTATTGCATACAAACCTGGAGGTCTATATGGTCAAGATAGTCACCGATAGTGTATCCGATATTCCTCCGCATGTAGCCGAAGAACTGGATATAACAGTTATTCCACTTAATGTTCACTTCGGCAGTGAAGTATATAAAGACCGCATTGAAATATCCTCCGAAGAGTTCTATCACAAACTTGAGACCTGCTCGACCCTACCAACTACCTCCGCTCCGGGCCCCGGCGTCTTCGCAGAGGCATTCGACAAAGTCGCCGATAAATCGAGTGAAATTTTGGTGATAATGATAACTAAAAAACTGAGTGCTACCCACTCAACTGCTATACAGGGTATCCAGTTAATGAATAAAAAATGCCGGGTGGAAGTGATGGACTCCACATCCGCCATAATGGGTCAGGGGCTATTAGTTATAGAATCAGCTAAAAAAGCTCTAAACGGTGCCAGCCTCGATGAACTTATTGGATTCGTTTACCAAAATGTAACCAAAGCCTATATTCGAGCCACTTTCGACAGCTTAAAATACCTAGCTATGGGGGGACGTATCGGCAAAGCTCAAGCATTGGTGGGTTCGATGCTGAAAATGAATCCGATACTCGGATTAAAAGACGGCGAACCCTATCCGTTCGGCAAAGTACGTTCCAGAAAAAAAGCAATTGAGAAATTACAGGAGTTCGTTGCTCAATTTAATAGTGTGAAATCACTGGCTGTTGAATACGGCACTAATTTGTCCGAAGCCAGAGAACTAATGGAAAATATTTCATCTATTTTCCCCCGGGTGCCCGTATACCTATCAAATGTTAGCCCGGTGATAGGGACGCATACCGGACCAACCATAATAGCGGTAAGCGTTTTGGAAGACTGAACAGCCTTTCATTATTATGTAAAGGCATCGAAACGATCATAATCAATTTAGCGGCATAAGATTGAATAAAATAGTCTATTCCGAGGAGACAATTAATGGTCCATGAGAAAATACAGCTATCAGATAAACAAGCAGATGGTTATGTTATTCCCCTCGGCCCCCTTAACCTGGTAACAATAATCACCGATATCGGTATGGCAGGTTGCGGAGCATTTGATATAACAGCACTCGAAAAGTTCGATTACCCGGCGGTGCGCATAAAAGCCGCCGGCAAAAACCTCATAACTACAACCGAAGACTTATTAACCGGCGAGGTTAAAGAGGCGAACGATCAGGCAGTTAAACTCGGCATCACCGTCGGCATGTCGGGTAAAGAGGCACTCGACCTCATGTAAACAACTGGTCATATTTCTCTACCTGCTATCTCTATCATGAAATAACAGGCAAAACAAGATGTGACGGGTACTTTGCATTATGATAAATTTTATGGAGAACTGTTTTGCTGGTACCGACATGGATAGCAAAAGGCGGCTGGGCCCCTCCAGGCTCATTGGCATGCTCCCTGCTCCTTATCTCCAGCTCGAGACGATGTCCCGCTTTAAATACGTTGGATATGGGATTAATCTGTATAGCGTACTCACATATTTCTCCGGGTGTAACCGGCTCCATTTTTGAAAACGGATGATATGGCTCCAACTGGGTGGATTTCTTCGGATCTACGGCCTTATGAACAGCGTTAAGATAACCCAGAGCCAGCAGTTCAGATTTGCCCTGAGCATCTACATCGTTTAGATGTACAATCCAGGTCGTATTGTCCTGATCGATAGAAGCATAGAGGTAAAGAGCGACCGGCCCTGTCATCTCGACATCCTCGGAAAAGGGAGCGGTCCGGTACTTCAGCATATTAATATCATAAGAAGCATAGAGGGGAGGCTGAACGAAGGAATCCGGCTCAAAGCCATAAATCTCGACGTCCGGAGACAGACCGCCAAAATTACGCAGGTAATATTTTTCAGGCCTCATGCTTTTGAGCGGCCATTCATCCTCATAACGCCACTGGTTTATCCCCTTCACATACATTTTAATGGGAGGTTCATCCATCATTCCGGTATCATTACCCTTCAGCCAGTGATCGAACCAGCGGATAACCTCCTCATGATAGGATGCCCAGGGACGGGAAAAGGTACCCGACGGATCGATAATAATTTTCTTTTTATCCGAGCTGACATTATTATATATATCCAGAGCTCCTGTAGCCCACCAGGAGCGTAGCCAGGCACCCACGATACAGGTCGGAATATTAATTTTCTTAAGTTCATAAGTAGCCGATCTTTCATAATAAAACGGTCCGTCACAGGGATTTAACAGCATATCGGCAAAGAGGGGATTTTTATATGGGTACTTCATTAGATGCAAGAAATTGGAATAAGCCCGGATATCAGGATGACTGGCAATCTCTTCCAGACGGGCTTTAAACTCTTCCTCAGTAAGTTTTTGGGACATGGCCGAAGCCACATTTTTCATGGCATAACCGGCATCACCACCACGCCCATCCCATAAACCATAGAAAAAAGTACAGATCACTCCACCATGATACATACAATGGCGGTATGTATCCGTCCAGGCTCCGATAGGGAAAATGGCCTTCAGATGAGGCGGCTGTTCGATAGCTATCCAGGGCTGTATCGCTCCGTAATACGACATGCCCACCAAGCCGACATTTCCATCACACCAGGGTTGCCGGGCAATCCATTCCACGATGTCATGTCCGTCCATTGCCTCCTGTTTGGAAAGCAAACCGACATGCTGCCCTTCCGAATAGCCAGTACCTCTTAAATCTGCCACAACATGAACATAACCCCGGGATACTATATATTCCATATCCCCGGCTTCGGTACACCCTTCCCATAAAGGTCCTCCCTGTGCCTGAGGAGGTATAGGTAATTGCTGTATCTCCTTGCCATACGGAGATGCGGCCATAAGAGCCGGGAACTTACCCTCACAATCAGGGCGGTAGACATCCACTGCCAAGCGTACTCCATCCCGCATCGGAACATAAATGTCTTTCTCCACTCTCATAGAATATTCAGGTTGTGAGATTCTTTCACGCCAATCTGATTTCAATTACTTTCCCTCCTTTTAATTTTCATTATCTCCTCTATGAAGATTTACAATTAACCATTTTATCATTACAGGCAATAGTCACATATGCATACCATCCTGAATATCATTTATCGATACCGGGCTATAATGTCCTATTGCGATATCGGATCGAATAAAAATCAAGGAGGGGCAGGAATGTGTATATACCTGCCCCTCCTCCAGCTTGCCTATTCTATCTGTTATTGCTTATGCTAGTGAACCACCGATTCCAAAGGAACTTCAGATGGATATGTTCCTATCAATGTGGGCAGGGTTAATACCGGTTTCTCTTTCCAGCCCACCTTTTCCAGGTATGCAAGCACCTCTTTTTTATAAAAGATCGGGATATCAGACGTCTTTCTGATAAATAGATGGATGTCATCGGGCAGCGAACCCATATATTGCTTATACAAGCCGATATAATGAGTAAGCTTTATCTGCCTGCCCTGAGGTGTATCATTCTTCCTTATGCAAAGCTTGGCCAGAGTAACGATAGCCTGTTCTTTCGACTCAACAACGGTAAGCAAGTGTTCAGGAGACGGTTCACCTGAATCCACCAGTTTTTTCTCCCGGCCATTCATCACCGTCCAGTCGTCCTCGCCCTTGTTACTGATAAATAGCCTCCGGTATTTAATACCATGAGGTCCTAATACCACAGGTATACCGAGCCGGTTACAGCCGGTAGCGATAGCCGCCGCCTTCTGAGAGTAAGCTCCCCAGGCCAGACCGACGGCGCCAACCCGGTTAAGGATATAGTCCGCTATCACCTCATAGTTACCGCGAAGCGGCAAAGTTGCAAATATGTTGGCAACCTTCATTGCTGCTCCGGTAATGTGAGAATTCGCCACGCAGGAACCTACGTTAAGAACACCTCCGGCATCGAATGTTGGAGGGAACTTATCATAGATAGTCTTGCCATCCTTGTCCAGCTTCATACCGGCAGCCATTGCCGAACATCCACTCAGAAGAACGATATATTTACGTTTGGCAAATTCCTCCACAATTTCCGCAACCTCTTCATAGTCTTTGGGCAAGCTGGTACAACCGACAATGGCGATAATGCCGGGAATAGTACCCAATACTATGGGAGCACCTACTTTCCGGATCTCGGTGTCCATTATCGGACCCCTGCCTGCTCGTATATTCCATTTCTCCCAGCTTGCTGCGGCCTGCATCGATTTGATTATAGGAACATTACGCGGACACTGGGCATCACATTTACCGCAGCCGATACAACCATGGAATACCTCGGCAAGCGGCTGCAAATCACCGTTCTTAGCTGCCTCGATAGCATCGCCGACAGGAAGCAAGTTAGGACAGACCTGTGAACACATATTGCATAATTTATGATCTTTTACCATTTCCGGCACCTGCTCCTTGGTTACCAGTTCTTTTTTCCGCTTCGGCGCCAGCTCCAGTGCCATTTTCACAGCCACCTCTGCCGCTTTATCGGGATCAGTAATGTAGACATTTTGCCCTTTCCCCATTTTATCCACGATTTCATCTATTTTATCTTTAGTAACATCCTCGAGGCCGTAAATAGCTTTGTCCGAAGTAGCGATCAAAGCGGTGCCAACTTTGGCTGCTTCAACCGGCATATCCGTTCGTATACACTGCTCATCTGTAACAATGACATCAGCAAGACCGGTCCTCACAAAGAAAAGCTCACGGGAAAGAGGCCCGATTACTTTTGCTTGATTGGTTTTCCGGGTCACCTCCAGTGCTGTACAGCATAGACCCACGACTTCAATTTTGTCCTGTAAATCATGCTCGTTGATATAGTCTACAATCGGAACCGCTGTAACCGGATTATGACCGATTAAACAAATAGTCGGTTTCGTTTTATCGACAGAGCCCCAGCCTAGCTCTACGAGAGATGTATCGGCCTTCGATGAAGGGTAGCCGAATCCGCTTATCTGTGCTACATCGGCAATCTCCATGACAACATGGTCAAGCATGGAGATATGGAGCGCTTTTGACTCATAGTCCTTTGCCGAGCCCTCGTTGCCGGTATGAAGGGATGAAACAACATGGATTAACTGTCCCTCGCAATATTGCATGGCCTTGTCAAGGTCGCCGAGGGTTTCCGGTTTGAGGCCGAGAACCGTTCTGATATGAGGCGCCTCTACATTGACCTGGTCGCCCAGATCGATCTTGAAATCTCTACCGTATTTCTCAATCATAAAATCGACGACGTGGCGGGCATGGCCACCGTGAGCGGACATACCCATAGCACAAGCCAGAGCAACCACTCTCGCCTGCTGAGTAGAGATATCGATGCCGCAGGCACCCCTCTTCGTTCCCGTTAAATCACATTTGCCGTAAGTGCAAAAGCAGCACATATCACATACCGGGGCATAAAACGGTTTATATGTTTTCATTAACCTCATGTCCCAGTTTCGTAAATCGGAAATATCCGGCATAGGTGTATGGCCGACCGGTTCCCACGGATCTTCAGGTCTTATGACCTCGTCTATTTTTTCTTGTTTATGCGTTTTTTTCTTGGTAACAACTGCCATGTGTTCAACTCCTTTTGCAGGATAATCAACCTTTGATTGTCGACTATAAACATTCTTAAGAGATATACTATACGCTAAAATTACGTATAATTCACCAACTAAATTATAAATTTAACCGGATTTAGTGTATGTGATTAATATCACCTATTATAACCCGGATTAGCTGCTCTCTTTATTCGCATTTTCCATTGTATCAGCCAGAAAATAGAAGAGGGAATAAGCGACAGGAATAATAAAGGACTTAAACCTGTAATGAAAGGTAACAATGTAAGAAGATATCTATAACATTAAGTTGTCTGTGTAAACCTCGAGAACCCGGATAAGGTGGTAATATAACAAAACGTTTGTCTTATTTTGTACAGTGAGTTTTAATTGTATCTGATTTGCCTGTCTAATAACTCGTTTACTATTTCCATAATCTCAGTACGCATCAGTTTTGTAGCATTACCGGTTTTATGATTCCTCTGCTGTGTAGCATTATTATAATTATCATTCGCATGATGTTTTCGATTTGGATTTTGCTCCCTGCCCGTAGAAGCCTGATTATAAAGCGGCCCCTGTGCATATTGTTGATTCCATCCCTGTTGATTATTGGAATATTGGCAACCACACGATGAATTATTCGGCATAATCTGCTGCATTTGCCGATCTATCCCGATACCGCAATTAGTACAAAACCGGCAACCATAAGTAATCGACGCCCCGCAATTAGGACAGAAATACAATCTCGACATAGCTACCATCCTCTACACCAAAGAACATAAACACCCTATGCCCTATGATTATATTTTTATTCTAACTCTAAAATGTTAATAAATCATTAATTGTTAAAAAGTAGGGATACTTCGACATAAAAGGAAATACCGGTGAAAAAATGCTGGTTAACGTTTTCCGCTTAGCCAAATGAACAGCCCTGCGCCCGCAAGTGTTATCATGGCCCCAAGATAAAAGGCCGAATTAATACCTGCAAAGTCGATAACCATTCCGCCTAAAAGAGGTCCCACCACCATGCCTATACCCATTGCTATACTGAATAGAGCAATGGCTGAGCCCATGCCGTATATTTTACCCTCCTCAACCACCAGGGCCGATGCGGCCGGGACAGCGATAGAACTTCCGAGGCTTCCTAAGATAACCAGTGCCAGCAGCAGGCCGAAGTTATCTCCCATAGGCATTGAGACCAGGAAGAAAAAACTGATAACACAGCCACAAACCACCAGGTATTTTCGGTTTAGTCGGTCAGCAATTCTACCCGAAGGAATGCTTAAAAATGATATAAGTAGTATATGAATTGCCAGCAAGATGCCGATTAAAGATGGGCTCATTCCCAATCTATCGGCAGCCAGAATAGGAAGAAATGTAAAAAAAGTGGACCTGCCGATGGTGAGAGTTAGCCGAAATGCAAAAAGTCCGCTAATCATACCTCTTTGGCCCATATCCCTAAACGATGGGTATGAGTCGCGTGAATATCTATGGCTGACTTCAGGCAAGAAAAAAACACTGATAGCAAAAGCAAGCAAGCTTAAACCGCCCATAGCAAGGAAAGCAATGTCTATTCCCCAGTAGTCCGTCAATATACCTCCCATCAAGGGGCCAAATCCGAAACCGCTAAAAAAGGCGGCATTGGCATAACCCATCCATTTCCCTTCTTCTCCCGGTGGTGAAATGTCCCCTACATAAGCCTGAGCAATAGGTAGAATCAGGGCACCGGCCATCCCGTGGAGAAAACGCAGTAAGACCAGCTGAGAAACAGCGTTTACCCAGATAAATACGAAAGATATAATCCCGTAAGCCAAAAGCCCGATAGCAATGAATACCTTTCGTCCCTTGCGGTCAGAAAGTCGGCCAAATACAGGCGTAGCCAGGATACGGGCGAGAGGATAGGCAGCGAAGATTACACCCAGCCAAAATCCGCTGGCTCCCAGACCCTCCGCATAAAGTGGTAGAAGGGGAACAACTATTCCAGATCCCAGCATACAGGAAAAAATGGAGACAGCCAGGATAGGGAAAACTCGATTTATCATGGTGAATAAACCCAATTATAGGCTTTCATATGGCGTAGGAGCAAAATCTGATGCGGTAATAGCAGTACCAGCTAAAGGTAAATAATCTTCTTTATCAAATAATCCAGCGGATAACCCGGTACAAGAACTGACCATATCAAGGACAGACGTGAAAATTCCAAAGCACTGATGGAGGCGGAGACAGATCATGCTCAATGGTATTTCCTATTATTTAGCTACATAGGTTATGACGAGTATTAATCTACAGCAATTATCACATTAGAAGCCTTGATGATTGCATAAGCCTGCTTACCGTTAGCCAAGCCAAGGTTTTCAGTAGACTCCTTGGTAATGACTGAAACTATCTGTACGCCGCCGGGTAATTCTAATATCACTTCGGTATTAACCACACCGGGTTTAACCTGAACAATTTTACCTTTTAAGATGTTGCGAGCGCTTATTTTCAATGGTATTCCTCCTGTTTATATTTTCAACAATACCCTATTAAATTGTATTATCTATTTTTCTTTAATCGCTGAAAACATTCAAATGCTCGGGATGCATATGCAGATAATATTCCTGCCCGACATAAACTCTTTCACCATCGGATTTGGATAAAATAGCTTCTATCCAGTGTCTAGCACCAGCCTTTCCTTGCACATAAAAGAAACAATCGAATGATGAAATTCGTTCGATTATCCGATTAACGACGCATCTGAAAGTGTTTTCAACCGGATAATCACTTAAATGAACATATTCCGGTCTTATGCCTACCGTTACACTTTGATTGAGTTTTAAATTTATATTTCCTTTAAGATCGATGCGGACTTTGCCTTCTAATTCAGGAATCACCACCAGAGCTTGTTTTTCTTCCAAAGCGATAACGGTGCCTTTAAATAGATTTCTGACTCCGGTTAATCTGGCTGCCGTATGGTTGGCAGGTGAATCGATCACTGTTTCTTTTTTGTCGCATTGCACGATATGCCCGTTATCGTATATAGCAATTTTTGAACTTAGCTTATAACCTTCGGCTAAATCATGAGTAACAAACAACATGTTGCCCTTATAAAATTGCTGCAAAGATTGTAATTCTAACTGCAATCGTTCCTTTACCATTGAATCCAGTGCTGAAAAAGGTTCGTCAAGCAATAAGACTTCAGGTTCAGGTGCCAGGGCGCGTGCTACGGCAACTCTTTGCTGTTGTCCGGCAGATAACTGCCTGGGAAAACGATGTCCCAGTCTCTTTATGTTCATTTTATCAAGCAGTTGAGTTACCCTTTCCTTTACCTCTCTTTGTGGAAGGTGGCGAATACCGTAGGCTATATTTTGCTCTACAGTTAGATGATGAAACAAAGCATAGTTTTGAAATACAAATCCGGTCTTTCTTATCTGAGGGGGTAAATTAATGCCGTCAGATGAATCGAATAAGACCCTATCATTGAGTTTTATATAACCCTCGTCAGGAGTAATAAGACCGGCAATGCAATGCAAGGTCATAGTTTTACCGGAACCCGATGGCCCTAAAATAGCCAGAATTTCCTGGTTAATAGAAAAGGCTACATCGAGACTAAATTCAGGCATTTTCTTTTTTACCCTGACTTCCAGCATGATTTAACTCCGTATAAAAGGTGCGAAGAACCTTCCTTTCCTTAATTGAAAATACACAACCTACTCAATGTCTTGCCGATAATCACAATGACATCTATCTTTTACGGCTTTTCCTTTCCAATAAGCAATAACAGCGAGAGATAAAAATGCAATAACCATTACAATCCCGACAAGAATAAAGGCCTGTTTCATATCTCCAGACTGAATCGCAAAATATATCGCAATGGGTATAGTGGCAGTTTTCCCCGGAATATTACCGGCAAGTATCAAGGTAGCTCCAAACTCTCCCAATGATCGGGCCAGGGCCAGAATGGTTCCGGCTACCACGCCAGGCCAGGCCAATGGTAAGGTAACTGACCAAAAAAGTCGCCACTCGCTGGCTCCCAATGTTCGGGCAGCGCTTTCAATATCACTGTCCACCTGCTCGAAAGCGCCACGTGCTGTCATATACATCAGCGGGAAAGCCATTACTACAGCAGCAATGACGGTTGCCGGCCAAGAAAAAATCACTGTGGTCCCGAGTGATAACAATACTTGCCCCAGAGGTCCATTTTTACCAAACATCAGTAGCAGGCCAAAGCCCACAACTGTCGGTGGTAAAACCAAAGGCAAAATGAAAATCCCATCGATTAAACTTTTGTACCTGCTGGAGTATCTCGCCATCCATCGGGCAGCGGCAATACCCAGAAAAAAAGTGATTACAGTCGCGGTAAGAACCGTTTTAACCGATATCCATAGTGGTGAGAGAAATGATTCCTCCATATTTACCTCATGTTATTTATCGAGCAGTATCTACTTTGTTTGATACCCCGAATCCATATTTCTGAAAAATATCTTTTGCCTGATTGCTGAACAGGAAGCTTATATAAGTTTTGGCTATATCAATATTTTTACTGTATTTAATAATTGCTATCGGATAAACTATTTTATCGTTAATAATATCAGGTGCACTCGCCACTATCTTTACTCCCTTAGAGATAGCAGCATCCGTGGAATATACGATGCCGGCATCAACATTGCCGCTTTCAACATAGGTTAGAACCTGTCTTACATCAGCCCCCAGAATTAACTTAGGTTGCAGTTTTTCGGTGATGCCGAGTACATCAAGGGTCTCTTTACCATATGTGCCGGCCGGAACAAACTTGGGATCACCCATGGCTACTTTAGTAACTTTATCACTGATAAGGTCATCGAAACTGCCGATACCAAGACTACTATTGACAGGTACTATCAACACTATCTTATTGTTTAATAGGTCTTTTCGCGTTTCATCTAAGATTAATTGTTGTTTCTGCAGCACATCCATCTGAGATGCACCTGCTGAAAGAAAGACATCAACAGGGGCACCCTGTTCGATCTGTTTTTGCAATATGCCTGATGAAGCAAAGTCCGCTACTATCTTGACGTTATTATTTGCCTGTGTATATAAGCCGTTGATGCTCTTTAAGACATCAGTAGTACTGGCTGCAGCAGAAACACTCAACTCGATCCGGGCAATCGTCTGTGGAGACATCGATCGGGTTGGTTCGGAAGTCGAGAAATTTTCGGATGTCTGTGAACCGGTACATCCGGCTGTACCTTCCAGCAGCAACATTATAATTAAAGCCACAAATGCTACAGGTATTATTCTTAAATTTATTATCACGATGATCCTATTACTTATACAATAATTAGACGTGGCAATACTCAATAACCATTAATATTTTCCCTGCAAGACTAACAAGCTTGAGAACATAAAAAAAAGAAAAAAGAATAGCGCTTTCAAGAACGAAAGCGCTACATATTAGTTGATACCATTAAATCCCCCTTTCCTATCACGGGAAATATCGTCATTTCTAGCGATACCGTTGAGGCTTTACGCCTACCGGCTGAACACCATAGAAAAATTTTCTTTAGGTGTATCAGCTTAGAAGATTGTGGAATTATAGTAAACTAGTTGACATTTGTCAAAATCGTAGAAATCGAGGGATCGGAGCCACTTATAGTTTTGTTGGTTAGTAGTACGATTTATAATGATTAGTAATATTACATATAATTGGGTATAGTTTAGATAATTCAGTAAGTGGATACTATCATCGGGAACAGGCCAAGGGGAACCTGACATTAACTGTAAATAGAATACTATCGGGATACAAACGATTTCACTTTAAATACTGAAGACGTGTACTTCCACTTAGTTCTTTGCTTCTGATCGTGATAAGAACAATCCGAAAATAAAAGCACACAATCCTAATAAATTAAGAAAGAAAAGGAAAAATAACTGAATTCCGCTAACGGCACTGCAGGGAGCAGGTAATACAAATAGTGTGAGCAAACCTGCAACCACGCTAAAAGCCACTGTAATCATCCCGCCAATACGCAGTTGATAGCCAAATGTTAATTTTTCCAAAGCTGCTCACCTCCTAACTTTACTGCAAACAATATCTGCATTAGCTGGTAAAACTATTACGAATGTCGGGTATTTGCATTATCAAACTGCACATTTATTGACGTCTCTTTCACCGATGACTTCTCTTACTTTCATAACAAGTTCAAAAACGTCAAAAGGTTTCTGAATGTAATCATTAAGTCTGTATTGCTTTATTAATCTCCGATCAGGTGGCTCTGAAGAAACAACAATTACCGGCAAATTTTGCAGCAAATTGGTTGATCTTAACCGACTTAATAAATTCCACCCATCCAGGTCCGGAAGTCTCAGATCAAGAAGTAGAAGGTCAATTCGATCTCTATTTAGTACTTTCAGGCCAGCCGAACCTGTTTCTGCTTCTATAACCTGAGTATCGGTATCCTCAATGTTTAATTTTATCAACCGGATTATTGCCGGATCATCATCTATAACTAAAACTGAAGAAGAATCTCTTTTAAACTCTGATTGCATCACTAATCCTTAAGTACCTATTCCATCAAATATAGCTATCCAGCTAGGCTGTTTCGCGTTTCAGTCTATCATGTACCTCGAATATATGGTATCCATATAAGAGTGGAACTTGGCTACTTATTGCGGTGGATATTTAACGATTTAGTGTAGTAATAATTATG
>CAZEAR010000022.1:12171-18127 GCA_964510365.1 uncultured Dehalococcoidales bacterium | reverse complement strand
CTCTGGCTTTTGCTAATAATGTGAGATTAGCCAGGCCCAGGAAGTCCAGTTTCAGTAACCCAAGACGGGCTACGCTTTCCATGGAGAACTGTGTGGTAGCTATTGCCTGCTCGCTATCTCTGGATGCTCGTTGTAATGGCAGGTGTTGAACCAGAGGATTCTTTGATATTACTACGCCGGCTGCATGGGTGCTGGCATGTCTGGCTATTCCCTCCATTTTACGAGCTGTGTCGATAAGGTTATGTATGGATTTGTCATCATGATAAATATCGCTGAGTTCCCGATTTTCCTTTAAAGCATCATCGAGTTTAATATTTGGCCTGGCCGGAATAAGTCGGGCTACTCTATCGGCCTGACTATAAGGCATACCCAGCGCTCTTCCTACATCCCTGACAGCGGCCCTGGCGCCAAGAGTACCGAAAGTGATGATTTGCGCGACGTGATCGGCGCCGTATTTTCTGTTGACATAAGCCAATATCTCATCACGGCGGTCATCCTGGAAATCCAGGTCGATATCGGGCATCTCACGACGTTCCACATTTAGAAACCGTTCGAATACCAGTTTGTGGGCAAGCGGATCAATATCCGTAATTTTAAGACAATAAAGAGCCAGGCTGGCAGCAGCGCTTCCTCGAACGCCAAAAAGTATTTCTTGTTTTCGGGTAAAGGAAATCAGGTCCCACACCGCCAGGAAATAATTTGCGAAATGTGTTTTTTGTATAACGTCAAGCTCGTAAGTCAGGCGGTCCTCGATTTCAGGGGTTAAGGTATTATATCTTGATCTCAGTCCTGTCCAGCAAAGTTCACTCAAATATTGATGTGAAGTATTATCTTTGGGCACTTCAACATTTGGCAGATTTAATTTGCCGAATTCCAGTTCCAGCTGGCACATATCGGCAATAATTTGAGTGTTTTCGATAGCTTGGGGTATATCTTCATACAGGCTTATCATTTCTTCGGAGCTCTTTAAATAAAAGAAATCACCCGCCATCTTCATTCTTTTATCGTTATAGATAGAATTATTGGTTTGAATGCAGAGAAGGACATCATGAATAGCAGCGTCTTCTTTATTGACATAGTGGACATCACTTGTAGCTACAATTGGAATGTCCAGTTCCTTAGACAGTGAAATCAGCTCTTTATTAACCTGATCGAGTTCTGGAATGGGGTGCCTTTGTATTTCGAAATAGTATCCTTCGAATATGTCCTTGAATTGTTGGGCCTCTTTAATTGCCTCTTCGAGTTGGTTCCCCAGTATAAGTGAAGAAAGCTGACCGTGAAGACAACCGGATAATGCTATTAGACCTTTACTGTAGTTTGATAACAGCTCGATATCGACCCTCGGTTTATAATAAAATCCTTCCAGGTGGGCCTTGGTAATGAGCTGAAGCAGATTAAGATATCCCTGCTGATTTTTAGCCAGTAATGTAAGGTGAAACAGGTTTTTATCCTGGGGGCTGCGACTGCGATAATCTCCTCGCGTTACATAAACTTCACAGCCTATTATTGGCTTAATACCCGCTTCTTTTGCCGCTAAATAGAAATCGATCACGCCGTACATGTTTCCGTGGTCGGTGATGGCTAGGCTATGCATGCCGAGAGACTTGGCCTTGGAAATAAGCTGTGGGATACGGCAAAGACCATCTAACAGGCTGTACTCGGTGTGAACATGGAGATGGGTGAACATAAGGTTCATTTTGCTTGAAATCACCTGTAATTATAACACAAAGTTGGTACTCTATTTAATGACCAAGTTATTATTATTTGATTATACCTCCTTGACAGAATTATGAATTAACTACTATTATCGGGTTTAATTATTGTGGTGCAATTATGAAGATTATCCGAAAACTGATTTACTGGCTTTTAATATTGTGCATTCCCGTATTGATTATAACCAGCAATATAGGATGGGGTGTTACATCCATGTGGATATATGATTACGATTTGAATAAATATCCTATTGTCCAGGTAACAGGTATAAATCATGATGAATTACGTAATGTTTATCAACATTTGATCGACTTCTATAATTTAAAAGTAGACTCGCCTCAGGTAACCGTTTCCAGAGGTGGAGAAATGATAGATATCTTTAGTGAAAAAGAACTAATTCATCTTGAAGATATAAAAAACTTAATTCAGCTGGATTATATGGTTCAGAGGATAGCGCTTATTATAATGGTTGTTGGTGTGATTGTGCTGCTCTTTCTGCTAAAGGAAAAATGGCGGGTGTTAATTAAGGGATTGATCTGGGGAAGCATAATAACATTTGGCATAATGATAGCGCTTGTACTTTGGGCGGCATTTGGTTTCGAGCAGCTTTTTCTGCTGTTCCATTTTATCAGCTTTTCAAATGAATTCTGGATACTTGATCCGGCTAAGGACTATTTGATCATGCTCTTTCCGGAACAATTCTTTTTTGATGCAGCTTTGTTTGGATTTATCGCTGTAATAATCCAGTCGATATTAATTGGAATTGCAGCGTATATCACTTTAAAGGTCAGCAGGCGATCTATCGTCATGCCTGTAATCTGTTAGAAATTAATGCTATAGAAGGAGTTAGTGACAACCGCTGCAGCTGGCTGCAGAACAGCTTCCGCACGAGGATGATGTACCGGCTATCGGCGTAGTTTCGCCGGCATCTCCCTTTGAAAAGGAGGCAAATCGGGAAAGGACACGTTTGGCAGAATGCTGGCACTTAGAACAAGGCACATCTTCATTGGCCCTTTCGAATGAGCGCAGTAACTCGAATTTATGATTACATTTATCGCAGTAATACTCGTATATAGGCATTTTATATAATACAGCCGGTTAATATAAGATTAATTTAGCCCAAAGTTATCGCTAAGTCAAATTGCTGAGAATTATTTTAATTGACATAAAGTATTAAAATGAAGAAGATTTTTTATGGTTGGTGGGTGGTAGTAGCTTTATTTGTCGTTGGTATGCTCGGTCCGATGGCAAGATATACGATTACCGCTTTCGGACCTTATCTAAACCAAGAGTTTGATTTTGATGCCACTTCACTTGGATTTGCTCTGTCATTGTGCTTGTGGGTATATGCCTTTGCTTCAATACCTGCCGGCTGGTTGATTGATAGGGTAGGCGGAAGGTGGGTGATTTTTTCCGGTGGGCTCATATTACTTTTAGGACTGTGGGGATTATCAGCAATCCATAGTATCTGGCAATTATATCTCATTTTCGGTGTAGTCCTGGGTATAGGAACAAGTATAACTCACTATGTGGCGACCCAATCAACTGCCAGAAAATGGTTTACAAAAAAAGCCGGACTGGCTGCGGGAATATTATGTGCTGCTTTTTATGCTGGTGTGGCTATATTTTCACCGGTATTGACGGTTTTATCAGCTTCTTTTGGCTGGAGAAACGCCTGTTTAATATATGGTCTGATTTCCGGTATCACAATTATGTTGCTGGCCTTACTGGTCATAAGAAATACTCCCGAATCAATCGGGCTCCATCCGGACGGGCAGATTATCGAAGTGGAGAAGAATGAAAAGAATCCGGAGAATTCGTGGAAATTTGGAGAAGCTATCGGCACTTTTACCTTCTGGATGGTATTTATGAGCTACTGCTTGATCGGCATACCTTCCCAGGGGCTTATGGGTCATATTATATTATGGGCGGTGGAACTGGGTATTGATAAAGCCACTGCCGGCGTGTTTTTAACGGCTTGTACCGCATCATCTGCGTTAGCAGCTATTTTTGGCGGTGGACTTGCCGATAAATACGGTAAAAGAAAGGTATTGATAATATGCTATACGATAGCTATTATATTACTGTTACTTTTTGGGATAACAGTTAAATCTCCGTTAGCTCTTATTATATTTACATTATTACTGGGAGTAACCTGGGGGATAGCTGCCGGCCCCGGATTGTGGGCGGCTTATCTCGGTGATTTATTCGGAAGGGATTCGGTGGGTAGATTATTCGGCGTCCTTACTTTTGGCTATGGATTTATTAGCGGTTCCGGCCCATTTTTATGGGGTAAAATACATGACTATACCGGGACTTATAATTTAGCCTGTATATTCTCCGCCTTATGTCTTGTTATAGTGGTAATTGGAATAGCTCTGGCTAAACCGGTTGCTACCAGATATAAAATTGATAGATAAAAGGTATAACAATGCGAATCCATGACTGGCATCAGCCGGAATAATATGGGTTTCAGGTGGATGTATTTATAATTTAAGGAGGTTTACATATGGATTCAATTAATGTGCTTATTATATCTTCAATTGGGGGAAAATGTTTGAAACAGATCTCGGCAGTCAGTCCCAGGATAAAACTGAATGATGCTTCGGAACTGTGGGACGCGCCGGATATGATCGTTTCCAGGGATCAGGGGGATTGTTGCAGCGATAAATTCAATGAATTACTGGCTGAGGCCGAGGTGCTCTATGGTTTTCGGCCTCCGCAAAATGTACTGGCTAGAGCACCCAAATTGAAGTGGTTTCAGACCATGTTAGCCGGCGTAGACCATTTCTTGGATGAGGATATCATAAATAGTCGGCTAATTGTAACTAATATGCATGGACTTCACGCTGCTCCTGTAGGTGAAACTGCATTTGCTATGATGATAATGCTTGCCAAACACGCACCTTTCTGTTTCAAAAATAAGCAGGAGAAACGATGGGATCGCTTTATTCCTGAATTGCTGCGCTATAAGACAGTGGGGATAGTCGGACTTGGCAGTATCGGTAGAGAAATAGCGCGGTTCTCCAAGGCTTTTGGTATGAAAGTGCTGGCTACTCGCAGATCTGCGAAACCGGGACAGCGTGCTCGGTATGTCGATAAATTATTGCCTCTGGATAAATTGCCGGAGCTGTTATCGGAAAGTGATTATGTAGTACTTGTGTTGCCCAATACTTCGGAAACGAGAGGAATGATAGGAGAAAAAGAACTTCGTATGATGAAACCTACTGCCTACCTGGTGAATGTGGGAAGAGGCATTACTGTTGATGAAGAGAAAATGATTCGTGCTCTGGAGGAAGGTTGGATTGCCGGGGCAGGTTTGGATGCTTATACCATTGAGCCATTACCTTTAGATAGTAAATTATGGGAACTCCCCAATGTGATAATGAGCCCCCATGTTTCCGGGAGACTTACTAATTATAATGAAATGACAAACGAGATATTTTGCGATAACCTGAGGCGGTACGTAAATGGTAAAAGACTGAGAAATGTGGTAAATAAAAAGCGGGGATATTAGACTGGATTCGGTTATATTATAAGGGAATCATGCTGAAGGATTTTAAAATAAGGTGTAACAAAACATTTTGGATTATAACGGGGAGATAGCGGATGGAAATAATGAAATGTAAACCGGTACACAAGGACGGAAATACCTTCTATACGACATGCCGTTGTAATTGTGGGGGCAACCATCAATGTGTAATCAAGGCCCATGTGCGGGATGGCAGAGTGATAGCCGTGGAACCTGATGATAGGTATAACTTGAATGTGGGCAGAGAGGATGCAGCACTTTCCGAAGAGGATCTGCTTAAAGTCCGCCTTCAGAGAAGGCCCTGCGTAATGGGCATGGCTTTTCACAGGTACAGCCAGCATCCTGACAGGATACTTTATCCGTTGAAGAGGGCTCCTGGCAGCAGCAGAGGCGATGGAAAATATATAAGGATCTCCTGGGAAGAAGCCCTAACGACCATAGCTGATAAAATGAACCAGACGCGAAACAAATACGGTCCCCTCTCCATTATCACTGCTTATATGCCTAATGAAACAGCAGAACGCCTCTTCTCATTCTGGGGTGCCGGGGTCGAGGGATGGGGCTGGTGCTCCTATGATGCTGCCAGGCTTATGGCACAGGTAATGACTGGAGAAAAGGGTTGGGACCTTGATAAATGGTCTTCCGGGTCTGCTCCCGATATGCTGGCAAACACCAGACTTATTGTTCTCTGGGGTTGCGATCCGACTGTCG
>CAZEAR010000022.1:1659-12161 GCA_964510365.1 uncultured Dehalococcoidales bacterium | reverse complement strand
CTTTGACCCCACGGTATCACATTCCGGCCCGGCCCATCAGTTTGCCTGGTTTATCAAACTGGCCCGTGAGAGAGGTAAGCCCGTAATTATCATTGATCCCAGATATAGTGTTGCAGCCAGGACTCTGGCCGATCAATGGATACCTATTAAACCGGGAACAGACGTTGCTATGTTTATGGGTATGGCATATGTGCTGTTTCAAAATGATTCCTGGGATAAAGATTTTGTAGGTAAACATGTTGAACCTGCGGGATTCGACAAGTGGAGAGATTACGTTTTAGGTGTTACCGACGGTATAAAGAAAACCCCGGAATGGGCGGAACAAAAATGTGGAGTACCTGCTGTAACGATCATGGAACTGGCGAGGTTAGTCTGGGATATGAGGCCTGCATGGCTCTGGGCGCACTGGAGCCTGAGTCGGAAGAGCCATGGTGAACAGGTGATTAGTTCCTTTGCCGCACTTCAGGCAATGCTGGGTAATTGGGGGAATCCTGGAGGTGGACCTGCCATTCATCCTGGCCCGCATCGTACGTTTCCCTTGGGGTCATTCACTACCTTCTGGGGACCGAACGGGGACTATAAGGTCCCTAAATTATATCGCAGTCATTACTGGGCTGAAGCGGTTTTATTATTAGACAAAGTAAAAAGCGGAGAACTTACTAAGGAAGAGTACAGAAGGAAAATAGGGTGGCGGGCAAAACCTGAATATATTGACGACTTTAATCCCAAATTTCTTTTCTGGGGTGGAGGCACCAAATCGCATGCTTCAAATCATATAGTGACAGCTTGTGATTCAGCTAATGCTCAGGTAGAAGCCGTTCATAGGATGGAGTTCGTCATTTCAATGCATAGTATCATGAATCCGACTGCGCAATTTTCTGACATAATTCTCCCCGCAATAGATCCGATATGGGAGAATAAGGCTATTACTAGAAGTGCACCCTACGGGACTTTTGAGTGTATTAACTGCAATCCAAAGGTTGTCGATCCTCCCGGAGAGGTGAAGCACTGGGTCTGGGTTTACATAAAAATAGCCGAAAAACTGGGCATTGATCCACGGAAATTCTTTAAATATTATACTACCGATGATAATTGGGAAAACGACTGGGAAAGCTATCTGAAAGATGTTTATAAAGGCCTGGCAGATCATTACAATGACCGGGATATTTCTTTACCTACGTGGAAAGAATTTAATCAGGGAAAATTTATCAACTGCGATGAGCTCGATGATAAGCTGTTCACCGGTTGGGATAAACAAATCAAGGAAGGTAAACCGTTTAATACCAGATCGGGTAAAATAGAGCTCTTCTCAGAATATATTGCCGATGAATCGAATAGGGGTAAGGGCGAGCATTATGATTATGCCGGTAATTTATATGAGAATTTGCCGGCTGACTGGGGGGCCATGACGGCATCGCCTACTTATATGAATACCATAAGGGGCATGGATGACCCGCTTACAAGTCAATATCCGTTGATGTTGTTAACGTCTCATTCCAGGTACCGTGTCCATTACGTTTTCTGGGAACATAATTGGCTCAGGAATCATGTTTACCGGCACCGGGTTTGGATCAATGTAGCCGATGCCAGGGCAAGAGATATACATGACGATGATATGATTCAAGTTTATAATGATAGAGGTAAGGTGGTTATGCCGGCTTATGTTACTTCCAGGATAATGCCCGGTGTAGTTTTGATACATCATGGTGGGAAGTTTATACCCGATAAAACGGGTGTGGATTTTGGTGCTGCAGCTTCGACTTTGCTTGGCGGTGATTCCGATAGCTGTTTTGCTGTGGCCCGGGCAACAAACCTGGTGCAGGTAGAAAAATATAAAGGAGTAATCTAATGAAGCAACATGGTTTTCTGATTGATCTCAGCCGCTGCATAGGTTGCAATGCATGCATGATAAGCTGTAAACAATGGCACGATATTGCGCCGGGACCCGTTAAATGGATGCGTGTTTATCAATGGGAGAGAGGTTCCTTTCCCAATATTGAATTACGTGTGCTGCCGATCCCATGTTTTCATTGCGAGAATCCTGTTTGTGCCGATGCCTGTCCCAATCACGCTATTCATAAGGAAGAAACCTGGGGCGCTGTGTTACTGGATCCTGATAAATGCACTGGTGCCAGAGAATGCTGGCGTGCTTGTCCTTACGGGGCACCCCAATTTGATAGTGATAAACCCGGCACAAAGATGTCGAAATGCACTATGTGCATAGATCGTTTGCAACAGGGATTAAAGCCGATTTGTGTACTGAGTTGCTCGATGAGGGCATTAGAATTTGGCCCGATCGATGAATTAATGCAGAAATATGGTGAAATAAGGCAGATCGAAGAAATGCCTAAAAGGGATTTTGCGCCATGTCGTATAGCCTGCCCTGCCGGTTTTTCTCCCGAAGGCTATATAAAACTTGTTTCAGAAGGTAAATTTGAGGAAGCTATCAAGCTTTTCAGGGAGGAAACTCCGTTTGTGGGAGTTCTGGGGCGAACCTGTAGTCATCCCTGTGAGATAGATTGTCGGCGAGGCCAATTCGATAATGCCATTGCGATATGTTCATTGAAGCGCTTCATTGCCGATCAGGAAGTTGAATCCGTTGGAGGAAAAACAGGTTCCGTTAACAAGAGTAAGATGGCAAAGGTTGCGGTAATCGGTTCCGGCCCGGCCGGATTAACCTGTGCCCATGATCTGACTAAACTGGGTTATGATGTTACGGTATTCGAGGCGGCATCTAATAGTGGTGGTCTTTTGCGCTATGGAATACCCAAATACAGATTGCCGAAACAGGTGCTTGATAATGAGATCGGCATCATAGAAGAACTGGGTGTCGAAATAAAAACTAATACGCCCGTAAAAGATTTAAAAGATATTTTTGATAAGGATTACAAAGCGGCTTTTATTGCAACCGGCGCCTGGCTCAGTCAGAAACTGGGAGTTCCCGGAGAAAATGCTAAAGGTGTACAGTACGCACTTGATTTACTGCGCAAAGTGAATGTTGGTGAGGAGGTTAGTCTCGGGGAAAAAGTAGCAGTTATAGGTGGCGGTAGTGTCGCTATAGATGCAGCAAGGATGTCTAAACGTCTCGGGGCCAGGGAAGTTAACCTGGTCTGCCTCGAGTGTAGGATTCCTACTTCGAAAGACAGAATGCTGGCTCAGGATGTTGAGATAGAGGAGGCTGAGGAAGAGGGTGTTAAAATCAATCCATGTCTGGGCATAAAAAGCATTTTAACTAAAGACGGGAAGGTAACCGGATTAGAAACCATTGCTTGCGTTTCCGTTCGCAGTGAAGAAGGAGTATTTGCTCCACAGTTTGAAGAGGGACCTTCTCCTGCTATTGAAGCTGATAGTGTAATCATTGCTATAGGCCAGTCGACAGATAAATCGATGATCCCTGCCGGTCTCGATCTTACACCCAGGGGGACTTTATCGGTTGATCCGCTTACATTACAGACGAGTGACAAACGTGTTTTTGCCGGCGGTGATGTTACTACGGGTCCTGTAGACATAATAAGTGCTATCGCCGCGGGGAAAGAAGGAGCCGTTTCTATAGACCGGTATATTAAGGGAGATGATTTGAAAAAAGACCGCCATACTCCTGCTCGAAGCATACGGGAAAGAGTTGAAATAAGGAGTATGCGGTCTCCGGTACTTGAAGTCGGGAAAAGAAATGTTTTCAAAGAAGTTGACCTTGGCTTCGATAAAGAGGCGGCTATTAAGCAAGCAGAGCGCTGCTTGAATTGCGGAACTACGGTTCCTTCGGTAGTCTTTAAGCGTGAAATGTCGAAGAAGCAGATTGTACCCTGGGATGCTAAGAGAGCGCTGGAACTCTGGCAAAAGAGACATTCAGCTACCGGCGAACCGTTGCCTGATGTTTTCACCGATATTTCTGATGTTATTGCGCCTTCGGAGGATATCCGGGGTCGCAAGGAGCTAATATTGAAAGCTAAGAACGTAGAGGAATTGATGGACTGTACTACCGATGACGAATAATGATGACTAAATGATTATTAGGGGCAGATGGAAGCAAATGGTAAATCTGACCTTAATTTATTTATTAAGCTTTTTAATTAACCAGGCAACATTCTTACCGAAATTCCAGGTGGTTCTCAGGCCTTCCTCATCCTCTAATACATCGTTTTTTTCTTTACCGAATGCTATATTCCAATATGATGACCCTGGGACAATTAACCCCAGAATTTGAAACCATAATGTGAGTTCCGCAAAAGCGAAGTTATGTCCGGCACGCCTTGCGACTACTAGAGGGCCTCCTACTTTGCCGCGGAACATCTCTCCATTGTGTCGATTTATATATCCGGTGCGTTCGGTGAAGGACTTCATCAGACCTGTGGCTGACCCATAATACACCGGCGATGCCAGGATAATACCGTCGGCCTTTTTCATTTCAAGATATATGGGGAAAAGGTCGTCTTTGATAGTGCAAACTTCAGCTTTTTGGCAAGCAAGGCAGCCGCTGCATGGTCTTATATCCAGGCCGGCAAGGCGTATAAGCTTGGTATCAAGACCTTCTTCAGCGATGGCTTTTAATGCATGATTGGTTAAAATCTCTGTATTTCCTTTTTTGCGAGGACTGCCAACTATTCCCAGTACTGTCATAATCTTATCTCCTTATGGTTACAAGAACCGATAGATATTTATTATTGTTTAATTATAGTACATACTTCGTCAACAAGACGACGGCCTTTAGGAACCGGACTCTTATCGGGATAGCCAACCGATGCTATTATAAAAACATTTTCCTTAGACGTTATTCTAGTTAATCTTCTAATAACGTGCAAAAATAACTATTGAAGATAAAGGTTTCAAACAGGTACATTTAAAATTATGACCTGAAATAATGTAATTTTAGATGCCGACAAAATTGTCTTGAGTTGGTATTATTCATATGCTATGATGCCTAATTATGAGGAGGTGAAAAGTGACCACAGATAGAGAAAAGGCGCTGGAATTAACCATAAGTCAAATAATTAAAAAACATGGCGAAGGCTCGGTCATGAAGCTGGGCGAAATGTCTCAAAAACTTGCAGTCGAAGCTATACCTACGGGTTCACTGGCTTTAGATTTAGCTTTGGGAATAGGTGGTGTTCCCAGAGGAAGGGTTACTGAGATATTCGGTGCCGAGTCATCTGGAAAGACAACGCTTGCCCTTCATATAATTGCCGAAGCTCAGAAACTTGGCGGAACGGCTTTTTATATTGATGCTGAACACGCTTTTAGTTGTGAATATGCTGCTAGCTTAGGTGTTAAATGGCAGGATTTACCGATTTCACAACCTGATAATGGAGAGCAGGCACTGGATATCACCGAGGATCTGGTCAGGACATCTTGCGTTGATATTATTGTAATCGATAGCGTTCCTGCATTGGTGCCGAGGGCTGAAATAGAAGGGGAGATGGGGGATGCACATGTTGGTTTGCAGGCCAGGTTAATGTCTCAAGCATTGAGGAAATTAGTAGCTGCTATGAGCAAGTCGCACACTGCCGTGGTCTTTATAAATCAATTGAGAGAAAAAGTAGGTATATTTTTCGGAAGTCCTGAAGTTACTCCCGGTGGCAGGGCCTTAAAATTCTATAGTTCGGTAAGAATCGATTTAAGGAAAGGAGACGCTATTAAACAGGGTTCGGAAGTTATTGGACACAGGGTTAGAGCAAAAGTGGTAAAGAATAAAGTCGCACCTCCTTTCCGTTTTGCTGAATTCGACCTGATGTTTAAAAGTGGTATAAGTAGAGAAGGTGATGTCATCGATTTAGCGGTTGCTTTAGGGATTTTGAAAAAATCAGGTGCTTTCTATACTTATGGCGATATGAAGTTGGGTCAGGGACGGGAGAATGCTAAAGAATATTTAGTCAATAACTCTGACCTGTCAATAGACATAGAAAATCAAATTAAGTCCGCCGCGGTTAAATAAGTAGGTTTGTTAGTAATAATATCGTTGGTTTGGCGGATGCATCAACTGCAATGATATCCGATTAGACAATTGTTTCTAGATTCTGTGAATGCAGTGTCGGCATGGTGATTGAAACGATGACACAAATAACAGACATGAAGTTAAACAGGGCCAAGAAAAGGGTCAGCATATTTATAGATGGCACTTTTTCTTTTTCTCTAAACAAGGAGTTAGTGATTAAGGCCGGATTGAAAAAAGGTCAGGATATAAATCAGAACCAAATAAAAGAACTGATGGATGGTGACCTTTATCAACTGTGCTTAAACGCGGCAATAAAGTTTCTGAGTTATAGACCTCGCAGTGAAGCGGAAGTAAGGCAGGGGTTAAAAAAACGTGGTTTTACTACTGACATAATTAATAAATCCATAAAACAATTGAAGGAGCAAAAACTCATCGATGATGCTGAATTTGCTCAGTATTGGAGAGATAATCGTCTTTCTTTTAATCCTCGGAGCAAGCGTATGATAAAGCTGGAATTGAGGCGGAAGGGGGTAGATGTTGCGACTATCGATGAAATATCGAATGGGATTGATGATGAAGAAAGCGCTTATAAAGTCGGGCTTAAAAGAGCTCGAATATTAGCGTCTTTATCCTACGATGAATTTTACAAATATTTGTACAATTATCTGGGACGGCGTGGTTTCAGTTATGATGTTATAAATTGTGTTCGCGCACGATTATGGAATGAACTACGAGCTTCTTACGAATAGCGGAATCTAAGAATAGTAGTTGACACCACGACTGTGAAAGGTTAGTATTAAATCAAAAATATTAAGATAATTCGCGAGTTGGTTTTCTTCTCGTGTGGTGTGATATGAAAGCGAGGCAATCAAATGAATCCACTTTATATATATATAATTCTATGTTTACTTCTTTTGTTATTGGGCGGGGTAATTGGTTATTTTGCCAGACAAATATTAGCCAATCAACAGCTTAGAAATACTCAAAATGAAGCTAAGAATCTACTAAATGAGGCGACAGAAAAACATGAAAAAATGCTCCTTGAGGCGAGGGATGAAGCTGTTAGAGTCAGAGCAGCAGCGGAATCTGATAGTCGTCAGCGAAGGGCGGAACTGCAAAGGCTGGAAAGACGATTCAGTCAAAAAGAGGAGAAATTAGAACGTAAGCTTGAATATATTGAACGTCGGGAACGTGATTTAACAAATCGTGAGCGAGACATAGAGGCGATTAAATCGCAGCTTGAAGAGCTCCGAGTCAAACAGGTGCAGGAGCTAGAGCTGATTTCCGGGATATCAAGCGATGAAGCTAAACAGAAATTAATGCAAGCGGTGGAAGGCGAGATACGTGAGGAAGCTTCACGCCTGGTGCAACAGTGGGAAGTGCGTATTAAAGAGGAGATTGACGATAGATCTCGTGAGATACTGTCTACTGTTATTCAACGTTGTGCCACCGATGTAGTATCAGCTACCACAGTTTCGGTTGTTCCATTACCAAGCGATGAGATGAAGGGGCGCCTTATTGGGCGTGAAGGGCGTAATATCCGTGCTTTAGAGCAAGCTACCGGTGTTGATCTCATAATTGATGATACTCCGGAAGCTGTAACTATCTCAAGCTTCGATCCTCTCAGACGGGAAGTTGCCAGGGTAGCTTTAACAAACCTCATTTTAGATGGCCGTATCCATCCGGCTAGAATTGAGGAGGTAGTGGAAAAAGCTAAAAGTGAAGTTGATACCACGATCCGTAATGATGGTGAACGTGCTGTTCGGGAGGTTGGGGTGCAGATGCATCCTGAATTAGTTAAACTGCTGGGTAAATTGAAATATAGAAGTAGTTATGGTCAAAATGTATTGACTCACAGCCTTGAGGTGGCACATTTCGCCGGTATGTTGGCTTCCGAGATCGGCGCTGATGTTCCACTGGCTAAGAAAGCAGCATTGCTCCATGATATCGGTAAGGCTGTAGATCATGAAGTCGAAGGCCCGCATGCTTTAATCGGGGCCAATTTAACACGTCAATGGGAAAAGTCCAGTGAAGTGGCCCAGGCTATATCGGAACATCATGGGGAAACTAATACCAGCAGCGCTCTCGGTTTTATCATCGCCACCGCAGATGCAATAAGTGGGTCAAGACTTGGTGCCAGACGAGAATCTCTGGAGCAGTATTTAAAGAGGATCGAGTCTTTGGAGAGCGTAGCCAACAGCTTTGAGGGAGTAGAAAAGGCTTTTGCTATTCAAGCAGGCCGTGAAGTTCGCATTCTGGTTAAGCCGGAGGAAATCGATGACCTTGGTGCTATGAGATTGGCGCGGGACATTGTAAAAAAGATACAGGATAGTTTAGATTATCCGGGCCAGATTAAGGTTACTGTACTGAGGGAGACAAGAGCTGTGGACTATGCCAAATAAAAATGGCGGGGAAATTTATTGCGTATATTGATGGTAGGTGACATTGTTGGTAAGCCTGGCAGAAGAGCAGTTAAGGATTTTTTGCCAGGCTTATGTTATGACTACAATTTTGACTTGATTATAGCGAATGGTGAGAATGCTGCAGCCGGATTGGGGATTACTGTAAATACTGCACAGGAGCTTATTGATACCGGCATCGATATTATTACTACCGGTAATCACGTTTGGGCCAAGAAAGATATTATTCCTTATCTCGATGGTGATTTACCCATTATAAGACCATTGAATTTTCCTCCCGGTGTCCCCGGTCGAGGTTATTTATTTACTAAGAACGTTCTGATTGTTAATTTAATCGGGCGCGTTTTTATTGGTGATTATGATTGTCCGTTCAGGGCTATGGACAGCCTGCTATCCGAAGTGGCAGATAAAACTAAGATTATTATCGTGGATTTCCATGCTGAGGCAACTTCAGAGAAGGTAGCCATGGGAAGGTATCTGGATGGTCGTGTCAGTGCACTGCTGGGTACACATACACATGTAGGAACTATAGATACTTGTATCCTGCCTAAAGGTACGGCCTATGTGACCGATGTGGGCATGGTTGGTCCCACAGATTCCGTTATCGGTGATAATGCCGAATCTGTTCTGCACAGCTTTTTGACACGAATGCCGCATCGTTTATCTGTTGGCGAAGGGAAGGCTGCTTTTAATGCTATTGTTATAGAAGTAGACCAGGACAGTGGAAAAGCAACGAATATTCAGCGTATCTATCGGCAAGAGGAAGACAATTGAAAGCCGATCTTCATTTGCATACTACAGCTTCAGATGGACGTTTGCAGCCGCAAGAATTGGTTCAGTTAGCAGTGAAAACAGGGCTCGATGTCATTGCAATTACAGATCACGATACTGTCAATGGTGTTCGCCCTTCTCTTATTGCTGCTGAGAAATATCCTTCAATAATTGTGATTCCGGGGCTCGAAATAAGTACCGATGTAACTGCTGGCGAGGTGCATATATTAGGGTATTTTATCGACTATACCAATAGCAATTTGGTGGCAAGGCTGCATGAGATGCGCAATTCCAGGGAGTTAAGGGCAAAAAAGATAATTTCCAAACTTCACGACCTGAAAATGGAAATTTCATGGCAGCGGGTACAGGAGTTAGCTGAAGGGGGTTCTGTAGGTCGACCGCATATAGCGCAAGCTCTTTTGGAGGCAGGTTTTGTATCCTCGTTGAGAGAAGCTTTTGATAAATATATAAGTCATAGTGGGCCGGCTTATGTTGAAAGGGACAAAATGTTGCCCGTAGAAGCGGTTGAATTGATCACCGGCGCTGATGGTTTACCGGTTTTAGCTCATCCAACATATGTTGGAGATCTGAATAAACTTTTGCCTGAATTAATAGAAGCGGGATTAATCGGGCTGGAGGCATGTTATGCTAAATATACCGTTAGTGAAATCAAGCGTATGAGAGTAATAGCCCGTAAATATGGACTGATTCCTACCGGCGGAAGCGATTATCATGCTTTCGGTGATGATTCTGAAGCTATGATTGGTGAAGCTCTGGCTCCACCGCAATCTATTGACCTATTATTTAACATGGCTAAAAAATTAAAATCGCCAGGGATAAAAATACCTGAGAATCTTTAAGGATTATTAAAATATGCAATGTGCCGAACATCCTAAAATTGAAACGAATTTAACTTGCGGTAAATGTGAAAAGCCGATCTGTCCCAAATGTATGGTACAGACTCCGGTTGGGATTCGTTGCAAGGAATGTGCTAACTTAAAAACTTTGCCCACTTATCAAGTAACAACATCATATTATTTGAAAGCTTTAGGAACCGGTATCGGTATGGGTATTATTTGTGGACTTATCTGGTGGGTTGTATACCTGTTCTTGCCTTTTTTCTTTATCCTTCGCTTTTTCCTTGCTGCCGGTGTGGGATATGCAATAGGTGAAGTAGTAAGTATTTCGGTCAATCGTAAACGCGGTATCGGTCTGGCGATTATCGGTGGTTTCAGTGCTGCTTTAAGTTATGTTATAGCAAATGTTCTGCTTATCCCATTATCCTGGACCAATCTCATTTCAGTGCTATTCGGTTTATTAGTTTTGGCTGTGACTGTCTTTATGGCTGTGGTGCGGCTTCGATAGACAGATGTGAACCCGAG
>CAZEAR010000022.1:0-1649 GCA_964510365.1 uncultured Dehalococcoidales bacterium | reverse complement strand
AAACGATCAACATTTGCTAATGCCATAGGAGGCCATAAATAGCATTACGGGGTCTTTATAACTCTTCAAATAAATGGGAGGAATCCTGTTCTCCGGTACAGTGATATCAGGCTTATATAATGACCGATATTCGAACGTAATAGTTTGACACAAATAGAGTAAATTTGATATTCTTTGCTTTGAGCCTACCGAGCCAAAACTTAGCTATAATTTTAGGCTTTGGATGTAACGGAAGGAATTTTTAACGGGTGGCTGTAGGCTAAGGAATGACCTTAGAAAATGCTCCCCAATAAAAAAAGTAAACGTAGCCATTCAAAAGAGAAAAAGTCCAATGGCTTACTAGTAAGCAGAAGGACTTTTCTTAATGTTTCTGCGTTAACTGCTTCTGCTTTCGCCATAAAACAGGTACTTAAACAACCTGAAGTTGGTGCCGGATTATTACCCTCGGAACATAGTAATGATGAGGGTGTAATTACAGAAAAATGGATCGCTACTTCCTGCTTGAATTGTCCTACCCGCTGCGCTACGGAAGTTAGAGTAGTTAACGGTAAAGCAGTGCGGATAGCCGGTAATCCGCTATCAAAAGTATCCGAAGGCGAAAATTGCCCTCGATCTCATGTCGGACTCCAGGTCCTGTATGATCCGGACAGAATTAAAGGTCCATTAAAGAGAACGAATCCGGAAAAAGGAAAGTCTGTCGATCCTGAATGGGTTCCAATATCCTGGGAGCAAGCTTTAAGTGAGGTTAGTAATAATTTAAAAACGCTCAGGGAAAAAGGTCAACCGCAAAAGTTGGTGCTGTTTCGCGGATTGAATTCCATCAGCAACGAGGATTTAATTAAACGGCTGGCTGATTCCTATGGAACACCTAATTTGATTTCTCATGATTCCCTGGAAGATGAGGCTTCTAAAGCGGGTGAATGGATGGCCGATGGCAATTATACTCACAGCGCATATAATCTAGAAAACACAAATTACATCCTGGCTTTCGGTGCCAGTATTATCGAATCGCAAAGACCACTGGCCCGGAACCTGAGAATGTGGGGGAAGATAAGACAGGAAAGGCCGAACCGGGCCAGGATTGTTGTTATTGATCCCAGGTATTCCGTTACAGCCGCCAAGGCCGATCAGTGGATACCTATTTACCCGGGCACTGATGGTGCTCTGGCGATGGCCCTGGCTAATGTAATAATAACTGAACGGTTATGTGATTATGATTTCATCGATAAATGGACTACCGGATTTAACGATTATGCAAAACTGGTACTGAGCGAGTATAGCCCGGAAAAAGTATCGGAGATAACCGGTGTTAGTGCCGATACCATTCGTACCATAGCCAGAGAATTCACCCAATTTAAGCCGTCAATCGCCTGGCGCGGCCGCGGAGCCACCTGCTGGCCGAACGGTTCATATACCGGCTATGCCATTTTCTGCTTAAATGCTTTGGCGGGCAGCATAGATGTTCCCGGCGGAGTTACTTATCAGGAATATCCGGAATATAAAGATATGCCCGTAATAAGCCTTGACAATGTCGCCGAGAAAGGTATTGCCGGAGAGCATCTGGACCTAAGCGGGCAAAAACAATTCCCTGCGGCAAATGTAGTTACCAACCAGGTAGCAGATTCTATCCTCCAGGATAAACCTTATTC
>CAZEAR010000021.1:0-18412 GCA_964510365.1 uncultured Dehalococcoidales bacterium | reverse complement strand
ATCTGGAGGAGCCTGCTTCCGACAGCAGCTTCTTTTGACCAGGTCATGATTTCACGACCTTCATATCTACTTCCTTAATCCCAGCCTGGAAATAAGGCTACGATAACGGTTTACATCGTTTTTGTTAACATAAGCTAACAGGCTTTTACGCTGCCCTATCAGTCTCAGCAGTCCACGACGGGAATGATGGTCCTGTGGATGAGTTTTTAAATGATCTGCCAATTGATTAATCCTGGTGGTAAGTAATGCTATCTGGACCTCAGCAGATCCAGTATCACCTTCGTGAACTGCATATTCAGAAATGACAGCCTGTTTCCTTTTACTATCCAAGTCTACTCTCCTAAATAAATTTAGACAATTATAGACAAGAATTATAACACAGGTTTAAAATCATTGCACAGCGCCTTTAGCAATTAATTCACATAGAGTATAATAATGTCTGTATGACCTCTCAGGTATTTTATCGTAAATGGCGTCCTCAAGCGCTATCCGAAATAGTCGGGCAGGAGCACGTCACCTGTACATTGTTACATGCTGTAGAAGGAAAAAGAATAGCACATGCATACCTTTTCTGCGGTCCTCGAGGCACAGGGAAGACCAGCACCGGTCGTATACTCGCCAAGGCGGCCAATTGCCTCAGCCCGGTAAAAGGCGAACCCTGTAATAATTGTGAAGTATGTAACGCAATTAATAACGGTAGTGCACTGGATATAATTGAGATAGATGCCGCCAGTAACCGGGGAATCGATGAAATCCGCGATCTGAAGGAAAAGGTGAATTTTAGTCCAAGCTTTGCACAGTACAAAGTATACATAATCGATGAAGTCCATATGATAACAAAGGAAGCGGCAAATGCATTTCTTAAAACACTGGAAGAACCTCCTGCTCACGCAATATTTATTCTAGCTACCACTGAACCTCATAAAGTTCTGCCAACTGTCTTATCACGCTGCCAGCGTTTCGATTTCCGCCGTCTATCACAATCAGCAGTTATTACCAAGCTTGAATTAATATGTAATAAAGAGGAAATTCAAATCGAGCCTGATGCATTGAGACTTATAGCCAAGGTAACAACAGGCAGCCTTCGCGACGCTGAGAACCTGCTGGAACAATTGGTTTCCTATTATGGACATAATATTGAGCTACACCAAGTGCAGGCTATGTTAGGTATAAGCGGTGACCTGCGAGTTAGAGAGCTAACCAAAAATATCATTAACGAAGATATTCCGGCAGGACTAAGGACTATTAATAGTGTTGCCAGCGATGGGCTTGATCTACGCCAGTTTAGCCGTGAGCTGGTGGCTTATCTGCGAGAACTACTAATGGTTAAATCAGGCTCCGAAGAAGTTATAGATGTTACCAGTGACGACCTTAATGAAATTAAAACACTTATAAAGAGTGTCGATCTTCATTGTCTGTTCAATGCAATCAAGCTCTTTAGTGAAGTAGACCTCCGCCTGGACAATTATTCTCCGCTTCCTCTGGAGCTAGCTCTTATAGATACTATCTTATTAATTAGAGAACCGTTAAAGTCGGACGGTTCCGAAACGGTCAAAACTAAAAAAGCATCGGATAAAAAACATTCGAGTGAAAATGAATCAATCAAGAAAATAAAATCAACGGAAGCAAAAAAGGAAACTCAATCCGAAACAGAAACTCAGGTATTAACGATACAGGGAGAACAACCGGAATGCTTTACTCCGATATCCGCTGAAAAGAGCACCGACGAAGCTGATCTCGACCTGCAATCAACTTCGGCTCAAGATAGCTTATCAGACGATATAGAATACAATGAAGCAACCGAAGCCAAACCCCTGCAGGAAATAGATGATGTACGTAGTAAATGGAAAGAATTTATCAATACTATGCGCGGTGAAGGATCTGCAGGTAACCTGGATGCACGTCTGCGGAGCGCCTGTGAGCCGGTTAATATTGAGAACGGAACTCTTATACTGGGATTTTATCACGAATTTCATAAAAATTATATTGATGATGCCAAATATAGATTTTTAGTAGAAAATAAGCTTAAGGAATTTTTTGGAAAACCGTATAAGCTTCAATGCATAATTATCGAGCGTAAAAGAGAACCGGTGCACAAATCTCAAACTGAAAGCCGTTTAGTTCAAGCTGCCCTTGAGAGAGGAGCAAAAAAAATCGATCAAGAGTAGGGAATGGAGGTCAAATGAATAAAAATATACTTCGACAAGCTCAGGAATTACAGGCTAGAATGGCCAAGGCGCAGCAGGAACTGGGTGAAATGACTACAGAAGTTAGTTCCGGAGGAGGAGCGATTACGATAGTAATTGATGGCCATCAAAAAATCCGTTCGGTAAAAATTTCATCTGAAGTCATTAACGCTGACGAAGCCGAATTCCTGGAAGATATGGTCCTGGCGGCGGTGAACGAAGCAATCAAAAAATCCCAGGAACTTGCTGCTAGTCATTTAAGCAGCCTGACGGGAGGTCTTAAGATACCGGGAATGTTCTAAGGAGGGTGAACCTTTAGCCATGGTTTTTTCATCAACTGCCGAGCCCATAGCTCGATTAATTGAAGAATTTAGTAAACTACCCGGCATCGGTCCCAAGAGTGCTCAACGTCTAACCTACCATTTACTACAGGCACCGATAGAAAGAGCTGAAGCACTGGCAAACGCTATAACCGGCATTAAACAGAGTTTATGTCTTTGTACTACCTGTTTTAATATCACGGATTCGACTCAATGTATTATATGCAGCGATACTGAGCGTGATCATTCCAAGATCTGTATAGTTGAAGAATCGGCAGATATACTCCCGCTGGAGAAAACGAAAAAATATAATGGTCTATATCATGTGCTTCACGGCGTCATTTCTCCGGCTGACGGTATTGGTCCTGAAGAGTTGAAAATTGAAGAGCTTCTATCTCGCTTGCGAAGCGGTCTGATAACAGAAGTGATACTGGCAACCAATCCGAATACTGAAGGAGAAGCTACAGCAATGTATCTCCAGCGTCTAATAGCTCCGCTGAATATTAAAGTCACACGGTTGGCTCGTGGTTTACCTTTCGGTGCTGATCTCGAATATGCCGATGACGTTACTCTAAGCAGAGCATTAGAAGGAAGACAGGAAATTTAAACAGAACCGACAATATGAAATCGCCACGGGTGTACCAGACGGAAGCCGTTATCATCAAACGGATTAAACTGGGAGAAGCCGATAGAATCCTGACCCTATATACTCCCGAATACGGTAAACTGAAAGCCATAGCCAAGGGAACACGCCGTCCCAAGAGCAAATTAGGGGGGCATGTTGAACTCCTGACCCACAGCAAGTTGTTAATAGCTAAAGGACGTAATCTTGATATCATTACACAGGCTCAAACCATCGAAAGTTTCCTGACCTTAAAGGATGACCTGGACCGTATTTCACACGGACTATATATATTGGAGCTGATAGATTCTTTTGCAGAAGAACATATTAAGAACACGCAATTATTTACGCTTCTAATCGATTCATTGCATCAGTTATCGTTTGCTCCGAAAAGCGATATAGTTTTACGATATTTTGAGCTTCACTTGCTCGACTGTGTCGGTTATCGACCACAATTACAGCAATGTGTTAATTGCAGTTCTTCTCTTAGCCCGGTAACAAACAGCTTCAGTCCCCGTGAAGGCGGCATTCTCTGTGTAAACTGCGGTGATATAGAACCCTTAGCTCGTCCTATTTCTTTGAACGCATTAAAAGTACTTCGTACTTGGCAAAAATGTGATTTCCCCACGGCCAATCTGATTAATGTCAATACTGAACTGTCTCATGAGCTGGAGCAAATATTGAGGGAGTATATCGGATATATCCTGGAAAGACAGGTTAGATCGGTATCGTGGCTGGATAAATTAAAAAAATAGTTTGGCAATTAAACTGGTTTTGATATTTCAGGGGTATTATTAACCATCTCAATAGTATCATCACCAAACAGAGCAGCATTTTCAGATGATGTCAATATCATGTCAATCTGCCCTGATGTATCTTCTATAGTATCCATCACATTTTCCATTAACATACTGGTCTGATTGGCTATCTGACAGCCTTCATCAACCAATCTCGATCCGGTTTTTATCGACTCGGTACATCTTCTCGCGTCGGATATTAATTTATTGATAATGCCGGAAACATGATTAGTTTTGTTGTCCAGCTTTCCGGCTAACTGCAGTATGTCCCTTAAAGCATCGGTATAATCGATACCCTTCTGATTATGAGCAGCATTATTAAGAGCATTCTCCGCAGTTAAATTGATCCGGGATGTAATATCATTAATCGGACTTATTACTTTATGGAGTTCATTGATACGCGCCACAAGTAGTTCCACGGAATCGGAGATGTCAGTTACCGCAAAAGCGGTTTTTCTCATGCACTTCATAGCCTTCTTAGAATTGTCTATTCCGTTCTTGGTAATTATTGCGGAGCGTATGGCACATCCCGCAGACCTTTTAGCATTGGCAGCTACTTGTTGAAGAGTAAAGGATATTTTATCAACAATACTAATAGTATCATCTATAATGTCGCCAGTCTTATTCAACTTATCATCATTCCCCGGATTTAAATTAATAGTATGTCCATTATCAATCCTGATATCTTTGCGGTTTCCAGTGTCGGAAATAAATGTATTCTCGTTTGATCTCCCTCTCATATAAACCCCCCCCATTGAGTAAAGGATAAATCAGTGAATTGTATGAATCACTGACAAATATTTATCTAAAATAAGCATATTCCAGAGCAATTTTTTTTGCATCACCCATCGGTCATAATCTTTCTAGGACTTTAGTACTTTTCCTATTTCGCACCATAAAATACGGTTATGCAGTACCATAACATGAGCCGGAATCGATACAAAAAAACGACAATATAAAACTGTCGTAATATTGCTAAAGAGGATTATCCGGAACAAAAAAAGTGAATACAAATGCTGCATCTACTTTTCTACTTTTCCCAACTCCTCCTGCTTGTCTTGCTCCAAATTAATATTATAGAACTCGTCGCTGTCGGGTAATTCCATATAAAACCTTTCGGAGTAATCGATCTGTATATGGACACTTTGTGTTTGACACTCAAGTAAATGTCCCCCCTTTGTCCGATCACCGGTAATAAAATGCATGTGGTAGCCGGGGACATTTACACCCCCATTTACAAATGTAGGTGACCTGAAGGCTACAATCGTACCTTCAACGTTATGAAACTCGAATATCTTCTGGTCTTTTATAACTTCTGCAAGAGGAAGATAAGGTTTGGTCTGCCTGGGAACGCTTCTTGCTTTTATATATTCAAAGGTACCGTCAATTAGGATTGCGTAAAAAATATTCATTGTTGGCAGTAAATCATCTATATAGGCTCCCAACTGCTCATAGTTATAACTATCATTCAGCTTTACCCCATTATCTTTTTCAAAAAAAGTAACGACGGCAAACGGCGTTTTAGATTGATCGTTTATCGGATAGGCATTTCCATCAATTTTTATTTGGTAAAATTTGCCACCCAACCCGATCATTTCGCCGTCTAAAGCATCCAGGGTCCCTAATCCGAAGTTGCCATGCTCCTTTAATTCTTTGTAGGTTACTCGGCCGTCATATACCCCGCTAAGCAGAGCATTAATAGTCGAAGTCTGAAATATAACATCATTATCGTTTTCCCCAACACTACAACCGGAAATAACACCAAGTATAGTGAATAATACCAGTAAACACTGAACGATTCTCATATTCCCTCCCCTGTCAAAACAGAATATTTCAACTGGTTTAATATTGTACTGCAAAATAAGATCGGTTTCATATCTAAAAACCAATCATTTCCTTCGACTCTCTTGACTGCTCATATGTTGAGTGTTACGATACTATTATTGGATATGTGTTAGCAGTTACCTTCCGAAGGAGAACAAACATATTTCTATATAATATGGTTCATCTCCAAGCTGATTTGATAAAAAATCTGGGTAACTAAAATTGTAATGGAACAGGTTTAAGAATAATTATACACGTTACTTTATATTGATAGGTGGATGAAGCAGGTAAATATAAAACAAATTCCGGTAATAAAGGAGGAGTACAATGAATAAAGAGGACGTACAAAATCTGGTTACAACGACATTAGGAGAAATTGAAAAAGTTCTTGGTAGCAAGACCGTAGTAGGCGAGCCAATAATAATCGGTGATACAACCTTAATCCCGTTAATCAGTGTTGGATTCGGTTTTGGAGGTGGAGGTGGCACAGGGAAGGGTGAAGGTAAAAAGCAGGTAGAAGGCTTTGGAGAAGGAATCGGAGGTGGCGGTGGAGTTGGCGGCGGAGTGAAACCAATTGCCGTAATCGTTGTCGATAAAGACGGTGCACGTATAGAACCTATCAAGGGCGGCATGGCAACTGCGATAGAGAAATTGGGTGAGACCGTCCCTGAGATGATGAGCAGATTTGCCGAGAAATGGGGAGAACACAAAAAATAGATGGGCTGACGTGGTTATGGAGAGATGAACATGGAGAAAAATAGTTTAGAGGACCTGATAAAAACTACTCTCGGCGAAATTGAGAAGGTATTGGGTAGCAATACCGCGGTAGGCGAGCCTATCACCGTCGGTAAATCTACAATTATTCCATTGATCAGTGTTGGATTCGGTTTCGGCGGTGGAGGGGGCACAGGGAAGGCGAATACCAAACAAAAAGATCAGGGCGGTGAAGGTATTGCTGGAGGAGGTGGAGTTGGCGGAGGAGTGAAACCGATTGCCATAATTATAGTCGACAAAGATGGCGCCAGGGTAGAACCTATAAAAAGCGGCATGGTCTCTGCAATTGAGAAAATCAGCAAGAGCGTTCCTGAGAAAATGACCAGTCGAAAGGATAGACAGGAAGATCCCCAAAAAGGGAAGGGTTAATATAATTGTGGGCCTTAATCACCCTGGCTAGCCTGATAATTATTTTTATCCTGGTTCTTAGTGTACCGCTCGACTTCGTATTTGATATAAATGCAAGTAGAAGCCCCAGCTTCAGGTTTAGACTTTTATGGCTTTTCGGACTGGTTGACACTGAGTTAAAAAAAACAGGAAGCAAGTCTGAGCAGAAAAAGAAATCCGGTAAAGAAAAACCTGAAAAACGGAAAAAAATAAGGGCTGGCACCATATATCAAGTCCTTCAAATCGGAGGGCTCTACGATCATATTTTCGGGTTTTTCAGGGGAGTATTACGTAGCCTTAAAATTAAAGATTTAAAAGTAAATATTAGAATAGGGCTCGAAGATCCTTCTGATACAGGACTGTTATTTTCTATTACCATTCCTGCCAATTACTTTTTCAGTTATCTGCCGTACGATTTGAGTCTTCAACCTTCTTTCGATAGTGAGACTATTCTCGAAGGCAATGTAAAGGGAGACTTACAATTAAAGCCCATAAAGCTCGTTTCAACTACTATTAAATTTATCTTCTCATTTCAATCAATACAGATTTTAAAAATTATGATTGCAGAATGGAAAAGAAAAAGATAGTTATTGAGAAAGCTGTTAACTTGGCAGGATTCTCTATTATTCCTATAGTCGAAGTCGGGTTAAAATACAGCGAGAATAATAAAGGTGCCTTTTATTTTTGTTACAAACGACCATTGGCTATCATCTTATCATCAAAATCAGGGGAAAAAGCTATTCGGATAACCGGTGAAGAAATTCCTCTGGACCAATTAATACAAGATTTCCCCGATATAGAAATACCTGAGCATATCCTGCATAAAATTTAAAGCAAATGCCTCTCTTTAAAACGGCTTAGAGTTGAAAATTCCAGATGATTTTAAAAAGTTAATAATAGATTAATATTTGCCTGTTATTATCTTTATCGGAAAGGAGGTAATACTAGAAATGCGAAAAAGCAAAAAATTTGTATTAATCTCAGTGTTAGTTGCTGTCTTGTTTATAGGAGGCACAATTGGTACAACTCTGTCTCTTAATGCCGCATTTGCTCAGGACGGGCACGATGGTAAGCGTGGAACTCTTTTCAGCAGAGTCGCTCAAATCCTGGGTATCGGTCAACAGGACCTCGAGAATGCTTTCCAGCAGGCACAACGTGAGCTACGATCAGAGGCTCTCGACAATAATCTTCAGAGGTATGTTGACTCGGGCAAAATAACGCAGGCACAGGCTGACGAATATAAGGCCTGGATAGAGGCAAAACCTGATGGTATACCGCCAGTCAGACCGCAAATGCTGAATAAGCTGGTAGAGGAAGGTAAGATTACTCAAGCGCAGGCAGATGAGTACAATGCTTGGCTGGAATCAAAACCTGATATCCCCGAACTAGCGGATGCCTTCAAAGAAGACCGTAATGAAAAACGCGAAGCAGCCATGGACAACTGGTTGAATAAACTGGTAGACGATGGGAAAATAACACAGGCACAGGCAGATGAATTCAAGGCCTGGACTCAAGCCAGACCCGATAATATACCTCCAGTTGGACCGAAGATGCTTCAGAAGCTGGTGGAGGAGGGTAAGATAACACAAGCACAAGCTGATGAATACACTAAATGGCTGGAATCGAAACCTGATGTACCTATGCCCCGCAACCAGTTACGTAGAGCCCCCAATAGACGGTTCTAGTGAATTAGCTGGAAGCCTACTATCGCGGTATATAATTGATAATGTATTCAATAAATTCGGACTACAAAGGAGGGGGCAATCTTCCCCTCCTTTTATTTATTCAGATACCTCCTGTAGACTTATTGAAATATTAATAATATTTTAATAATTTCTTAATAATTTTATTATACTATTATCAAAACAGAATTTTAAAAGGTCAATTTAAAATGGCGAATAAAAAAGTACTGGTGGTAGATGACGATATCAAAACGGTCGACCTCGTTACGTTATATCTTAAACGTGATGGCTACAAAGTTATCGCCGCCCATGACGGCATTGAGGCCCTGCGCCTGGCGCGCGAAAGTCATCCCGATCTAATAGTACTTGACCTTATGTTGCCCGGAATGGATGGCACTCAGGTATGTCGTAAGCTCAGGGAGGAATCGGATGTTCCGATTATTATGCTTACGGCCAGAACCACAGAAGAAGACCGCTTGAACGGACTTGATCTGGGTGCTGATGATTACGTCACCAAGCCATTCAGTCCCAGAGAGTTAGCAGCCAGGGTACGGGCTGTGTTAAGGCGGATACCTGAGGAGATGCTTATGCGTGGCCCGGAGGAGATTCAATGCGGCAAGTTGACACTTAACTTTCCTAAATACCAGGCCTATCTTGAAGATAGATCTCTAAATCTTACCACTGTAGAATTCAAAATATTGGGAATTCTGGCCAGAGATCCGGACCGAGTTTTTAGCAGGGCACAGCTTATTGAAAAAGCGGTTGGCTACGACTTTGAGGGATTTGACCGGACTATCGATGTTCATATTCATAATCTGCGACGAAAGCTGGAACCTGATCCTAATCATCCGCAATTCATAAAAACAATATATGGGATTGGTTATAAGTTCTCTGTGGGTACCGGATGATTTACAGATTACAGTTTCGTCTTCTGATAGCTTTTGCTCTGGTGATACTGGTTGCTATTGGCACGGTATCTTTATTCGTAGGTCATACCATGCGAAATGAGGTCCAGCTTTATCAACAGCAGGTTGATCAGATGCGGGCTGCTAGGATGGAACGGTTTTTAATCCGCCACTATGCAGAGCGGGGCACCTGGATGGGCATCCAGCCATTTATCGAACATTCAGCAAGTCTATATGGACGTCGTGTCATTCTTACTAATAGTAATGGAATCGTCATTGCCGATTCTCAGGGAGAGCTCTTAATGCAGCCATACGTTTCGGATGTGCCGGGTATACCCGTTGTATCGCGTCAAAACAATGAAGTGCTGGCAACGGTTTATATTAGTCATATTGAAAATGATCCTACCTCTGCGGCGGCACTGACCAAGTTTATAAACCGCTTTCTTATCCTGGGAGCAGTGCTAGCAATTGTGCTTGCCGCAATCGTTACTATCATCCTATCGCGCCGTATAGCTAATCCCATAAAGGAACTAACCGTAGCAGCCAGGCGACTGGGTCAAGGTGATTTTTCCTATCGTGTCAAGCACAGCGGCAAGGGCGAAATGGGTGAGCTGGCTCAGACTTTTAATTCTATGGCCGATAGTTTGGAAAAGGCGGAGATGTTGAGAAAGAATATGGTAGCCGATGTCGCTCATGAGCTGAGGACGCCGATTTCCCACATTCGAGGCCAACTGGAGGCCATCGGGGATGGACTCATTAAACCGAATGCCCGCACTTTTAGTTCAATCTATGAGGAATCTATGCTATTGTCAAGGCTGATCGATGATTTACAGGACCTGACGCTGGCAGAGGCCGGTAAATTGAAGATGGTACGCCAGTCCGAAGATATCCAGCAACTCATTGAGCGAATAGAATCGAATATCCGGCCTATAGCCGAAGCACACGGTTTATCATTGGGTATACACATACCTGATAATCTTCCACCCTGCGATATAGATGCACAACGCATAGGCCAGGTCTTGCGCATTCTGCTTGATAATGCAGTAGCTCATACCATCAAAGGTGGCAACATTGATATTGCAGCCAAACAGATAGAAAACTACGTTGAAATAAGCGTTTCCGACACAGGCGAAGGTATACCCGAGGATGATCTGCCCTATATATTTGAGCGTTTCTATCGTGTAGATAAATCGCGGACCAGGGCAACCGGCGGGCAGGGTCTAGGGCTTACCATTGCGCGGCGATTGATAGAAGCTCATGGCGGCAGTATCGAAGTTCAAAGCAAACAGGGGGAGGGAAGCCGTTTCGCTTTCACTATCCCCGTTATGCAGTAGTTTGTACTATCCTGTGGCTAAATGACAAGTATTATTAATAAATCAATAACTGTTAATTAATTGTTATAGATAAAGTCGATCTATAGATTTATTAGGGAATAATAATACTATTATTATCTATATTATCTTTATCGGCATAGAAACTTACTCTTGAAAACGGAGCTTCCCCAAATATTTTACCGAATTTAAAATTAATATATTTCCCATCGTCAAATGTGGCTGAATATAAGGTTACCAGCAAAATGATGGTAGCGATCAGCAAGGTTAGAATCTCTACCAGACTAATTTTTTTCATTATTGCAGTCACCTTCCCTTATTAATATTATGATTTTAACATCAGAATATTAAATGAATATTAATGTATGATTAAAATTCATTTTTTTAAATTTCTATAATTAATTAAACGTGGTAGTACGGAAAAGGTTTATATAAATTGACTGCGATACTGCGAAGTTCTCGAATTATTTAATACAGATATTAACTGTATCTTTAGCAGTGGGACATATTGTTCCGTCAATGTGTAAATCAGGAATCGGAACATTGGTTATGGGAAATTAATTATAATTAATGATACGGAGACAAAGGTCCGATGATTTCGTATAAAGTCGTATTAGTTTTCGTTGATTAAAATATCTAAAACTTTCTCCAATCTATCTTGCAATGTTTTATACTTTGCTGATAGATCGGCATAATCCTTGTTTAGTTGAGATTGCTTGGTTGATAACGCATCATATTTGGACTGGAGTTGCTCATTTTCCGCTTTTGAGGCATCATAGTTCGAGCTCATCTGGGAATATTGATTCGTTATAGAATCATAATCAGACTTCAGTTTGTTATATTCATCAGATAATTTAGCCATATCTGACTTCAGTTGTGCATAATCCGCATTTACAGCAGCTAATTCATTTTCGAGGGCTTCTTTGTCTTTTTTCGCGGTACCGGATGATATCAAGCTGCCTAACCATATGGCTAAAGCAACTACAAGTATAATTACGATAACACGAATTATAATAATCCGGCGATTACTATTCTCATTTCCATTTCCGTTATCATCAGAAAAATTATCCATCATATTGCACCTCAGTCAGTTCCGATATAATAGATTTTACTAATGTTAAAGCCATAACGAAATAATTGTCAAGGTCTTTTTAATATCCTGGCCGTAATAGTTTACAACTTAATTCAGGTATTTACCGGAAGACTTAACCTATTAAAAAATATCGTATATAAGCAGGTAAATAGATGTATTCGATAAAAGAAAGGTTCTCCGGAAACCGGTAAGAAGTTACTGCGATAAAAAAAAATTTATTGAATAGATTTAATCGTCGCTGTCTGATTGATTGTCATTGCCCGATATAAGTCCTGTATTTTCTGGAGATAATTTATTTATTACCGAATCTACTTTTTTATTTACAGGATCATCGCCATGGGTCTGCTTATTGGACTGAGGATTTCTGGTACTTGTTTTATTATCCGTGGAGGAGTTAGCAGGATAAAGTTGCCTGTTTCTGCTGCTAGTATTATCGGAAGGAAATTGGTCCGTTTCCGATTGTTTACGAGGGCTTTTGGTGTTGTCTGAAATATTATTACCATCCGGTGTTTTATTCCTGTTATCGGAAGATCCTGCATCACCATTATCGTTTCCCCCGATCTCCCTTTGAATCTGTTCACGGGTCTTATTAGATGTCTCTATAGCTTTAATCAGTGCAACTCTGGATTTCTCCGGTGTTTTATCCAGAGCATCCTGTAGAATCTGTAGATTGTTAGATAGACTGTCCTTCAGTTTTTTCCTCAGTAGCTCTGCTTCCGGTACTTTAACCTTTTTGATTTCAGGAGTAGTCTCTTCAGCGGTAGACTTATCGGGTTTTAGTCCCGCTTGAGAGGTCTCTTCAGTCACCTTACCTTCCCCGGTCTTTACATCTGCTGCAGCTGTGGATGGTTTTTCCGATGCTGCTTCCTGCGGGGAAGGCTTTTCGGGCACTTTGCCTTCTTTAGTAGTCACATTTGCCGTAGTTGCGGATGGTTTTTCCGATGCTGCTTCTTGCTGGGAAGGTTCTTCGGACACCTTACCTTCTCCTGTCTTCACTTCTGCCGTAGCTGCGGATGGTTTTTCCGATGCTGCTTCCTGCTGGGAAGGTTCTTCAGTTGTCTCTTTACCGCTCTCGGTTGCAGCAGGCACCACTGTAATAGGCTTGGGTTTTTGAATCTGCGCGATTTTAGATGCTTCGACTCTCTTTATGGCCTCATCTGCTTTTTCAAGATGGTCGGTTAATTTTTCCGTTACTTCAACAATAATATCGGCTTTGCCCTGAATTGCCATCTCTGCAATTTCCTGCGATCTTATTTCTGCTAAATGTACATACAGCTTAGCTTTGCCGGCATCGGTAAAAGTCAGTGCTAATCGAGCGTTTTCTGCTGCCTCTTTCACAGGATAAAGTGTCTCATCGGGAAGAGCAACAGAGGAAGCAGCTACCGTGCCGGCACTGCCTAAGATTAAAACGAGTACTATTGATAATGCCGGTACCCAGGCTCTCTGTAAGCTGAAAAAACTGCTTTGCTTAGGTTGCTGCTTCTGCTGCTGTGCATAGATAAACGCACCCTGAACTCTGGCACGAGTCATAGATTTAAATACCGGACGAGGCTCAATATGGGTAGCTTTCCAGCTGATGTCAACTGCTGTCTTAAGCAGAGGTTCAAGTTTATCTGCCAGCTGAGGATAGCTCTTCAGGCAATCGTCGATAGTCTCGCCCTGAAGCAATCGCTCAATGCATTCGTCAAAGATCTTTTCCAGTTTTTTACTCATTTTATCGTTCGGGTATTATTTTTTTCAGTGATGCTATACCTTTAAATTGCAGGGCTTTTATAGTGCCCTCGCGCTTTCCCAGCGTCTCAGCTACTTCGGATATAGATAATCCGGAAATGAAGCGAAGCGAAATAACCTGCCCTTGAGCTTCGGGAATTTGCTTCAATGCCATAGTTAGCTCCTCTAACTCAGATATTTGTTCGCTCATCGTTACAGGGTCGTTTTCGCTGGCTATAGTTATCGCTTCATCCAAGGTTGTCGTTTTCTCCTTTTTTTGTTTTCTCCAATAATCTATCACCTGATTATGTGCAATACGAAATAGCCAGGCTGAAAAAGGTGCCCCCTTAAATTTGTACGAACTGATCGCCTGGAGAGCCTTAATAAAAACATCCTGTGTTAAATCCTCCGCTTCGGTTTGATTCCCCACCAGGGAAAAAATATAACGATATACTCTGGTAAAGTATTCATCATATATTCGAGTAAATGCAAATTGGTTGCCATTTATCGCCTGCTGTACAATATTCTCTTCGTTTATCACCAGATAACCCCAGTTTATCTGGTGTCTATTATATAAGAACGAAGTGTTCGGGTAAAAAGTTTATATTGTAACATTTAGTAGATCCCACAAAGCTTGGTTAAAATTAAAGCCACATGTTACAGAAATCGTCCCCATTTACGAATCTTATACGATTTAATAATCGATATCCGACTGATAATATATTATTACCTTTGGTTAACGCCGTAATGTATAATAGTCATCTCAGTAAATAAATAAAGCTTAAAGGAGCTATATGTCAAATGCTGATATAAAAGTCGTTAAGACCACAATGTGGTCGGCGGGTTGCGGAAGCCATGGCGGATGCGGTGTTAAGCTTTGCGTTCAAAATGGCAAGTTAGTTAAGATCGAAGGAGATGAAACACATCCACAGAACAATGGCAGGTTATGTCCCAAGGGACTGGCATTAACTCAGTATATATATCATAAGGACCGTATCAGATATCCATTAAAGAGAGTTGGGGAAAGGGGTGAAGGCAAGTGGCAGCGAATATCCTGGAACGAAGCATACGATATCATTGAAAAGAAACTTAAAGATATCAGGGATAAATATGGAGCCGAATCGGTTTTATTTGCCCAGGGAACCGGAAGAGATATCGGCGGCCCTCTCACCTTTTTAATGTACAACTACGGAAGTCCGAACCTGGTGCAAATAGGTCTGGCAGGCCATGCCTGTTATACTCCCAGACTGGGGGCCATGTTTGTAACGCAAGGTGGATACTGCGTAGTGGACGCAGCGCAGTTTTTAGAGAAAAAATATAACGATCCCCAGTGGGAACCGCCCAAATATATTATTCTATGGGGACAAAGCCCCTTTGTAGGATGCTCCGATGCATTCTACGGCCACTGGATCCTGGATTGTATGAAGAGAGGATCAAAATTAATAGTTATCGATCCAAACGTTACCTGGGCAGCTACCAGAGCTGATCTGTTTTTACAGATACGGCCGGGAACTGACGGAGCTCTAGCACTGGCAATGCTCAACGTTATTATCAATGAAGAGTTATATGATAAAGAGTTTGTGGATAAATGGACATATGGTTTCGATGAACTTAAACAGAGAGTACAGGATTTCACACCGGGATGGGCAGCCGATTTAACTTGGATTCCCGAGGATTTAATTATCCAGGCTGCCAGGCTCTTCGCGATGAATAAACCATCGGCTATTCAATGGGGTGTTCCTGTCGACCAGGGGCCGGAAGCCACCGTTGTTTCTCAGGCAATAAATCATCTCTGGGCGATAACTGGAAATATCGATATTCCGGGAGGAATGGTCATAGCACGCCCTTCACATAATGTCAGTACTTATCCTTTTACCAGCGAAGAGCTGTCTTCTCTGTACGGAGACGAACTCATTAAAAAATTAAACGAGAAGAGAATCGGTGCTGACCGTTATCCTATGGTGAAAGGCTTCCGGGGCTGGGGCCAGCCGGATGTGCTGTTTGAACAATTGGTAACCGGAAAGCCGTATCCGATAAAAGCTGCCTGGATACAAACATCAAATCCTATAGGCGGCCAGGCTGCCGATCCACACGGGCATCTTGAGCGGTTAAAGAGGCTCGATTTCATCGTAGTTGTCGATCTTTTTCAAACACCGACTACGATGTCGCTGGCCGATATCGTTCTCCCGGCCGCCACCTTCCCGGAAAAAGAGAGCCTGAGAGCCTGGTGGGCACCTCTCTGCATTCTAATAAAAGCAATAGATGTTGAAGAATGTAAATCCGACTGGGAAATTAACCTTGAAATGGCAAAGCGACTGAGTAACAAGCCGATTGCATATAACACCGTTAAAGACCTGATAGACGACAGATTAAAAACAACCGGGTGGACTTATGATAAACTGGCAGAGCGGGGTGGTTGGGTCATGCCTCCGGAAGGACCGTCGAAACCGTATCGCCGCTACGAGCGGGGCTTGCTGAGAAAAGATGGCAAGCCAGGCTTCCCAACGCCTACGGGAAAAGTGGAGCTTTATTCCACCTTGTATGAAGGATGGGGTCTCGATCCATTACCATATTATGAAGAACCGTCTGAAAGCCCAATCCGTACTCCGGAATTATGGGGAAAATATCCTCTAATAAACGCCAGTGGACGTCGTTCTACAGCTCTATTCCATTCAGAACACCGGATGATACCCTGGCTTAGAGAAATTGAGCCCGATCCTTTTGTAGAAATACACCCTGAGACAGCAAAGGAATATGGAGTTGCTCATGGGGAGTGGATATACCTTGAGAACGACCGTGGAAAGGTAAAATTCAAAGCAAAATTGACACCAACATGTCATCCTAAAGTAGTAACGACTATGCATGGCTGGTGGTTACCTGAAACCAAGGGGGAAGCACCTTCTCTATTTAGCACCTGGGAACATAATGCCAATAATCTAAACTCTATGGGTAATGCAGCCAGGTCCGGATTCGGCGGTACCAATTATAGGACATCTCTGGTTAAGATAACCAAGGTATAATTTCGCAAGTATATCAATAAACGGCTATTATAATATTGCTGATATTGAAATTTATGACATTTTCGTTTGGTATAGTCGAAAAGGATTATTATTCAAATTTAAATCCCTTTTCGTAAAAAGTCCTGAGGCAAACTTCGGCTACCTGCTGGTCAAAAAGAATACCTTTATTATGTGCTACATATTCCAGCGCGTTGCCTTCACCAAGAGCCGGTCTATACGGTCGATGAGATGACATGGCTTCAATGACATCAGCTGCACTCAGTATTTTTGATTCCAATAAAATATTTTCCTCTGATAAGCCCTGAGGATATCCTGAGCCATTCATTCTTTCATGATGCTGAAGAACAATTTGGGCGACAGGCCAAGGGAATTCAATAGACTTTAAAATATCGTAACCGGATTGAGGATGACTTCTTATTATACCGAATTCATATTCAGTAAGCTCACACGGTTTACTCAGTATCTCAGCAGGTACCTGTATTTTGCCGATATCATGAAGAGTTCCAGCTACTCGCAAGCCTTCGATCTGATCTTGAGAGATTTCCATTTCACTGGCTATAGCGCAGGCTAACTGAGTAACACGACGCTGATGGCCGGCTGTATACGGATCGCGCATTTCAGTCGTCGCTGCGATAGCATAAGTTGTGTCATTTAATACTTTACGTAATCTGTCCGAACTCTGCCGAAGCTCTTCCTCTGCTTGCCTGCGCTTGCGGCGCTCTTCTGCTTCGACAAGCTCACGGTTTATTGCAGGGACAAGCCGCCTAAGGTTGTTTTTCATGATATAATCGCTGGCCCCGGCTTTCATGACCTCTACTGCAGTCTCTTCGCCGATCGTACCGGATACGATAATAAAAGGTATATCGATATCTTGTTCCTTGATTACTTCCAATGCTTCACGCACATTGAAGTACGGCATTTTGTAGTCCGAAATAATAACCTCCCATGTTTCATTTGCCAGGACAGCAGTCATGGCATCCCTCGTCTCCACTCTTTTATAAATAGGATTTAATCCGCTTCGCTTCAGTTCTCGAATCAGCAGCAGCGTATCGTCTTCTGAATCATCTATTATTAATATTTTAAGGGACTGATTCATTGGCTATCCCCTTTCAACCTCAGTTCAGCGTGAAATAAAACGTGGCTCCCTTTTCTACCTGTCCTTCAGCACTTACACTGCCTCCATGGCGATGAATAATACGTTGTACAGTAGCTAAACCGATACCTGTACCCTCAAAATCAGACGGGCTGTGCAGTCGCTGGAAAACGCCAAACAAACGATCGGCATTAGCCATATTAAATCCGGCGCCGTTATCACGTACAAAATATACCCTTTTACCATCGCGTATGGTTATATTAAATTCTATTGTTGCGCTCGGTCGTTTTCCGGTAAATTTCCAGGCGTTGCCAAGCAGGTTCTCAAGCACGACTCTCAATAATCGTGTATCACCTTTAACTGTTAGCTCGTTAGCAATAACAAAATCTACCCGGCGTTGCGGCTGGTAAATCCGAAGACTTTCGGCAACGTCTCTGGCTATCGCACTGAGATCGACTGTTTCATTTGTTAATTTACTCTGTGTTATTCGCGACAGATTCAATAATCCATCAATTAATTCATCCATATATTGACTAGCAGTAAGTATACGATTTAGATAATCTTTACCCTGCTTATCCAGTTTATTCTGATAGTCTTCTTGCAATGCTCGACTAAAACCATAAATGCTCCTGAGCGGGGCTCTCAGGTCATGAGAAGCAGAATAGCAG
>CAZEAR010000020.1:0-18465 GCA_964510365.1 uncultured Dehalococcoidales bacterium | reverse complement strand
GAGTAAACTATATCTTGCTTTCGACGGGATGCCACGAGGCATATAAGTATTATATCCCTGACGAAAGCGGAACTATGCTTGATGAGGCCGCCGAGATAAAGAAAATCGTTAAAATACCGATAATAACGCCATCCATGCATGACCCGGATATGGCGGAGGCGGCTATCAGAGACGGTAAGACCGACATGATCGGTTTAGCCAGAGGTTTGATAGCCGATCCCGATTGGGCAAATAAAGTTGCCAGGGGCGAACCTATTAATGAGTGCGGCAGATGCAATTCCGGTTGTTTGATAAGGATTCATAAAGCACTGCCGGTAAAATGTGTTAAGAACCCTGAATCCGGCTACGAACAATATAATCCCAAGTATCAAATAAGAGAACCTAAAGGGAAACAGCCTCCCTGCGAGGCTGCCTGTCCTATTGGCCAGGATATCTCAGCCTATATCGAAGCGATTTATGACGGTAAGCTTGAAAAGGCGATGGAAATAATCAGGCAGACAAATCCTCTGCCTGCCATCCTTAGCAGAGTTTGTACACATCCCTGCGAGACAGTCTGCAATCGGATAAAAGTTGATGAACCTCTTGCTATTTGTTCTCTAAAGAGATTTGTAGTCGATAATGAATTGGACAAGTGGATCAGTAAAATAAAGCCGATACCTCAAACGAAACCGGACAGGGTCGCCGTTATCGGTTCAGGGCCGGCCGGTCTGGCGGCGGCTCATGATCTGGTGAATATGGGTTACGGTGTTACTATTTTTGAAGCATTGCCGGTCGCCGGTGGAATGCTGGCAGACCGTATCCCGGAGGAACGGCTACCCAAGAAGATACTAAAGGCTGAAATCGACCGTATTAAAAAGTTGGGAGTAGAAATCAAGCTTAACAGCCCTCTGGGTAAAAATGCTTTGACCTTTGATAAGTTACACCGAATGAAATATAAAGCTATCTTTTTGGCTATTGGTGCTCCCGGCAGTACCAAATTGGGCAAGCAGAAATTTAGGGGTATTGATGTAACAACAAAAGGGACCTTCAGGGTTGATCCTGTAAGCTTGGCGACGAATTTAACAGGCGTATTTGCCGGCGGTGATGTCGTCAGCGGGTCTGCTACGGCAGTAGATGCTGTAGTAGCAGGAAAGAAAGCGGCCAAATCAATAGATTATTACTTGAGAGGGGAATTCCTTCCGGCTGAAGAACCGCTGCCCTCGGTAACCTTTGAAGATCTCTGTACCGGTAAATTGGAAAAAAGGAAGAGGGGGAAGGCGTTTCCCCGGCCTCTTAATAAAAGATCGGCTATTTTTAAGGAAATCATTCCCAAAGTCAGCCGGAAAGAATCTGTTGAAGAGGCTGACAGATGCTTTAATTGCAGCGTATGCGTACAGATACAATTATAGATTCTGGTCTTATTTCGAGGTCAGTAACCTACTTATTGATATCATAGTGGCTAAAGACCCATTTCTTGAGCTAATAGCTCACGGTGAACATCTGCATCTCCAAATGCCAGCTCGGCAGCTTTAGCCTGTTTCAAGTATAAGTGCATGTCATGGTCTTCCATGTATGCCGCACCGCCGATACTCTGATGTGCCAGGGCAGTTATCCTTTTATAGGCATCGCTCACCCAGGCTTTGGCCATAGCCACATAGGAGGCATAGGGCAATCCCTGGCTCATCCTCCAGGCAGCTTCATAGGTGATAAACCGGGACGTCTCGGCATCTGTTAACATTTGAACACAGTAATTTTGAATAGACTGGAAGGAGCCTATAGGACGGCCAAATTGTATTCTTTGTTTTACATAATCAGTTGTCATCTCTAGTACCTGTTGAGCACCGCCAATCATTTCAGCGCATTTTCCCAGAGCGGCTATCTGCATCAGTTTCTGGATATATTGATAACCATGGTCGACTTTTCCTAATACATTTTTCTCCGGTACGTTGACCTTGTTGAAAATTACCTCGCACTGCTTGTCTCCGGCAAGGGTTTGAAGTAGTGTTATTTTAATACCCGGTGATTTGGCATCTACCAGCAATAACGAAATGCCTGCCTCAGCTTTAGACCCTTTCTTAGTCCTAATGACGCAAATGAAGTAATCAGCCACGTTGGCATTGGGCACAAACATCTTGGTGCCTGATATGATATAGCCGTCATTTCCGGCTGCCGCTTCCATCTTGATGCTGCTGGCAGTGTAAGTACTATCAGGTTCAACCATTGCCAGAGTAACTATCAGTTTGCCCTGGGCTATAAGCGGCAATAATTTTTTTTTCTGTTCTTCGCTTCCTGCGTCGAGAATGGTCATTCCTCCCAGAATTACCGTAGGGAAAAAAGGTCCCGGCAGACATGCGCGACCCATCTCGTCAAGAAGCACCGTCAGATCAACCATACTACCGCCCCCGCCGCCGTACTTCTCCGGGAAGGCCAATCCCATCCAGCCCAGGTCGGCCATCTTCTGCCATAAATCGAGGCTATACCCCCTTTCATCATTGGTCATCGCCTTTACATAGGTCTTAGTACATTCGGTGCCAAGGAAGTCGCGGGCCGATTTTTTTAATATATTGCCTATTTCATCAAGTCCACAGTCCATTGTACATTCCTTCCTGATTTCTAATATGCCGTTAATTGACCATGGGCAATTCCAAACCTCTTAGCGCAATGATATTTCTTTGAATCTCTGAGGTGCCTGCTGCAATGGTTTCACAAATAGTGGCTCGATAGTGCCATTCTATTAACCCCTCGAGAGGCGCATGTTTAGAGTGTTGCTTCAGCTGTCCGTACAATCCCAGTACTTGCATGCCAACGTTAGATAGTCGTTGGGACATTTCACTATAGAATAGCTTTTCCATGGACGACTCATAAGAAGGCGCTCCACCGTTATCAAGTAAGTACGATATCCGGTAATAGAGTAACCTGGTCAGCTCCAGTTCAATATTTATCTGAGCTACCTTTTGCCGTACCAGGGGATAACTACCTAATGGCTTACCGTCATGTTTCGCTTCTTTGACGTGAGCAATCAGATCATCGAAAATCCGCCGCCACCATCCCACCGGAAACATTCTCTCATAATCAAGGGAAGCCATCATATAGTAAAACCCTCGATTTAATTCACCTACCAAGTTTTTTTTGGGTACTTTGACTTCATCATAAAATACTTCATTGTTCGACCAGTCCCCTATGGTTTGCATTGGACGGATAGTCACTCCTGGGCTTTGTAAATCTACTATAAACAAAGAAAGCCCTCGATACTTTTTGGGATTCTCCCAGTCGGTTCGCGCTATTAACCAAGCGTATCTACCATTTCTTGCCGAGGAAGTAAACATTTTCTGCCCATTTAATAGGAAGTAATCTCCTTTGTCCACAGCTCGCAGTTGAATATTAGCCACATCGCAGCCTGCCTCCGGCTCAGTATAAGATACGGCAAATTCTATCTCTCCTCTGGCTAGAGGCAGTAAGTATTCTTTTTTTAGCTTTTCATTGCCATGTTTCATCAACGTTGGCCCTGCCCATAATGCGCCCATAAATATGTTAGGCATGTGGAAATAGGACAGTTCGTCATGTACAATAAATGTTGCCGTGTATGACATATCAAGGCCACCGTATTTCTTGGGCCAATGAGGCACTAGCCAGCCTTTCTTTCCTATTTCACGAATTATTCGACTTGTCAGAGGCGCCCACTGGTTGTATTGCCGGTACAAAGGCTGCTGTTCTGCTACAACTTCAGCCGTTACCTCCTTTGTTAAGAAATCGATTACCTCTGTTCTAAGTTTTTCCTCCTGTTCCGTAAATCCAAAATCCATTTTTCCTTTCCCCTGTAAAATAAATTAATATACTTATTTCCTTGATGACACAGCATTTTCGATAAAATCTATTAATTTGTTTGATATTTCTTCCGGTGTCAGCCTGCCTTCGGGGCTATACCAGTTGTAAGTCCAGTTGCAAAGTCCCAGGATGGCGAACGAAGTTATTTGTATGTCATCTATGGCGAAATAACCCTGTTTGTTACCTTCATCCAAAATCTGTTGAAGCGCCAGTTCGACCTTCTTTTTCCAGTGGTTCACGGTTTCGCGCGATCTTTTGGGAAGCGCGCTTGTTTGCCCGAAGAGGATATTAGCCTCATCAGCACTTTCGGCAGAGAAAGCGACATGATATTTTATCAGCAGATGCAGTTTCTCTTTCGGCGACAGGTCCAGTTTGCTTATATTAACGGATTGCTGCATACGCATAACGTTTTTTTTACTGATCTCCTTTATGATTTCCCCTTTACCCTTGACGTAACGATAGAGGGCGGCTTTAGTAATTCCCAGTTCCCTGGCTATTTCATCGAGCGTTGTGCCATGATACCCTTTTTGGGAAAACAATTTAGCGCCGATTCGGACAATTTCCGAGCGCCTGTTCTCCGTTATATTTCCCCTCTTCATATCGGCTTGCCTTGTTCTGTTGATAGATAAATTATTCACCGCGGTGACTAACCAGTCAGTCACTATTATAAAAACAGTCTTATTCGGTGTCAATATACATGCCTCTTTATTGAGAAAAATTGTTAAAAAGGTGTGATTAAAACGATGTAGGGAAAAAGTAAGTAAAAAGATTTTAATTAGAATTTTACAATCGTAAACAATTTGTTCCGGACAATATAAATGACTGACCTGCTCCTGATTTCCATGCCACCTTTCAGATTGGCATCGATCATAACAGATTCAGGAGCGTGTCAGGGCTTTATTCTATAATCATTGTTATAGTGCTATTTTATTTTGCCTAAGTATACTTATATACACCGCGGCCTGTTTTTCTTCCATAACATCCGGCTGCTACCAGCCTCTTTAATAACGGACTGGGAATGTATCTCTCTCCCAGTTCTTTCTGCAGATACTCCGCACCTTTTAAGAACTGATCCAGGCCGATAAGATCAGCCAATTCCAATGGACCCATGGGATGCCGGAAACAAAGCTTGGCGGCTTTATCGATATCCTCGGCACTGGCAACGCCCTCCCATAATTCGTTGAAGGCCTCATTAATAAATAGAGTGATTGCTCTATTGGCCACATATCCGGGGGCATCTTTACATACAAAATGGTCTTTCCCCATCTTCTCTATGACCGATTGAACTGTTTTTAGGGTCTCGTCCGAAGTATCCAGACCCATAACGATCTCTACCACTCCCATTATCGGGGCCGGATTGAAAAAATGCATTCCGATAACTTTATCTGTCCTTTTGGCAGGCGATCCGATCGCCGTAATGGACATTGTCGATGCATTGGTGGCTATTATGGTATGTGCCGGACAAATATTATCGCACTGTATAAAGATCTGTTGTTTCAGGTCAAGTATTTCAGGAACAGCCTCGATTACCAGGTCTGCATTTATTGCAGCTTCTTTAAGGTCTGTGGTTGTCTTGATTCTCTTCAATATCTGGTTTACTTCGTCTTCGGATATTTTCCCTTTTGACTGTAAAACTCCCAGTCCTTTTTTTATAGCATCGAGGCCTTTGTTAAGGAATTTATCTTCTATATCAGTCATATATACGTTAAAGCCAGCCTTTGCCGCAACCTGGGCAATTCCGTTTCCCATTACTCCGGAACCTACGATAGTAATATTGTTAATATTTGTCATTGGTTAACTACCTCCATATTTTATAATATTGTATCCCGATAATATTAATCACCTCTGGTTAATTACCAACGATTACCACACTGACAGTAGCCGCACCGGGTTCGCCACCTTGATTATGGGTAAGTCCAAACTTGGGATTCTTTACCTGACGGGGACCGGCCTTACCCTGAAGCTGTTTATAAACTTCGTACATCATTCTTAGCCCGCTTGCACCGATGGGATGACCGAAGCATTTCAATCCCCCATCTGTGTTGACCGGGAGTTCTCCCTTTAATGTGAATGTACCAGCCTCGATATCATCCTTGGCCTTTCCCTGGGGACAAAACTGGAGATCCTCCATGATGGTTAATTCTGTAATCGTAAAACAATCGTGTACCTCAGCTATGCTTATTTCCTTGCGCGGATTTGTAATCCCCGCTTCTTTGTAAGCAGTTACGCCACAGCGGCGGGTTTCTTCAACGTGAGCGAAATCATATTCAGGATTTAACCAGCCGTCTCTTGGCCCTTGACATATCTGCATGCTTTTAATATAGATTGGATCCACTCTGAATTTTTTTGCCATATCGGCTCGTGTTACAATAGCCGCTGCTGCGCCATCACTTACACCGCAGCAGTCGAATAGAGCCAGCGGATAAGCGATCATAGGTGCATTCAGTGCCTGTTCCATTGTGATCTCTCTCTGGAAATGTGCTTTGGGACTCAAACTACCGTTATAATGATTCTTTATGGCAATTTGAGCAAGAAGTTTTCTCCCCTCTTCATTACTCAGGCCGTGTTTAGCGAAGTAGCCGGTAGCCATCATGGCGAATACAGCCGCCGGCGTCGGAGTCGGGATTCTATAGCTCCAGGTAGCATTGGGTCTGGTTTGAGGAAGGCCTGAAAAACCGGTATCCTTGAGCTTCTCTACTCCCAGTGCCAGTGCTATATCGCAGACTCCGGAAGCTACTGCATAGCTGGCGCCCCTCAAAGCCTCCGACCCGGTGGCACAAGCATTTTCCACGTGAGTAACGGGTATAAATGGTAGTTTAAGCGGGGTTGCCAGAATTTGTCCTGTTTGACCGGCCCAGACATTGCCGAACCACGCAGCTTGAATGTCTTTAGGGTATATACCTGCATCTTCGTAGGCCTCATAAGCTGCATCGATCATCATGTCGTCTATACTAGAACTCCAGTTTTCACCAAATTTGACACAGCCCATGCCGATTATAGCTACCTTGTCCTTAATACTTTCCATCTTTATATCTCCTTACATCGTCAACTTTTAATGCCGGCAGGACGACATTTCCACGAATAATTGTAGATACCGCCTACATAGTACAAACGCCTAAAGGTCATTTCCAGCGGCATGCCAACTTTAACATCGTCCGGATCTCGATCTGTCATTTCACATAGCATTCTTCCCCCGCCGTCAAAGTCGATTACGGTTAAAGTAGTGGGCGGATCGAGGCTCTCTGAAACATAATCATGAGAAAATGAGAAAACCCTTCCCTGTTTGTCCAGAAAGGAATACAATTCAAAGTCATCTTTAGTTTTGCATACCACGCATACTCTCTGGGGAGGATATTGTGCCGTCCCGCAGTGATTGCATTTGGTACCGCGTAATCGCAATTCCTTTTCGTTTTCTCTCCACTGAGCCTGAGGCGATGGTTGCCGTTCCTCCAAAGGTGGACGAGGTGCGGGTTGAACGGTCATGATTTCGCGCCAGCGTATATATTTATTATAGAAGGGAATCATTCGTTTCGATTCCAGTCCTGACTTAATCCCCGGTTTATCTTTGACCTTTTCGATGTCATTTACTGTCAGGCTGAAAACATCGCACCCATTACCATAGCTGGCGAGGAGTATTTTATCTCCTTTCTTGCTATCTTCCAGACTCTCGATCAGGCTCATCAGTGACATCGCGGTGCCGGTATTGCCCACCGAGGAATGTAGGGTATCTTTTACCTGGGTTTTCGGGTCAAGCTTCAATTTGCGGGCTACTGCGCTGAGCTGCCGCGCATTGGGAGCATAGAGCGCAACTTTAGCGAAGTCAGCAGGTGACAGTTTAAACTTGCTCAGTGCACTGGAAATAGCTTCCGGCACTATCCTGTTGTATCCTTCTTCCAAAATGAAGCGGTCCTCGCCGGAGCGTGTAAAAGTATCCTTAGAAGTCCGCCATACATCCTGAATTTCATCGTAAAGTGTATAGAATGCTTCGATTTCGGCAATTTTACCTTTGCTGCCGATAAGGAGTGCGGCCGCACCATCTCCGAAAAACATTTCATCGGCTCCGTCGGGATAACCCAGGCGTACATCCGAGGCACATATCAGTACGTTCCTGGCAGCACCGCTGTTAACGGCATCCATAGCGGCTCTTAAAGCATTAGTGCCTCCCCGAAGAGATCCGGAAAAATCTATGGTTAATGCTTGTTTGTTCAAATCCAATATCGTTGCTATAAAAGCGGCTGACTGTTTTTCTTGATAAGGTGAGGTAGTAGATGCAAAATAAAGCCCATCTATTTCATCGGGGTTTATGCCTTTTGTACAATACATAGCTGCTGCTACGGCCATAGTCAGACTATCTTCGTCATAGTTGGCGACTGCTCGCTCGCCCGGTACTTCACGTTTTCCCCATGCCCTCGCAATCTCGGCTCGACTTAGTCTATGCAGCGGTATATATGCACTATACGAAGTAATACCTGCCATATTGTTTCCTCCTTTAATAATTAACCCGAATGAATACTGAAAATGCTACGGCCTAATGATATTTGACTATTCTAATGTCGAAGTCTAAGCTTAAGTATCTCCGGTTATTCTATTTCATATCCTTATTATTAATAACTCCCGGTACCAGTTTAATGATGCCGGGATATTATTTCATATAAATTTTCTACGCTTATTCTCAGTAATTCCGGCCCTATTTCTTCCGTTCCCGCATCCAGTGGGTAGGGACTTGGCAGTGATACTTGTTCTGCTGCTTCCTCCTTAGTTAAACCCTGTTCAATAGCCTTTTCTATAGTATTGATACAGCCGAGGACATAATCTGTTTGTTCTTCGAGATAACTTTTATCACAAACTTCGCCATGACCGGGGACTATGTAGTCGACATCCAGTTCTTTGATGTGCTCTATAGATTCCAGCCATGAATAGGGGTGGGCGGTATGCAGGAAACCCTGGACCTGGTAAGTTACATTATCTCCGGTAAAAACTATTCTTTCTTCCGGTACGAAAACGGCGGTCTGACCGGCGGTATGGCCGGGTAAATGAATTAAGTGAAAACTGTGTCTTCCCAGATAGATATCAAGAAGATTCGAGAAGGTAACAGAAGGCGCGTTTACTTTATAATCTTTTGTCAGGTGTAAACCCTTGGGATCTTTGACAGCGATGATTCCCAATACCTGATTTATATCTGTTGCCAGGATATCCTCTCTGGTCTTTGCCTGTGCCACCACCGTGGTATCGAAGAAAAAGTTGCCGGCAAAGTGGTCATCGTGAGATTCTGTGTTGATTAGATACTTTATCGGACCTTTGTTCTCGATCTCACTTCGCCATGCCAGTGCATTCGTGGGCTTATGCGGGGCATCTATCATTACCAGGCCTTCGTCAGTGACGACGTAGCTAACGTTAGAACCGGAAAATTGGGTCTCTACAAATACATTATTCGTAAGCTTCATTTGGTTTTACCTGCCCTTCTCCTTATTATTTTCTGATAGTACCCTGTCACCTATAGTAAAAATATAACCTTAATCAAAAGGGATTAAGCTGGATTTCAATTTATTTCAGTTATATCATCTATAAAGACATAAACTGTAGATAACATATCTACAATTTACATATATCAGCCGACTTGAAATTACGGTAATATCCAGATAAAAGCGATATCAGCAATCTGAGAAGCCGCTTACTTTCAAAAATACCTCGTTAAATCTAACAGTTTTTATGGAGAAAGTCCTTGTAGCATATGATTTTAGATAAAGCAAAAGCTGCTTTTTTCGCGTCGCTGAATACCGGTATATTATACTTAATAAAAAAATCATACTCAACAGAAGCTAGCTCCGGTAATTCGAATATGGTAACAACCATCGGTTTCTTGATGACTTTAGAGGCATCTGCAATGCTATCTATACATGGTTGACCGGGGTCCGTTATAACCAGTAGCATATCAACGTTTTCATCCTCATCCAGGATTTTAAGCGTTTCTCCATATAAATGCGGAGCTACTAGAATAGCTACGCCTATATCTGCGGGATTTCCCACTGAGGTGCCGACCGGTGGCAGCAATTCCGTCAACTTTTTTATGGTAGTATCAGATAATCTGGCCATTTCAAGGCCTAATTCAATGCAGTTATCGGTTGTGCCTACATTAGTACCTCCCATACCGGCTACAATTGCAATCCGTTTACCTTTGGGTTTCGGCAAGTAGTAGAGCGGGTAAAGGCAATCGACAATCTCCTCGAAACTTCGAACGCTGATAATTCCTGCCTGTTTAAACATTGCTTCCCAGACATGTTTCGATCCAGCCAGCGAGCCTGTATGAGATAAGGCAGCTTTTGCTCCCTGTTCGGTCATTCCACCTTTCCAGACTATAACGGGCTTTGTCATGGAGACTTCTCTCGCTAATTCAAAAAATCTTTTACCATCTTTCATCCCTTCCAGATAAGCGACTATTATCTTGGTATCGCTATCCTGCCCAAAGTACTCCAGGAAGTCCACAGCATTGAGGTCGCATTCATTGCCGCAGCTTACGACCTTGCTGAACCTTATACCCTTTCTGGTTAGAATATAGGTAAGGTAATCGACAAAAGAGCCGCTGTGTGAAAAAGCACCGACTTTACCGCTTTCAGTGGTAATGCCATGTATTAAACCCTGGGGGAAGGTTAACAACTTAGACGAAGGGCAGTAGACGCCTATCGAGTTTGGGCCGATAGCTCTGATACCATTGTGGCGGCAGACTGCTGCTATCTCTTGCTCGATCTTTTTCCCCTCAGCTCCCTTTTCCCCGAAGCCGGCTGTAAAAATGATGATTCCTTTCATTCCTTTCTGAGCACAGTCTTTTACAATGTTGAGCGTATCTCCGGGCGGTGTCATTAAAATAGCCAGGTCGAGATCAACCGGGATTTCTTTTATATTTGGGTAGGCAGTTAATCCCAGCATCTCTTTATCACGCGGGTGGACCGGGTGAATCCCGGTAAAACCCATCCGCATTAAACCCTCTAAAAACATGCGACCAAAGCTTCCCTCTCTACTGGAAGCTCCTACAATGCTCACAGACTTTGGGTAGAATATTTGATCAATGTCTTTAATGGTATCACTCAACATATACTCTTCCTTTTTTGATATTATTGCCAAATGAGCGTAATGACAGGCTTGACCGTGAATTGCGTCTAATATTTATACCATTTCTTGAGTTATTACCGCAAACACTGTGGTATCAGAAATAAACAGTGGCTTTTAATATTCACTTACCTGTCATATGGTGTCACCCGGGGACCGCTTGATGTATCGTCTACCTGCCAGCCCAGTTCCAGAATTTGTTTACGTAAGATATCTGCCTTTCCCCAGTCGCCCCGGGATCGGGCTGTTTCTCTGGTTTGTATAAGTTCCAGGATTTCAGAAGGCGGATCTATTTTCGATGCAGCCGAAAACTCTATCCTTGCTGTCTGAACGCTTTCCCAAACTGCTGTTAATATACCGTTTCGCGGATCGATATTTCGGAATGGGCCAAGTTCCATAATAGAAAAGGTCTGCCCATGCATATACTGCTTTTCCTCCCCCTGTCTGAGTAAATTCACGGTTCCCCTTCCCGTTACGCGGCATTCTTCATTGACCGTATCTATTACAAGAGCAGTGTGCTCATCGATGCCAACTATATTGGCGTCCGAAGGTAATTTATTCAGCAGTTGCTCGAAGCGTGCCTTGCCCATATAGCAATGACTTGTGTCCAGCTCGGCTCCACCCTCCCGGTTATTCCAGTGTGATACGAATACCAGTGACAGGCCGTAGAGGCCGAATAAATCAAGGCCGGGATGCCAGTGCAGGTCTTCTCCTGCCTTATATATCTCGTATACGGGAAGGGCATAAATACTCGCTGCAATCGTAGCGGCACTGGCCAGTACCAGAGCGGCACCTTGGCGGTGGCAAGCTAATACGGTATGCCAGGCGATACTTTCCTGCAACTGGCGGACTGTATAAGTCGGACTGCCCGGTCCTAAGAAGACGACATTGGCCTGGATCATCGGGGCGACGGTGTGATGGTCATCAGGGCTGAACGGTGTGCCCCTTTTTCGCGCCGGTATAATGTCGATTTGCGGTTTATAGTTTTGCAGGTGCTGCTGCAGGAAATGTCCTACTTTTTCGGCAACCAGTGATGAATTAGGTTGAAAGCCGGCTGGTGTTTCCAGTATAGCAACTCTGATGGGTGGGGCTAAACGGCTCAACAGCCATTCATAGACACGACGTCCGCTGGCGGAAGTTTCACCTGATCCGAATAGTACGATGGGCCCCGCCGGTTTCAGGGCTGATAATCCTGCTGTTTTCTCGTCCATGCCGGCCACTCTTTAATCAAAGGCATGTTCTGAAGTGAGTTTGTCTATCTCTTCCTGGGTCATGCCCAGTATGCTTTTCAATATATATTCATTGTGCTCGCCCAGAATAGGGGAGGGTCTGCGGAAGCTTCCCGGTGTGAGAGAGAGTTTGATAGCATTGCCTTCCGGTATTATTTTACCTATCGGCGGGTGATCGAACTTTTCATAATATCCCCGCGATTTTATATGGGGATCGCGTGTCATCAAGTCTTCAATATTCTGTACTACGCCGGCGGGTACGCCCGCAGCCTGCATCTTTTCCGTCACCTCTTCCGGTGAACGTTCAGTTGTCCATTCCTCGACCAGTTTATTTAGCTCTTCCTCCCTTTCTTTTCTTGATAAGAAAGTCGAGAAATCAGGATTCCTGGTCCAGTCCGGATTGCCGATAACGTTGCAGAAAGCCCGCCATTCCTTATCATTAAAAACGCTGATTACACACCAGCGTTCATGCCCCTTGCACCGGTAACAACCGTGCGGGCAGGCATAGACATGCGTATTTCCTCTAGCTGTTGGAATCTTATTATTAACGGTGTACTCCAGAGCGCTGTGTCCCAGGACCGACACCGCACCTTCATACTGGCTCATGTCGATAAAATGTCCCTGACCATCTTTGCGGTTCCGCAGATAGGCCAGGACTGCAAATACTGCGAACAGTCCGCCGATAAAGTCGGGATATGCCTGACCTATTCCAACCGGCGTACGTCCCGGCCAACCGGTTAAACCGGTCAGGCCGGATATTGCCTGCAGGTTGGGGCCGAAACTGACATAGTCTTTGTATGGCCCCGTTTGCCCGAAACCGGACAGGCTGATCATAACGAGCCGGGGATTTACTTCTTTTAAATCGGAATAGCCGAGGCCGAATTTATCCATTGTTCCGGCCCTGAAATTTTCCAGGACGACGTCGCTGACGCTTGCCAGTTTCTTAAATACCTCAACTCCAGCTGGAGTACGTAGATTTAGCAGCATAGATAATTTATTGACATGTTTGGTATCGAATGCCAGAGAGCGGTTGGGTGGAGTAGCTTCTCCCTTCCACGGCCCCATTAACCTCAATCCGTCGAGTTTGCCGTAGCTCTCTATCTTAATAACTTCCGCCCCCATGTCGGAAAATATTTTGGTGGCAAAGGGGCCTGCCACCACCCAGCTTAAATCTATAATTCGTAGTCCTTCAAGAGCAAGCTTCGACATCGTAAAACTCAAATTATTATTTAGATTATCCCGGCCTCTTTAAAGCTGACCAGGTCTTCTTCGGTATATCCCAGCTTACCGTAGATTTCCTGATTATGCTGGCCCACCAGCGGGGCAGGCATTGCTCTTTTAAGGTCTTCCGGTATTTGCCAAGGAATTCCGGGGTAAAGCGCTTTGCCTATGACAGGATGGGATATTTCCTGGAAGAAGTTTCTGAACTTAAGATTAGGGTCTTTTATTACTTCATCGACGGTACTCATAGGTGTTACCGGGACATTATTTTCCTGTCCTTCCTCGAATATCTCGGCCTTGGTATGATTAATTGCCCATTTGTTAATTACGGGATTAAGCAAACTGTCCACTACCGTCAGACGTGTAGGTCCGTCCTCGTATTCAATGCTTCCCAGGTCCCCCACGTCTGCACCGTCATTAATCAGCCAGGTGATGAACCTGACCCAGATCGGCGAATGAGGCCCGAGACATATAGCCCAGTAGCCGTCTTTACAGGGATAGATATCACTGGGGCATGCACTGTGATGCCGCCCGCCGATTCGTCTGTGAATGTATCCGTCACCCTGGTAGAAATACAGGATTTCAAGAATTGAGGCAATACATTCCTGCATCGATAAATCTATATGCTGACCCTGCCCTATAATATCGCGGGCATAAAGAGCAATCTGCGTAGAAACGGCAGCGAAAAGGGACGCCAGATAACAGGTCTGCAGCCCACCAGCTAGAAGCGGCGGCATGTCTGCATCACCGGTCAAATACATTAATCCGCCCATTGCATAGCTGACGATATCGGGTGACTTATAATCTCTGTAAGGCCCCGTTTGACCAAAGCCTGTGATAGAAACCATGATAAGGCCCGGATTCAATTTGCTTAGATTGGAATAGCCGAGGTCAAGGCTTTCCATGTATCCGGGTTGATACGTTTCTATCAGTATATCCGTATTGAGGACTAATTTTTTAAAGATATTGCGGCCATCGGCGGTATCCAGGTTCAGAGTTACCGATCGTTTATTAGTGTTATTGTAAGCAAAGAAGAGGCTCTTCTCCGGATCTGGATCGTCGTCCATAAAAGAGCCCATATTTCTGGTCGCATCTCCTCCCGGCCTCTCCACTTTTATTACGTCTGCTCCCAAATCAGCAAGGAGCTTGGTGCAAAACACACCTTTCTCATCGGCAAGGTCGATGACTTTCAGCCCATCCAGGGGAAGCTTAGAGTTATCCAGCATAAGACGTTGCTATCTATTATGTTATTGCGTCTTCATATAGTTTGACTATTGAAGTTTCCGCCGGTTCTTGGCTATCTGCAGGTATTTGAATTATACTTGTTTTTAATTATATCCCAGAGATTAACCAAGTTTTGTGCAAATTATTATGGACTAATTTGCATATTTGTGCAAAACTAGCGTCCTATAGTGGCGACCAGTCCTTCCGACTCCATATGGTCCTTGATCTCATCCAGAGATTCCGGTGCCATCGATCCGACCCCTTTAAGTGCATATGCTCTACCCAGCCGGTCATACTTGGGTTCGCCCCAGGTATGGCAGGGCAATAGTGATATCTTTTCTACGTTGAGGCCTTTACTGAATTCAATTAAGTCGTTAAAGAAGTCGGCTGAATCATTAAAACCGGGAATTACCGGAATACGCAGCCAGGTTCTAACTTTATTCGCTGTTTTCTTTATATTCTCCAGAATTATCTCGTTGCTTACGCCGGTAGCTTCGATATGCTTGAGCGGGTCCAGGTGTTTAATATCATAAAGTACCAGGTCCACATATTCCAAAACTTGTTCCATTATTTCCCAGCGGGCATATCCCGTAGTATCCAGGACTGTAGAGATATCCCTTTCCTTGCACAGCTTACAGATTTCAAGTAGAAATTGCCATTGGACCAGAGGTTCACCTCCGGAGAAGGTCACTCCACCTCCTGAGTTATCATAAAAAGGCTTGTCTTTCTCTATAACTTTCAGGGTTTCTTCCGGGGTCATATATTTACCTATCTTTTCTATAGCTCCCGTAGGACAAACGCCGGCACACTTCAGGCAAAGGTCGCACTTGTCCCTATCGATCCTCCGCATATCGTCGACTACCTGGATTGCTTCCAGGGGACAAGCTTCAATACACTGCCGGCATTTCATACATTTCATGTCGCTGGTCATTATCTCGGGATAGGGATTCACCGATTCCGGATTGGAACACCACCAGCATCTGAGCGGGCATCCTTTGAGAAATACAGTGGTTCGAATTCCCGGCCCGTCCTGCAGAGAATATCTCTGAATATTGAATATTAAACCAGAGTTTTTATTCTGGTCCGTTGTTATTTCCATAGTTTATATAATATCCATATGATTAAAATGATTGAGCGGTCCTGGCTATTATTTGGTCTTGATTGAATTTGCTCAGGTCCACGAAGTAGGCGCTAAAACCGGCAACCCTCACTATCAGGTCATCATAGTTTTCAGGATGCTCCTGAGCGTCGAGCAGCGTTGCGTCGTCTACTACATTGAACTGAATATGCCAGCAGCCCAGATCGGCGAAGGTTTTGAGATATTGAGCGAACAATAGTTTGTTCTCACCCTCGAGAAATTGCGGCATGAACCTCTGATTGGTAAGAGTCGCCCACGGTGGAGGGCTGATCTTTCCCAGAGAATTCAGTACGGCGGTAGGCCCGGTTTTGTCTTTGCCGGCCATGGGCGATCCGTTCCCATCAGCTAAGGTCTCTTTTCTTTTTCTTCCGTCAGGTGTAGCTCCTACCTTACGACCCCAGATCCAGTAAGCGCCGGCGATGCTGCCGTCCAGTACCAGGGGACTCCCGTGAATATCCTTATGCTTCTGTACCTCTTCGTTAGATTTATGAAAAACGTCTCTGGCAATCTGGTCAACATAGTCGTCGTCGTTGCCGAATTTTGGCGCCTTGTTAATAAATTCCTGACGCAGGATTTCTTTACCTTCCCAGTCACTATTTAATATCTCCATCAGTTCCGCCATACTGACTTTCTTGTCCTCAAAGACGAATTTCTTAATAGCAGCCAGGGAATCGGCTACGTTGACAGGACCAACGGCAGTAATCATTGCCATGTGATTATAAAACTCATTCATACAGCTCTGCGCGGTTTCAATGCAATCGTCGATTAATGTGGATGCAAAAACACGCTGCCGGTAGTCATGTATCACAATTTCGGCGCAGCGGTTAATCTGGGCCATTTTCCCCGATACATAGTTTACCTGCTTAAGATAAGCTTGCATTACATCGTCGATGTTTCGAAAGGTGGTCGGATCAGGAGTGGCATAACCCAATTGGGCTCCGTAAAGCGGGTCTTTGCCATGGTATAGTGCGAGCTCAAAGCATTTTGCTAAATTGAGCACACCCATGCTTGGCGCCGTAGTCAGGGTAAAAGCCTTGCCCGGCAGAATCGGTTCGACACATACCGGTATGCCGTAATCACGGGCATCTTTCTCCGGTATCCCCCATTTAACCAGCCAGGGGATAATTGCGCTGTCATTAAATACGGAAGGGTACCCCATTCCGGTCCTGATGCAGCTAATGGCTTTGAGTATGAGTTCATCGCTTATCTTGGGATGATATCTGAGTACCAATAGAGGTTCAAGAGTACGGATATTCATTGAAGCCTCTATCATTAAATGCGATACTTCATTAGAAGCATCTTCACCGTCAGCCGTCACGCCTCCGATTACAAACTGGAACAGTTTGATCGCTCCCTGGCTCGACATATGCTCTTCGGGAGAACTTAATACCGCACCGTCGTTCAACTTAAGCCATAAGAACTCCAGCAACTCTAATGCAGATTCCCTGGTAATTCGGCCTTCCTCTAAATCCTTCTTATAATAAGGATAGGTCAAGATATCAAACCGGCAGCCGCCGCCCAGCCCCAGCGTTTCAAAGTAGTTGACTATCTGATGAATAAAGAACCAGGCTTGCAGGGCTTCATGAAATGTCCTCGGCGAATTTGCCGGTACCCGGTCGCAAATTTCAGCAATTTTTTCCAACTCCTTCTTTCTCCAGGACCGCTCCTCGCTTTTGGCCATTTCTCTGGCAAGTTCCGCAAATCTATTGGCGAATCTTATCATTGCCTTAAGGGTGATCAGCATAGCCTCCAGGAAATTCTTGGAATCGATATATTGCTTGGTGTCCATATCCTCAGGAACATGAGCTTGCAGTTCTGCCAGCTTAGCTTCTACCTGCTGAATCACGCCGTTTAAACCGATTTTGAATGCCTTATCGTAATTAACCAGAATCAGCTTGTCCCGTCGATGGTGCAGAGTCTCACAAACGCCGTTAAAGTCGTAAAAATCTTTAGTATCTTCAGGGATAATTGCCCTTACCCTATCGCCGATGCTTTTGCCTTCCCAGTATTTGCATATCTCGACAAACTCTTTTCTGTGTTCGTCGCTAAGCATGTCGTGGAGGTCTCCCTCCATAACTCCATGGAGTATTGCCGTTTCTTCGAGTTCCGGATAGCAGGTTATAGCACTGGGAATAAATCCGTAATTCCCGACAATGAGTTCATCTTCAAATATGAAAATAGTCCTTTTATCCAGAAAATTTGCCAGTGCCTTTGCTTGCCTGATGCATTCGGGCTGTCCGTCCGTCTGCTTATACGATTCCGTAATATATCGCGGCCTCTCTATATCCAGCATTACCTCCGGCCTGTAGCCCATTCTGGTTCGTTTCCCCTCTTCCCTCGTAGCGCAGATTGCTTTGTGTACATATTTTTTCTTAAGTTCGTTGGGTCTGGTACTGATTTCGGTTCCGGTACTCATTTCCTGCCTCCTCTTAGACGTGTTTTTTACTTATTAAAAGTCTACTAACTGGTGAGTTAAATATATTATAATGTATTATGCATACTTTTGTCAATAATTAGCTGAATACTCCGCTATAAAAAATATGGACTTAGCTTATTTTTTTACAGTATTGACACGACCGATCAATTGTACTATGATTGCATTAACTTACTGGTTAGTATTTTACTATTATACTGGAAAGTAAAAAGAATCGGAATAAGGGCCTATCGATGAATGTTGCCAATCGAAAATTAGCCGATGCGGTCAAGACTAAAAAAGAGATTATATTAGACGAAGCTCTTAAATTG
>CAZEAR010000019.1:13312-18706 GCA_964510365.1 uncultured Dehalococcoidales bacterium | reverse complement strand
AAGATGGGGAGGGGTTCATCAGACGTTGGGTTGACAAAATCATAGAAATCCATCAACAAGATGAACCAAACACAAAGGTAAGCGATCTAGCTCGTATTTGTTTAGGGGATTTTCTAGTCAATGCACTGGATAACGATATTGACCTGTATATCATGGGCAATTGTCCAGAAGTCCTGGCGAAATTTAACACGGCGGTTTTAAAAAGTACATCCGGATATTTTTTGGGTCAATTGATAAGGCATATATTAGAAAGCGAATACGAGCAACAACCGCCGGAGGCACAGATACTGATTCAGAAACAATCACAGATATTAGCCGACCAAATCATTAGGGATTTTGAGCTAGAGTTCCTGAAGAAAGGTACTGTCACTTATCGTGATTTCTTTGATGTCGTTCAGAAAGATATTGGTTGGTTCATTAAGGAGTTAAGCCAATGAGTACGAAATCGATTACAAAGCCGAGTGCCGGGTCGGTACGATGTCGTGTCAATTACTTTAGCTCCAAGTCATCGGAACAAAGCATTAACTTCGACATCGGAAAAGATTTATACATAAGGATGTCTGGCGAAGTGGGCCCCCACGGGATCACAAAGGCAGCTGCCGATATGATTGACTTCGCAATGGCTGTGTTCCAAATCGAAAAACAGCCTAGGCGTTTCTCACCCGCTAACCCGCCAATAACCTATAACTTACACATGAAAATACGGGACCCGGGTGCGTGGAACCAGGAAGCTATGGATATCGTAGAAGAGATTCTCCGGTTTATGGGCAATGCGAAGTGGACGATTAAGCTTAAGCCCAGACTGGAAATCGACAAGGATATTACCGGGCAAGTTAGTAAAAGCCCCGACGATAAGATAGAGCAGATAGCACTATTTTCTGGCGGATTGGATAGCACCTGTGGATTAGCTACGATTATAAAGGACGTCGCTAAAACGAGACTAGTGTTCTTTTCAACAGGCAAGAGAGCTTTACAAGAAGAAATCGCCAAAAACCTTGGTTTTGAAACCTCGCCGATAATATTTTCAAGCAAGTGGAATGCCGAAAAGAAGGGACGCAACCGGAGTTTTTACTACCGTTCCTTCCTGTTTCTGTGTTTGGCAGCAGCGGTCGCTAATTCTTGGCAGGTAAAGAGGATTCTCCAATTTGAAAACGGGGTATTAGCCTCCTCCATTCCTCCAGCACCAGCCTGGCTAACAACTAAGCATGCGCATCCCAGATTACATCAACTTGCCTCAACCCTTTTTTCCATACTGCTCGGAGGAGAATGGATCGTAGAGAATCCTTTTGTGCTTAAGACGAAACGAGAATGTTTCAATGAAGCGGTTGAAGCCGTTGGAAAAGGCAAAGCTACGGAGTCAGCGCAGAAGACTATTACTTGTTGGTACTACTATTCGAATCGTGCTATCGGGGGTCTAAATAAAGATCCAAATAATTCATGTGGAGTCTGCATACCTTGTATCGTTCGCCGCACTGCGCTCCAGGACAATAACTACATGTGGGACCTAAGAGAGGACAAGCAGAAAAATGACACGGCACGGGGCTTGTCTTTCCGTTCATATTTTGGTTTTCTTAGACAAGTTGCTGAGACCAAAAACGCACCAGGAGAATTTTACAAAATACTCCCAGCTCAGGGAAGAAGCCTTGTGGATTTAGAAGGTCCACCTTCTCTTGAAGATTTACACAGACTATTTCTGGAGTTTTCTGATGAGTTCATGGAAACATTTCAACTATGAAAAATGAAACACCAGCCATAAGTATACGTCAGCCTTGGGCCGAGCTTATTTTACTTGGTAAAAAAACGATCGAATTACGGTCATGGCACACAGGTTACCGGGGGCAGTTATGGTTGCATACAGGTCTGCAAGGAGATGACCGTTTAGAGAAAGAGTTTGGTTTTTCTATGCTGTTTAAAGGTGGCTATATTGGGACTATAGTAATTGATGTTGTAATTCCGATGAATTTAGCCCGTTGGGAGTCTTGGCAAGAGAAACATCTTCATCATGGACCGTATCAGGCAGGGACATATGCATGGGTGCTATCTTCACCACGACGATTAAAAGTACCAATTCCAGCACCAGGCCGATTAGGGCTTTTCTTACCATCACGTGGAATAGAAGATAAACTGCGTAGGGCGACTTTTGTATAAATCCTCGCTTTGCCCGTAAGCAGATATGCAGATGGTTTTGGATTTGTAAAATCAAGCTTTATTTCACTTGGCCCATATGTAAGTTCAATGCATTGAACTTACCATCGAAACGTGATATCAATCGAGAATTACTTCTTCGGTAAGATATAAACCGCCACAATAACACTAGCACTTAGTGTTCTACCATCCATCCATCCTTATATCCATAAAATATCCATAAATTAGGTATAATATTATCCATAATTGTATGGAAATCCATGGAGCAAGTATGGAAGCTAAATAGCTTCGTAATTTTTAATGGAAGCAGCAATTGAAGCTAAGCAGCTTTGTAATTCTACTGTGGAAGCTGTAGTTGAAACTAAATAGCTTCGTAATTTTACCGTTGAAGCTGCAGTTGAAACTAAGTAGCTTCATAATTTTACCGTTGAAGCTGCATTTGAAACTAAATAACTTCGTAATTCTACCGTGGAAGCAGCAGCGGAGACTAAATTGGCTTTGTCTTTAAGCAATTGAACATTGTAACTTTTTGTGTGGCAGATTAAAAAATCCTAGGTTTTGTTCAATCCTCGGCATCTAACAAAAGCCAAAAAGTTCAACCTCTAGCTAAACGTTTGGTCAGATTTCTTTGTTCTCTTATGGTCGGCCTGTGGAGTATACAGGCCAAAATGTGTGGAAGTAGGCTACACTCCATTATTCGCACTTGGCCTATTGAAGTACATAAGCCTACTATGAGTGGAACGTCAATTATTCTCCATTCTCAATACGTGAAATACTATTGGACATTATGCTTATTGACTATATATCTAAAAAAGTTCAATAAAAGGTTTAAGCCAATAGTTGTACTCGCTGTAATTTAACAAAACGATGTCTTGTGTAATAACTTGCTTTCTAGCGATAAATCTTGCCAACGTACGCAGGGCTCAAATCCGTCTAGGATGATTAGGTATAACAACACAATTGACAACGATTAAGTCGATAAATTCTTTTTTAGCCAATCCTTTACTAGCATCGTTGCTCTACAGTCGTCTTCATTGTAGTCTATAACTTTCTGAATTATATCCTCGTTACCATTTGGATCTTCTACATACTGAAAATAGAGAGCAATAGACTCTAAAGCATTAACATCCGCATGTCTCCAAATGTATCCCATATACTTGGCAACATCTTTTAGCCCATTGCTATAAGTTGGAAAAGCAAAGCAAGAAACGGAATCGCGATGGAGATCTCTTAGATTGCCGAATAATTTATTTCGGGCTTCATCCGACAGGCCATGTCGCTCGGCTAATCTTTCAAGATGTGTTCTCTCATAGCTGTGCCAGTGATATATCACAAAGTCATCCTTCTCTAGAAGCCAGTCTATGAATTGTTGAAACATTTTACCTTCACTCGTTAGATCATTAGCAACAAAAGGTAAATACTCCTCTGCATTCCCCTCCCTGATAACTACACCTATGAGATAGTCTATTGCAATTAACTCTTCATCGCCTATCTGTTCCCCTGTCCCTTCCAAATCTAGGAATATCTCCGTTGTTTTGGTCGGAAATTCGCACGTACCTATACATGTGTGATTTCCAGAAGCAAGTGCCTGGGCATTAGTGGAAAATTGCCTTGCTTTTTTTTCACCGATACCCTTTATTTTAACCAAGTTTTCAATTTGAGTACCTGCAAGATCGTCGATAGTACAAATTCCCTCTGCGATCAATTTTTGTTTAAACGAAGGGCCTATACCACTAGTTAGAGAAATATCCTTTCGCCTTATAGCCTCATCATTGTTATAAGTCTCCCAAGGCCACTCACAAGCCCCATAAGTGGGAGTCACTTCCTTTCCATTTAGTATTTCTTTGATGTCGCTTAGTATTGTGAGCAGAGTAACTTCGTCGTAGCCAATCTCAAATACATCGTAATCTCTGTTGATAATATATAAAATGGGAGGTGTATATCCTTGAATTTTCCCGAGTAAATAGTTATAGAATGTTGCTTGATAGATATGGTATTTTTGTATATTCTTTGCGAGTTTGATTTCTCTTATCACATAATGATATGGTCCAAATATTGATGGCGCAGTATCTTGCTTTTCTAAAACATCGAATCTCCCTATTAATCCTTCAGGTAAATAAAATGCCGGTAGTCCACACAGTACATTGATTCCTTTATTCATTTCTTCTAAGAGTAATTTAAAACCTTCTTCAGGTATTTCATATTCGAGTTTTTCGGCTTCAGGATATGTGGTTTCTATGACCTGTATTTCATGTGTTTTTCCTTGCTCAAACAGAAGTTCTTGATATTGTGTCATCGCATCTTTTTTATCTTCAGGCCCAAACTTATCACAATAAACCATGAAAGGCGAGACACAATAATCATAGATGGTTCTAGCTGAGATTCTTTGATCGCTCCCCGAACGCATATATTCTTTGTATAAATTATCTATTTCTACTGAAGTTATTGCCATTTCTATCCTCCACTTGTCTTAAAGTACAGTAACAAAAAGATGGATTGTGTTATGTCATTATACATTGTAATTTGACAATTGATTGTCAGCAAGATAAGCTAACATTGTGAATACAAGGTTAACATTAGGAGAAAGAATCCGTCAACTACGAGAAGAGAAGATGGACATGTCGTTGCGAGAATTAGCTAAGAAGGTAGGTGTATCTGCAGCATTTTTATCTGATATTGAACTTGGTCGTCGATTTCCATCGGACAAATATATGAGTAAACTGGCAAAGGCTCTTGACACGCCGCTTGAAGAACTTAAGCAATATGACACGCGCCCACCTATGCGAGACCTTAGGCGAATGACGATGTCAGATCCTCAATTTGGTTTTGCTTTCCGTCAGTTGATTGAGAAGAAAATAAAACCTCAGGATTTACTGGATTTTATCGATAACCAGTCCCGGGAACAGAAAAAGGACAGGGAAAAGGACAAGGAAAAGGAATGAAGACCTTTAAGGCGCAGGCTGGACCGTTTAAGGAGAGGCCATACTACACCAAGAAAGAAATTGAAACAACCTGTGCCGATGAACTGCGCAAGGTAGACCTTTTCCCGTCCTCACCGCAACCTATACGTATTGAGCGTTTCGTGGAAAAGCGATTTGGGATTACGGTTGTCTACGAAGATCTGCCGGAAGGTTTACTGGGATTTACCAAGTTTGGATCCAAAGGTGTGGAAGCAATTTCAGTCTCTAGACTCCTTGCCGAAGAGGGAAGCAAGCCTGCAGAGCGTCGTATCAACACAACACTTGCACG
>CAZEAR010000019.1:0-13302 GCA_964510365.1 uncultured Dehalococcoidales bacterium | reverse complement strand
TTCGCGTTAGGAAAGCAGACTCAATCTTTGTCGCTTTTTGGAGAAAGTATAGACCGAAAGCAGTTGAAACTCCTCTGCCGACCTGATGGTATACAAGGAGTAGAAGAGAACGAGGGACCCACTAGATATGATGGCCGCTGGTGGGAATATCAAGCTAATCGAGTGATAGGGGCTCTATTGCTGCCACAGTCATTAGTTCTTGAAGCTTTAAGGCCCATTCTTACAGAACAGGGAATGTTAAGAACTAAGGTTCTTGAGTCTGCTCGTCGTGAAAAGGCAATGCGGATTCTGGTTGATGTTTTTGATGTAAATCCGATTGTAGGTACGATACGCATAAATGAAATGTTTCCGGTTTCCAGTGAGAAACAGTTGACACTATAAATTTTTTTTGCTATGATGTAAGCTATGTTAGCTTACAATAACTGACACAAAAAATATTAGTCAGGAGGTAAGGAGAAAATTATGAGTAACAAAGCACAAGGACCAAAGTATTACCTTGATATCGAAGGCGAATTGATGCCCTGGGACAAAGACACAATAACCACAGAAGAGATTGCTGCCTTAGGTGGATGGGACGTTTTTCAGGGAGTCATTCTGATTGATAAGAAGGACAATACTGAACGGACATTAAATCCTGGAGAGGTTGTTGAAATTAAACCTGGGATGGGATTCTCTAAGAAAATAAGATTCAAGAGAGGTTAAACAGAGTGCAAGAACGTATCGCGGAAGAGCTAGAACTTATCCGTTGGAAGTTCCCTGAAGCCGAATATCGAGGAGAAGGTCAATGGGTTTATATTCCTGCATATCCATTACCTGATGGCTGGAATTGCTCCTTAACCAAAGTAGCTTTTCAGATTCCTAATGCTTATCCGGGCACTCCGCCATATGGGATTTACGTTCCGTCAGGTTTACGATTCAACGGAGCGAAACCTAATAATTATACTGAACCTGCCGGGAGCCAACCACCTTTTGAGGGTGAGTGGGGAATTTTTTCATGGTCACCAGGTGATGGTCAATGGCGTCCTACTGCCGATATCAGGAAAGGATCTAATTTGCTTAATTGGGCTATCGGCTTTGCCGACCGGTTCAGGGAAGGACTTTAATGAGTCGTGTAATAATTCACATTCCGCCCAAAATCTATCATGATATGCAAACACATCTCCTGCCTCCTCACCTAAGAAACGAAGAGGCGGGTTTTATGTATGTTAGTTCAACTCTAACTCAAGATGACGATAACTTTGAAGTTGTGGATTGGGAACCGATTCCACCAGATGGTTTTCTAGTGCGGTCACGCTATCATTTTGAGTTAACGGATGATTCACGCGCAATGGTTATCAAGCGTGCCCACGATCTCGGTACGTCTCTTATGGAAATCCACTCTCATGCTGGTCCATTTCCAGCGGCATTTTCACCTAGTGACCTGATTGGTTTTAGTGAATTCGTTCCGCATGTAATTTGGAGACTTCAAAGAAAACCATATTTTGCAATAGTGGTAGCAAGAAATAGTTTTGATGGTCTAGCATGGTTAGATGGACCAAACAAACCGCAAAGGCTGGATAGAATCGTTGTTGGAGAGAACATTTACATACCGACTAAACTCTCTTCACTTAGGACAGAAGAATATGGATACTGACAGGTATGACCGTAATACTAAATTCTTTGGTAAGGAAGGACAGGAGCGACTTAATTCTGTGAAAGTCGCTATAGTGGGTATTGGAGGTCTTGGAACGCATGTTGTCCAACAGCTTGCTCTACTTGGAGTAGGAGAGTTAGTTCTAATAGACCCACAAGAATTGGATAGATCCAATTTTAACAGATACATCGGAGTCGCTTATGATGATCAAGTTCCAGGAACGTTGAAGGTAGATGTTGGCACACGGATAGTACAGAAGATAAATCCGGGAATCAATGTAGTTCGCATTCCCGATTCTCTTTTAAGCCAAAGAGCCTTCAAAGCAATTATTGATTCGGATTATGTCTTTGGCTGCCTTGACAGCGAGGGAATGAGATTAATACTAAACGAATTGTGCGCAGCTTATTCCAAACCATATCTTGATCTCGCTTCTCAGATCATCCCAGGCGATCCTACTCGGTATGGTGGGCGAGTCTGCGTCGCGTGGGATGGCTGTGGTTGTATTGTCTGTTATAAGGAGTTAGATGTTGCAGAGGCTCAGACCGACCTATTAAATCCTGGGGCTAAGGAGGATCGTGATGCTATTTACGGTGTCCCTAGCGGACTACTTGATAAAGCTGGGCCAGCTGTTGTCTCTATAAACGGAGTAGTAGCATCTCTCGCTGTCACAGAATTCATGTTATTAGTCACTGGTATTCGGAACTCACCGAAAAGACTAATTACATATCGTGGTAATACAGGTGGGGTAAATGTTAAAACAGATGAACCGGAGCCAGATTGCTACTATTGCGTGGGACTCCGCGGAAAAGGTGACGCCGCAAACGTGCAAAGATACTTGAATTCAGGAATTAACTTATGAACTCAAACAAAATGTCGTTAGTCTTTATACTTGAAAGATATACGAGAGCATTTCAAGCCTTTACTCGTAATTTAACGAGCTATTGGAATAACATATCGCCCAAGTGGCGTCGCAGATTAGTAACTTGGTTCATACCGATTGCCGCAGGCCAGATTGTAATATTGATTTGGGGACTAGGGACTTGGCTATTGTTGCTAATCGTTGTTAGTTTATCAGGCTGGATCATGAAACAAACAGGATTTCGGTCTGGAGGGAAAATAGAAGCATTATTGGGGAAGGTCTGGGACTATTTTCGAGGTTCAATTTTATTTGCTCTTCTTCCGGTGTTATGGCAAGCCTTGAGAAGCATAGGTACTGGTGATATCTTTGAAGGCCTGATTCAACTGGCAGTCTTGGTGATCATAGTTGCTGTGGTTTATGAGAGATTTAAAACCCTTCCTAGGTCTTGGACCGAGGTTATAGTTCAGAAATCCCGAAAAAGGTACAGGAGATAACATTGATTGTTAAAATAAACTCCAGTTTACTCTTGCACAAATATTCATTTTGTTTAGGGTCAAAAGATTCATTCTCATTTACATTCTTGATGTTACCGGCTAACAGATTTCCCCCATGCCAACGGAACATAGAGGTATTGACTATGTAAACTGATAATGATATAAATTAATCAATCGCATATGTTTATTCTATTGCATGTGATGTACCAGAAAGTAATTAATTCACATATAACCTAATAGAGTACTTCTGTTTTGCATCAATTGTATTAAAGTGTGAATAAAGAGGTGGGTTAATGTATGAAGTGGTCTATGACGGGAAAATCGATGGGGAATTTAATGGATTTAATAATGAAGTTCTTTTTAAGATGAAGAACGGAACCTATTGGGTCCAAGCACAATATCAATACTGGTATCATTACGCATATTGCCCAAATGTTATTATAAATAATGATAATGGAAAGTATATTATCATTGTAGCTGGACACGCTGTCCCAGTTAGAAGAGTAACAAATGTCATCGAGAGTTGGATTGATGGTGAATTCAAAGGATGGGATGGGAAAACATCGTGTAGACTTCAAAACGGTCAGGTTTGGCAGCAATGTACTTATAAGTATGAATATAAGTATGCTTACATGCCTAAGGCGTTAGTATACAATGCAGGCAGTGGATATAAAATGCAGGTTGAGGGAACTACCGTTGATGTTCGTCAAGTTAAATAATATAAATAAACTTAAAATATTAATTTAAATATCTCACCATGATAACAAATTAGCGATTTGTGTATCCTCGTCATAGGCCATGAGGTATAATTAGTTGGACCAACCCCACACCAGCTGAGGGTATCTCGAGCGGAGTTGTTAACGGGTTGTGAGTAACCTAAAAGTAAAATGCTACTCAGGATATATCTATGCCGAAAGACCTGTCTCTTTCGAATGGAAGGGCATGGAGTATGAGATCGCAGAGGTAGAAAGAGATTGGCTGGAGCCGGGAGAGAGATGCTTCCGGGTGCGGACCGGGGATAACAAATTGTTCAAACTTTGTTTTAATGAGACCCAACATCAGTGGTCGCTGGTTGAGTTAGAGGGGAGCAGAAAAGGAGCAAGGGTAAATAGGCCTGCAGAAGAGTGACAGACATTATACGTTCGTCCATTTTGTTACTATAGGACAATCGCCTGATTTGCCTAATATAAGTATTCACATACGAGATTGACTTGCCCTGGGTCTTTAGCTATAATTTGAAGCTGAAAGGAGGCGAGCGGACACCGCCTTTTATCAAACTAGACTTAGGATCATGTGCCGCAAGGCGTAGGGGTTCGAGTCCCCTCTTCCCCACCAATCAAGAATAATGCAGCTTCAATTTTGAATCTTGCCTATCATTATTCACAGGTTTATCCCCTTTGCTACCTAATATATTTTGTAGTGTCGATATAAGTTATTATTTATAGAATAAACAAAAATCATAGGGTATAATTAAGTTTATCCATGGAAAAAGTTTCATTGTGTGTTCAGCTAAAGGAAGGAGTTAATAGCCAGATAGATTCTATCCGTGACGAACTGATCCAGTTAAGCCTTAGAATCCATAATAATCCCGAGCTGGGCTTTGAAGAGCACAATGCATCTGACTGGTTAACGGAATATCTGGATAATAGCGGCTTTCATATCGAAAAAGGTGTTGGAGGATTACCTACTGCCTTTAAGGCATCCTATGGTAGTGGGCAGCCGGTTATTGCCCTCATAGCAGAATATGATGCGCTGCCTGATATCGGTCATGCCTGCGGCCATAATATCATCGGGACAGCAGCGATAGGAGCCGGCATCGCATCCAGAAATGCGATTGACAGCCTGGGCGGATCGGTTATTGTTTATGGAACCCCTGCCGAGGAGATATATGGGGGGAAGGTCCCTCTGGTCAATGCCGGAGTTTTCAATGAAGCCAATGCGGCTATGATTGTTCACCCCGGAGTTAGAAACATTGTTATGGTGGAATCTCTGGCATGTCAAAATCTCGATGTGGAGTTCTTCGGCAAATCGGCCCATGCGGCAGCCCATCCGGAGCAGGGAATAAATGCTCTGGAGGCAATGGTGCTGTCGTTTAATTCCCTGAATTACCTGCGTCAGCATATAAATGAAAAATCCCGTATACATGGTATAATTACCGACGGGGGAAAAGCGGCAAATATTGTACCTGATTATACATCTGCCTCCTTCATGGTTAGAGCTGCAGAAAAGGACTATCTGGAAGAAATAAAGGTAAAAGTGCTGGATTGCTTCAGGGGCGCAGCGTTATCTACGGGATGCAGGTTGGAATATAAGTGGGGAAGCACAATCTATTATCCAATGAAAAACAATATGTTGTTGGCTCAATTCTTTTCACGGAACCTGGAATCTTTAGGCCGTAAAGTTGAATCATTCGAGCATAGCTTTGGATTCGGCAGTACCGATATGGGAAATATAAGCCAGATTGTCCCCTCCATCCATCCTATGATTGCCATCACCCGGAGCGGTATGTCGTTACATTCACCGGAGTTCGCACAAGCAGCTGCCTCCGAAATAGGGCATAAAGGCCTTTTGGATGCTGCCAAAGCTATGGCTATGACAGTTGTTGACCTGCTTTGCGATAAAGGAATTATATTAGATATAAAGAGAGAATTTGACTCTGAGCAGGGATGATACAGTATATTTCAAATATAATTGTTAAAAGTCGGCTGTTGTGATGTGGCAATTGTCGTCGATAATGGTTTTTCTGTAATAAAACGATGTATTGATTAGATTTTAAGCTGGAGGTAACATTGAAAGTTGTATTTCTGAAAGATGTTTCAAGCAAAGGCAGGCAGGGAGAAATAAAGGAAGTAGCCGATGGTTATGCCAGGAATTATCTTTTACCCAGAGGGCTGGCGATACAGGCTACCAAAGCAGCTATCGCTGTTGCTAAGGATAAAGCACAGGGTGAAGAGAGAAGACAGGCACGTAATGTTGAGGAGATGACCGAACTGGCGGGACGTTTGTCCGGTATTGAACTGAATTTTAAAGCCAAAGCCGGCGGAAAAGAACGTATCCATGGTTCGATTACCAGTTCCGATATAGCTAAGCAAATAGCCCAAAAGATCGATGTAGAAATCGATAAAAAAAAGATCGAACTGGATGAGCCGCTGCGTAATTTAGGAAGCCATGATGTGACCATCAATCTGGCTAAGGATATAGAGGCCAAGATAAAAGTTACAATTGAGGAAGAAACGTCTTAATGGTTAATGAGAAAGTTCCGCCTTATGATGCGGAAGCAGAAGAAGCTGTAATAGGGTCGTTGCTCATCGACGGCGACAGCATGATCGAGATCGCGCCCTATCTGAAGCCGGAAGATTTTTTCGTAGAAACGAATCGATATATTTATAATGCCTGCTACGATCTGTTTGAGCGACACGAAACTATCAATCAGATAACCGTAGCTCATGAACTTGCTAACCGGGAGAAACTTGATGAGATCGGCGGTGCATCATATTTAAGCAAGCTGGTTTCTACGGTTCCGACCTCTCTTTATATCGAATCGTATGCTGTCATTGTATCGAGGCTTTCGGTGATGCGCCGTCTTATAAGCGCATCCTATAAAATCGCTTCCCTGGGATATGAAGCTGATCCGGATGTCGATTCGGCTCTCGGTAAAGCTGAAGATATACTCTTTCAGGTTAGGCAAAAACAGACACGCGGTGATTTTATTCTGCTGCGCGACGTTCTTGACCAGTATCTGGAGGAATTAAATCCGGTAACGACCACTGAAGGTATTCCTCATATACTTACCGGCTTCAAGGTACTGGATGATTTACTGGTGGGGCTGCAGCGTTCCGCCCTGGTTGTATTGGCCGCAAGGCCGAGTCTGGGTAAAAGCAGTCTGGCTTTAAATATTGCTAGGAACGCTGCCTTGAACCAGAAAGCCTGTGTAGCTATATTCAGCCTTGAGATGTCCAAGAATGAAATTGTACAGCGTCTTCTATCCAGTGAAGCTAATGTAAGTTCGAGACATATACGCCAGGGTGACTTTACCGAGGAAGAAGAGAGTCGAGTGATGGAGTCCAGTGCATTGCTGTCGGAAGCTACGATTTTTATAGATGATTCAGCTCAGTTAAGAGTGGCGGAAATTCGCAGTAAGGCCAGAAGGTTAAATTTTGAACATCCTATCGATTTAATTATTATCGATTATCTTCAGCTCATTAAAGGGGAAACAAGGAACGAAAACAGGGTACAGGAATTAAGTGAGATAACGCGCTCATTGAAGGCCATTGCCCGGGAGATAGATGTGCCGGTATTAACGGTTTCTCAGTTGAGCAGGGCTGTGGAATTACGTATATCCCACAAACCGCAGCTTTCTGATCTCAGAGACAGCGGAAGTATTGAACAGGATGCCGATGTGGTTATGTTCATACATCGGGATGAAAAATATTATACCGAGGAGTCCTGGGCGGAGAAACATGCTGATCCGTTTCCCAAAGGTATAGCCGATATCATTATTGCCAAGAATCGTAACGGTCCTGTCGATGAATTCAAACTGCAGTTTATAGAGAAAACTACTCAGTTTAAAAACCTGGAGGTCGAACAACCCCGCACTTTTTTGGAAAGGATCAAAGGATAAGCAATCGTGGTCGGTGAACAGTTCTCAGGTTTTGCAGGAAAAACGGATATAACCCCTATACCTAATATACTTATTAACAAATTGATTCCTGAAATCGATAATATCCTTGAGATTAAGGTGCTGTTGCATATTTTCTGGCTTTTAAGTCGGAAGCGTGGATATCCACAGTATATTACTTTTACAGAACTGCTTAATGATCCTGTCATTATGGAATGCATACCTGTTGATAAACTGGATTCGAAAGGTGAGATGTTGAAATCGGCACTGGATAGTGGTGTTAAGCATAATATAATTCTCTATGAAAAATTTAAAAGAGGCGGTAATTCTGAGGACGCTTATTTTATTAATTCCGAGTCCGGTAGAAATGCAATAGAAAAGATCCGACGGGGCGATTTTGCCGATATCGAATATCAGTTCACCAGGCAGGTTGAAACACAGGCACAGCTACTGCCGGATATATTTACTTTATATGAGCAAAATATCGGGATTATTACTCCCATTATCGCCGATGAACTGAAAGAGGTCGAACAGTTATATCCTGTGAGCTGGATTGAAAGTGCGATTAAGGAGGCGGTTTCATTAAACAAACGCAACTGGAGGTATATCGTTCGCATTCTGGAACGCTGGGCGGTCGAAGGTAAAGACGATGGAAAATCTAGGGGACATTTTAAAAAAGAGACCGATACGAACAAGTACATCAAGGGAAAATACGGACACCTGGTCCAACGATAAGCAGAAGGCGGACGATTCCGTAGAACCGGTTTGCCCGCTGTGTCACGGGGCTCATTTTGTCTATCCCTTGTCGGATTCAGGCAGTCCTGATTACAGTAAAGTCGTACCCTGCCGCTGCATTTTCGATGATATTCAAAGGCAGAAACTGGCCCAGCTTCAGAGATATAGCAACCTGGGCGATTTATCCCGGCTTACATTCGATAAACTGGACCCCGATGGAAGGCAGATCAACGGTGAAAAGCTGCTTAATTTCAGGGAAGCTTATGAAGCTGTTAAAACCTTTGCCGATAGTCCCCGGGGGTGGCTGTTATTGATCGGGCCGAACGGATGCGGCAAGACGCATCTGGCTGTGGCTGTGGCTAACTATCGCCTGGGCGAATCGAAACCTGTGTTTTATATCGGCGTAGCCGACTTGCTGGACCATCTCCGCTTTGCCTTCAGACCTAACAGCGACATCGATTATGACCACCTATTTGAACAGGTAAAAAACACTCCCTTTTTGATTCTGGATGATTTGACCATGACTGTTACCACGCCATGGGCTAAAGGAAAAATGGAGCAATTACTTAATCATCGTTTTAATGCCCAGTTGCCTACCATTATTACCACAAACGCCGATTTCGAAGAGTTCGACGAAAACCTTAAGGGGCATCTTGCTGATCCGGGTCTGTGCAAAACTATCGAAATCCGGCTAAAAACTTCAGCTAATCAGGAAAGTATTGGCGGAATAGATCTGGAATTATTGAAGAGGATGACCTTCGATAACTTCGATTATAAAAGATCGAACCTGCCCTATGAGGAGCGACAAAACCTGGAACAGGCTTATAAAGTTGCCCTGGACTTCGCTCAATCCCCGCAGGGATGGCTGGTGTTGCTGGGTGTAAATGGCTGCGGCAAGACGCATTTAGCAACAGCGATAGCAAATCATCTGAGCCAGGAGGGCAAACCGGCTTTATTTATCGTAGTAACTGACCTGCTGGATCATCTTCGTTCGGCGTTCAGCCCGGATAGCAGGATATCTTATGATAACCTTTTTGAGAAGGTGAAAAAGGCCTGGTTGTTGATCCTGGATGATTTCGGGGAACAATCGGCTACACCGTGGGCGCAGGAGAAGCTCTATCAATTGATTAATTATCGATATAACGCCAGGTTAGCCACTGTAATTACGACCTGTTTGGCTATCGATGAGATTGAAAGCCGGATAAGCTCTCGCATGATAGATCCCGGAATAAGCCTTGTTTTTAATATTATAGCTCCTGATTACCGGGGTGACCGGAAGGTAGTCCGCCGCGCCAAAACACCGCAGCGGTATACTCAAAGGGCAAGGAAACAACAGTCATAAACGATTAACCTGCCGTTGTCTGTTTCAAAAATATGGAGAGTGTGGATATATATTATTAACTATTGAACGTAAAATATGGATGTGATTTATAAATTCGTAGGAGTTTCCCTGTAATATATTGAGTATTGAACACAGCGGTTATCTGTTTCAATGTTGTAGGTATAATGCTTTCTTGTTAAAATATTTAAAATTTCTCGGAGATGGCATGGTTGTTAATTCACCGGTACTGGTATTAAATCAAAACTACGAGCCGCTCAATGTGTGTAGAGTGAGAAGGGCCATGATATTGCTTATCCGCGGTAAAGCAGAAGTAATCGAGAATGGGCGTGGCAATCTTCATTCGGTCGGAGATATATTCGACATCCCCTCAGTCATCCGTCTGGTATATTTTATAGTAAGGCCGAGACAGCAGAGAAAAATGACCAAGATTGAAGTTTTTAACCGCGATAAGTATACCTGCCAGTATTGTGGTGAAAATGGTAAGGAGCTCACCCTGGACCATGTTATTCCCAAGCGTCGGGGTGGAGAACATGTTTGGGAAAATGTGGTAACTGCTTGTATACCCTGCAACCGCAAAAAAGCCGGACATACTCCGGCTGAAGCCAATATGCCGTTACTTAAAAAACCTCAAGCCCCTCGAAATAGAGGTTATTATATTTCATACCACGATCTCCGATTACATAGCGAGTGGCATAAATATATTCCTCAATAGCTAATGCTGCTCTTGTTTACTATCCGTAGTTTCTTTTTGCCACTTTACTTGATTAAGCGACATCTCGACTGTTGCTCCACTGGCCAGTTCAACTGATACAGCCTTTTTTAGTGGATTGATACCTATAACTTTAGCTTTGCCGAGGTGCGTTGTTACTTCTTGATTTATTTTGGGCATCGTCTCCTTGATAGTACGATATTGGTCATATTCATAACCCAGGCAACATAAAAGTCGGCCGCATAAACCAGACGTTTTCATAGGATTCAGGGTAATGTCTTGTTCTTTGGCCATTCTAATTGAAACCGGAGTAAAATCACTGAGAAAGGTGGTACAACAGAGTGGAAGCCCGCATTTACCTAATCCGCCTATTTGTTTTGCTTCGTCTCTAGCCCCGACCTGGCGCAGTTCAACATGTGTTTTAAGGCTGCGGCTCAATTCCTTTACTAATTCACGGAAATCAACCCTTTTCTCGGCACTGAAGAAAATAGCCAGATGGCTCTCATCCAGATTGTATTGAGCTGCGATCGGTTTCATTGACAGATTGAGCTTGTTAATTAATTCATGGCATTTTACTAGCGCTTTACTATTTTTCCGTTTTCTTTGCTCGGAAGTCTCCAAATCTTCCGACGATGCCTTGCGTATTATCGGTTTTAGAGGTTCGGTAATGTCGCTGGATAGAACTTGTTTGGGAGCAATGACCACCTTGCCGAGTTCTTTGCCTCGGTTGGTTTCTACAACCACACAATCGCCTAATTCCAGGGAAATTTCATTCGGATCAAAATAATATATTTTGCCTGCTTGGTTAAAACGTATTCCAACAATATCCGGCATTATAAATTACTGGGCACAGCATTCAATCTATGCACAGCCTTGTCCTCCTTTCCCGGCATATCTAACATAAGGACCTCGAGTACCAGGCGTAAATTTGCATTTTGAGAAATCTGGTCCAAAGTTTTATAAAGATTATCGATAAAATTAATTATATCAGCTAAATCGAATTCCTGTGCATACTCTGTTAATCTGGAAAGGAAATCGAAATTCACCACAAGTTCACCGCAACCATTGTTTATAAGTAACATATCGCGCCACCATGTTATCCACATATTAATTACTTTTTCTATTTCCTTCCTATCGTTTCCCAATTGGTTTATATAAGAAAACCGTTCATCGAGACCGGATTGTAGTAATAACTCCAGTTCCGATAATTTGGCGTTTCTATCTTTGAGGAGTCCTTCATCTACGGACGCTGTGAGTGCCCAGCCGATGCAGCCTTCAGACAACCGTGCTAGCAGCTCGGACTTGTTATCATCCAAACCGTAATTATCTATCAGGATGTTCTTCATCTCTATATTGCCCATTCTCTTTAGTTCTATCCGCTGGCAGCGCGAAATCAGAGTAGGCAAAAGCTGTTTATAATCGGATGATAATAGGATAAAAAATACCTGATCCGGCGGTTCTTCCAGGATTTTAAGGAATGAATTAGCAGCCTCGGATGACAGGTTTTCGGCGCCATCTATAATAAAGACCTTACATTTTCCTTCATATGGCGACAAACTGGCCTGTCTTTCCATGTCTTTTATATCATCGATCCCGATTTTAGTTCGCGATTTTGTTTCGGAGGAATTGGTTTTGTAGTTTAAATCAATGATTGTTACGTCCGGATGGTTGCCGTTAAGAATCCTGCGGCAGGACTCACATTCACCGCAGGGGGGATCGCTGCCAGGGCAATTTAATGCTCGGGCTACATCGATAGCCAGTGTGGTTTTACCCACATGAGCCGGTCCTATAAACAGGTAAGCATGGCCGAGATTGCCCTGGCGAATGCTTTTTTGAAGTGAAGCGGTTGCTACCGGTTGTCCTATTGTTTGCCACATATTACGTGCTAAATCAAATCAAGTCTCATCAGATCTTGATAGCTTTCTCTCTTTCTTATAATTCGTGGTTCTCCGTTATTAATCATTATAATTGCGGGTCTGGGAACCATATTGTAATTGCTGGACATAGGGATATTGTAAGCTCCGCTAACCGGTATGGCAACGATATCTCCGGAAGATACCTCCGGCAGCAGAACATCCTTGTTTAAAATATCACCCGATTCACAGTACTTGCCGGCAATGCTGACCTTGTCGGATGGTTTCATATCGGCCTTGTTTGCTACGATTGCTTCATATTTTGCATCGTATAATGCCGGACGGATATTGTCTCCCATACCGCCATCGACACAGATATATTTTCTTACAGTGGGAATGTCCTTTATGGCTCCAACGGTATAGAACGCTACACCTGCCTGTGCAACGATTGCACGTCCCGGTTCAACGATCAGCTTTGGACTTGAAAGACCGAGTTCGTCCGCTATATTCGTTATTTTAGTAATTATCGCTTCGGCATAATCGGAAATACTCGGTATCGAAGTATCGGTAGTATATTTGACGGCAAAACCGCCGCCGGGAGAGAGTTCCTTTAATTGGAAGCCGGTGTTAGTTTTCATCAACTTGGCAAATCGAAGTACGATGTCGATGGCAAGCTCATATGGATCTACATCGGAAACCGGGGAGCCGAGATGAAAATGTATCCCTAAAAGCTTTAACCTGGAAGAGGATAACGATTGCTTTATTGCTTCTTCAGCTTGTCCCGTCGATAAAGGAAAGCCGAACTTACTATCCAGTATGCCGGTAGTCGTATGCTTGTGAGTATGGGCATCGACTCCAGGGGCTACGCGGATCAGGATATCCTGGTTGATATCCATGTCTCTGGCCAGATCGTTTAACAATTCCAGTTCGTGGAAGTTGTCGACAACAATCCTTCCGATACCCAGTTCCAGCGCCATTTTTAGTTCGTCAGGTGTCTTATTATTGCCGTGGAAGTGTACTTTGCTCAGCGGGAATCCGATTGAATCGGCAATACTCAAC
>CAZEAR010000018.1:5857-18726 GCA_964510365.1 uncultured Dehalococcoidales bacterium | reverse complement strand
GCTTGGTCCTATGCCAATAATTCCCGAGATCGATTTCCTGGGGATCATGAGAAACCCTTCGGTCAGCTTGATTCCTGCTGAACTTGCATCTACGATGCGAAAAACTTCCTTTTGCTGCCGTATTGTCCAGTCACAGTAGCCCGGACTGAATCGACGGCTTATGGTCAATCCTTGATTTTGTGCGATCTCTCCTATTTTCTCCTGGACAAGTTCAGCCAGATTATCGACGGCAACCGATGCAATAGCATCGAGGACGGCAGACTGTAGAATAAGCCCTTCCTTGGAAAGATGATTGACCATTTCTTCCAGACGTTCTCCTATTGTGGCGACAAACACGGCCACTTTATTACATTGACTGAGCAGTTGTGCGATAACTTTGCTTTCAAACATGGCTGAGCCCGCTATAAAAACGCAGGAACGTCTGATGCCTTCAATGTCTCTAATTGTGTAGGCATAAGACGGTTCTATTAAGTGATGTGCGTGCTCAACATAGCTGTCCAATAAAGAAGATATTCGTGTATTTAATTTATACCCGGCATTATATCCTAAGTTATGACAGACCCGATCTTTGTTAATCTCTATTGTTTCATTGTCAATCCATTTATTGATTGTAGGCACAATATCCTCCTTTACTACCTCTTCACTCAAACGCACGTAATACGGACAGAAAACGATGTTAATATTGGGATTAAGAAACAAAAGGAATGAGGGATTTAGTTGATAGCAACTAAAATGAGATAAATATTTCTAGTTCAATATATTTAAATACTTTATACGATAAGCAATAAAATACAAACGAATACCCCTCACCCCACCCATTTCTTGTCTTTCGTAGTTCAGATCACCTTATTCCCTCCTGAGGAGATTTAGATTAATTCTTCCGTAGACTTCGGTGATACCAATCATTATAACATATGATTGGTACCCTGCCTACCCCCCGAAACCGAAAGAGGCTTGATAGAACCGATAACTGATTCAGATAATCGCAACAGTAGGAGACAGTTCTACGGTGTAACTATATTGTACTTGTGTAGCTTGCTATATTGAGAATTGTGAAAATAAATCAGGCATCGCCTTCATCTACTGAATCCAATAGTAGCTTTTTCCGTCTTCTTGGAGTTCTGGATTTCTGGTCAGGCATTTCGGTCTTCAATTTGGTACTATCCGGCTTTTTAGCGCTGATTTCGGAAGGGGCATTGCCGAAATATATCTTGGTATGAGGCCAGGGGATTTCAATCCCTTCCTGATCGAATACGTTCTTAAGGCGAAGCCGTAGCTCTCCCATAACTGCCCACTGCTGCATCGGCTTTGTTTCCCCCAGTATTCGAATGTCGATACCGGAATCACCCAGTGAATCTACTCTAAGTACTTCCGGAGCCGTCATTATTACAGGTTCCCATGTTGGGTCTTTAGCCATCTCCTGGCATACACGGTTAATGACATTTATCACGCGGTTGAGATCTTCGCCATAACCAACCGAGATATTCATATTTATTCGAGCCCATTCCTTGGTATAATTACTGGCCGTGGTTATCTCTCCGTTTGGTATGCTGTGTACCGTACCGTCAAGGTCTCTGAGCACGGTTCTCCTCAATCCTACCTCTTGAACTACTCCTCCTTTTCCGGCGATTTCGATGTAATCGCCCACTGCAAACTGGTTTTCTAAAAGAATAAGCAAGCCGTTAAAGAAATCTTTTACTAGGTTTTGAGCACCGAAACCGACAGCAATACCTGCTATGCCAAGTCCGGCTATAGCCGGAGTGATATTAATACCAATTTCCGATAAAATCATGAAAATTGCTATTACGATTATAATAACTAGCCCGGTATTGATGAACACCATACTGAGGGTATCTTTCCTTTTTTTAATCTCGGCCTTGGCCTTTCGTTTCATAGTACGGGATAGGGATTTTTGCATCATGATTGGTACAAAATGCCTGAGGAAATAAAATAACACGACGCCTATTATAATTATTAATAGAATGCGGACTCCATGACCTAAGAGCCAGTTTATTATCGAACTCCAATCCATTATCGACCTCCTATCTTAACCACGATTCTAACAGAACTCCATTGACTTAAACAATATCTGGCAAATATATTTAGGTATAGTGTTATATATCATTATAGTCTTGTTTAAATTATTCCGTCCTTGATGAATTTAGCTACTTTTTAATATTTTTGGATAAAATATACTTTCCCAGTGCAGGTGAGACAGTGGCAGATATTATGGCCAGGATGATGAACATGGCGAATATATTTTGGCTGATAATACCTAACCTGATTGATATATCTGCCGCGGCTATAATCAGGCTTAATCTCGCTGAGTGAAATAGACCGAAAGCTGCACTGTTCCTGGTATTCAGTCCACTTAGTTTAGTGGCAATAAAAACGCTGGCGGCTTTCGATATAATGCCTACTACTACGATTACCAGAAGTACCAATATTTGATCAACGCTGGAGAAAATAGCCGGTAGGTTAACCCTGGCGCCGGTTAAAATAAAGAATAACGGGATGAAAAAACCGTAACCGAAACTCTGCAACTTTTCTTCTTCGAGGGTGGTCTTGGGAAGTATTTCTGAGATCAATAAACCGGCTACAAAGGCTCCGATTACTGAGTGAAAACCGAGTTGATTCGAGATAGCAGCCAGAAGAAAGATGAGAGCGAAGGCCAGCCTCATTTCTATATCGAAATAGCTTTTTTTGAATAATCGGTTTGTGATATTTCTTCGAATCCTTTTCCTTCCTATAAGCCAGGGAAGCAGGAAAAGTATTATTATTGCCACAAACGAGTATATAAAGCTGATTTCAAGTAAATTTTGTACGGTTGCCAGGACAAACGCCAGCAGGAATAAACTAATAATATCTACCAGTACTACGGACGCTAACAGCATTTGCGATAACCGTCTACCAAAGGGAAGGTCCTTAAGTAATGGCAAAATAATGCCCAGTGACGTTGTGCAAAACATGGTACCGGCTATTAAGGGATTAATATTCAACCAGTATGATAAAAAATAGCCTGCGAGGAAAGGCAGTGATACTGAGACGATTACTATAGCTGTAACTCTCTTTACAATGCGCCAGTGCATCCGGCCGAAATCGGTCTCCAAACCGGCAAGGAACATTAAGTAGATTAGGCCGAATGAGGAAAAGAATTCGATTATGGGATGGTCCGGAACTATATTTAATAAAGAACTGCCTATAACTATGCCGAATAATATCTCGGTCACTATCACGGGCAGTCCTATGCGTCTGGATATCGCCGGTAAGGCTACTATTCCGGCAAAGATAATGACTAAGGTGATAGCTAGTGATTCCATGACTGGATTAAATTCCCTTCATAATGTTGAAATCGCTCGTTATCAAGTAAGATAGGTCATTCTATTTTAACAGATTTATTCAATATTCCTCCGCAAAATATCGCATCATTTTCGGGAAAATATGATTAAAGTTGAGTTTCGGGCGGGCCGGAGTCAATGTACCTGTGATAGTCTGGTTTACATAAAGTTATGGATTGAATGAATATATTATCGGTTGTTACCCCGGGCATTATTAAAAATGGTCGAAGGGAGAAAACGTACCTTGTCTATTTTTCTTTGCTCTGATATCCTTCGGGCTGTAATGTGAGATCTGATTCAGATAATAATACTACCTATATTAACAGTGGCTTATAAAGATTATATTAAGATAACCGTATTTGGTTTCGCAGTATCGGCACTGTGGAATTCCATGGGCAGCATCATTATGCCCCTGATAGTAATGGGAATTGTTGCCGATTCCCAGAAAAATACTTACCTTGGAATACTGACCTTTGCCGGCCTTATCCTGGCAATGATAGTCCAACCTGTAGCTGGGACTATCAGCGACTGCTCCGGTCATAAATGGGGACGCCGCCGTCCTTATATATTGGGGGGCACTATAATCGCAGTAATTTTCCTCATGTTACTGGGTTGGGCCGGTAGCTTTGCCGTTGTTTTTGCTATTTACTGCCTGTTACAAATAAGTAGTAATATGGCGCATGGTCCCTGGCAGGGATTCATACCTGATTTGGTGCCGGATAAAAAGAGGGGGGTGGCTTCGGGAGTTAAAGGTTTCCTTGAAGTACTGGGTACTATTGTCGGCGTACTATTAGTGGGCTATTTTATGAGTGGACGCTTTGCCGGCAGCGGTAATATGGATTTATTAATATCCCTGGGCATTCTGGCGTCTTTTATGCTGGTCGCCATGCTGGTTACCGTCCTGACGGTCAAAGAACACCGGGGCTCCTGTATCGAGAAACAGCCGTTGCTATCGGCACTATATAAGACTTTCAAAATAAATGTGCCCGAAAACCATGATTTTATAATGTTTCTTATAACCCGTTTTCTTTTCCTGATGCCGCTGATTGTCTTGAGAACGTTTGGTCTGTATTTACTTCAGGATTTTATCATGTTACCCGACCCTGTGTCGGTAGTGTCCCTTCTGACCGCGGTGCTGGGAGTTTGCCTGCTGGTGGCGGCCTATCCGGCAGGATGGCTGTCGGATAAAATAGGCAGAAAGCCCATTGTAATGGTCTCCGGATTAATAGCTGTCATGGGATTTGCGGTTATATTCCTGTTCCGGTCATTTATCGGTGTGATGGTTGCCGGCGGATTAATCGGGATTGCCAACGGTGCCTTCATGAGTGCCAACTGGGCTATGGCTACGGATTTGGTGCCTGCAGGTGAAGAGGCCAGGTATTTGGGATTGACCAATATAGCTACCGCCGGTGCCTGCGCTATAGCCAATATCAGCGGTCCGATGATCGATTTCTTTAATAGTTATTCAGCGCAGCTCGGCTATCAGGTTATTCTTGTAGTATGTATTGTTTTCTTATTGGTTAGCTCGGTGCTGCAGATAAAAATCGGCACCCGGTAAAAAAGATTGTCTGGTGCCAATCGGTGCCTCATCCGGTTCAATACATTACTATTGAATTCCCGATAATTGATTTGTTTAGTTCAAGGCTGGTGGCAATTCCAAGTCCCCCCAGAGCTGCCTCATGAAGTCTGCCGATTTTAGAGTCCCTGGTATAACCGTATCCGGAATGAATTTGCATACCCAATTGTGTTACTTCGACCGCTGTGGGAATAGCAAAGGTCTTATTAACCGCTGCCATGACTATCCAGTTCGGTGCTTGTTCTTCGCGTAAACAGGCACATTTGTAAGTTAACCATCTGGCTGCTTCCACCTTTGTTTTCATCTCGGCAAGCGTCCACTGGATGCCCTGCAAATGTGACATGGGCCCCGATCTTAACATTCTCTCCCGGCTGTATTTCACGGACTCGTCGAGAGCGGCTTGAGCAATTCCCACCGCTGCTGCCGATTGTTGAATTTTCTCCGCTGCTATCCACCACAGTAATATGTTGAATCCGTTTCCTTTCTTCCCGATCAAGTTCTCTTTAGGGATAACCATATTTTCGAAATATACGTCGGCGGCTTCCAGGGCATGAATGCCGATGTTTTCATAAGGCGGCCGGGTCGTGTAGCCATTCACGTTCTTTTTTATCAGGAAACAGCTGATTTTTCCGTCTTCGTCTTTAGCATATAGAGTGCCGTAGCCGTCCCAGCGGGCCCAGCTTATGAAGCGCTTTTCTCCGTTTACGATGTAATTGTCACCGTCAGGCAGCGCGGTAGTGGTTATCATTTTGGGATCGGAACCGGTAGCCGGTTCGGTAAAGAAGATGGAGAGACAATTTTCGCCTTTGCTGACCGGCTCCAGGTATTTATTCTTTATTTCATCCGAAGCGAACTGGCATATGGTCGAGGCGATGCTGTTGTTCATGGATACCAGCCATTCAATACCGATTCCTGCCTTGGCGATCTCCTCGGTGGCTACGACATCGCTTAATACACTGGCGCCGGCGCCGCCGTATTTCTGCGGAATGGTCAGCCCGATAAGCCCTTCATCGGCAAATCTCTTTAATAATCCCCGCGGAGTCTTGTTTTCCTTCTCGATCTTATCCGCCACCGGCATTATTTCGTTATTTACGAAATCTCTGGCCAGTTTTTGGACCATCAATTCCTCTTCGGTTAAATTAAATCTCATTGTGATATCGGCTTTATATGAATAATGGCAATTGCTAAGAATAATACTGTGGTTGATTATAAAATAAAATGCTCCAGAAATGAATAGTAATCCAAATTGGAACAGAGAAGTTTGTTAAGGTTAAAAGAGAAAAAATCAACAAAAAAGACCCTCTAAGCGTTATCACTGTAAGCATGCGGGAAGACTCTAATCCGCAAGGGAAGATATCGACCTGTTATTTCCAATTTATTAAATAAGCTTTAAATGTTATCATTGGTTCTAATGCACGAACTGTAAAATCGTATTAATAGATATCATTATATTGACATCAGCATATCTGAAACTATAATATACTAAACAGGCTCTTCGGAGATAATTCTGCTTTTCAGACCCAATGACAGATTATAAAAAGGAACCTATAAATATGGATCACTATTCATTGAAATGCCTTGGCTGTGGGAAACGCTACTGCGACTATACCAGGGATTTTTTGCTGGAATGCGAAGAAAATCATCAGCCTGCCTTTCTTAGAGCCGATTATACCGCTAAACAACTAACTATAAGCGGGGAAAATCCTGGTATATTCAGGTATAAAGATTGGCTCCCTGTACGGAGGATTCAGTCTTCCCTAAACAAACCCATCGTGTTTCAGAGTGAAGCCCTGTCAAAACAGTTGGGATTGGAAAATCTATTTGTGGTATTTACCGGGTACTGGCCGGAGAGAGGCGCTTACTTCGAAACATGCAGTTTCAAGGAGTTAGAGGCTCTCACGGTCACAGCCCGAATTCCCGACTCCGAGTCCAATATTTTAGTGGTATCCTCTGCAGGTAATACGGGGATGGCTTTCATTCAAGTTTGTTCTGAAAAGGGTATTCCTATTATTGTCTTTACGCCGGCTTCAGCTCTTCCATCGATGTGGATAACCAGGGAAAAGCACCCCGCTGTTATCCTGGTTGTACTGCAGGGCGAGGCCGATTTTTATGACGCTATAGAACTCGCCGACGCGGTTGCGGAACAGGACAACTTCTACTCTGAAGGCGGAGCCAAAAATGTAGCTCGCCGGGATGGTATGGGAACAGTAGTTCTTACGGCTGCTGAAGCGACGGGGAGAATCCCGGATCATTATTTTCAAGCGGTGGGGAGTGGAACGGGAGGAATTGCTGCCTGGGAGATGAGCAATCGTCTGCTGGAAGACGGAAGATTCGGTAATCACAAGATGCGGCTGCATTTCGTTCAGAATGAGCCTTTTACAATCATAGCTGATGCCTGGCAGCAACAATCGCCGGAGCTCCTTCCTTTGAAGGAGGAAGAAGCTCGATCCAGACTTTCAAAAGTATATGCCACAATATTGAGCAACAGAAAACCTCCCTATTCCATTTCCGGAGGAGTTTTTGACGCTTTGTTAGACACCCGCGGATTTACCTATGCTGTAACCAACAGCGAAGCCAAAGAAGCAGGTCATCTTTTCGATACGCTTGAAGGATGTGACCTTCATCCTGCTGCCGAGGTAACGGTAGCCGGACTCCGCCAGGCCGTAGAAACGGGAAGAATAGGCAGGAAAGATTATGTCCTGTTGAATATAACCGGCGGTGGAATTAAGAAGCTCGAAAAAGAAGGGATAAGGATGCCCCTGGAACCGGATTTTCTGGTTACCAAGGGAGATATATCCGTAGAAGCTCTCGCAGACCAATTGAGAGAATACCAGAAAATAAAAACCACGTAGGAGCAGTTTTAATGCCAGACCTATTCGATAAGTGTTTCACCGATTCAGGATACTTCGGCCAGTTTCGAGTCCACGGTGATAATTATTTTACTCAGCCAATCCTGGACGGTATACCGGGGCCACGAATGATATTCCAGGGCAAGGAAGTTATCATGTGGGCAGTTAACAATTATCTCGGGCTGGCAAACAATGAAGAAATCAAAGAGGTCGCCAGACAATCCCTGGAGAAATGGGGAACATTCAGTCCCATGGGATCACGGATGCTCACCGGAAACACGAAAAAACACATTGCTCTGGAGCAAAAATTCGCCGACTTCCTTCAGAAACCTGCTTCCATCCTCTTCAACTACGGGTATCTCGGGGTCCAGGGGACCATCACAGCTTTAGTCGATTCTAACGACATTATTATTATCGACAAACTGTCTCATGCCTCAATGATTGACGCGACAATGTTGGCCTCTTATGGTAAAAGATTTAGAGTCTTTCAGCACAATGACATGGACGACCTGGAACAACAGCTAAAAGAGATAAATGAAAAGCGCAAGGGCGGCGTACTGGTTGTTACAGAAGGCGTCTACGGGATGCGCGGGGACCTGGCCGACCTGAAAAATATCTGCGATCTGAAGGACAAATACCAGGCCAGACTTTATATCGATGATGCTCACGGATTTGGAGTTATGGGGAAAAACGGGCGCGGTCTGGGAGAACATTTTGGTGTTCAGGATAAAATCGATCTCTATTTCGGCACCTTTGCCAAAGCTTTTGCAGCTATCGGTGGGGTAACCGCTGGTGAGACCGAACCCATAGAATACATCAGATATAATGCCAGAACACAGGTCTTCGCCAAGAGTCTTCCCATGATTTTCGTGGATGTGCTGTCGGCAACTCTGGATATGATAATTAACCGGCCGGAATTGCGGGAAATGACCTGGCACAGGGCTCACCAGATTCAAAATGGTTTAACTGAGCTGGGTTATGATATCGGCGATACCCGGTCGCCGGTAACGCCCGTGTACGTCCCCGCAGGAGACGTAGAAACAGGAATGGCTATGCTCAGAATGCTTCGCGAGGACTACGGTATATTCGTCTCGGGAGTGACATATCCGGTAGTCCCGCCGGGAATAGTACTGTTCCGTATGATTCCCACAGCATCGCATACTGAGGAAGATGTAGCCAAGACACTTGAAGCTTTTAAAAATCTAAGAGACAGAATGAAGCTCGACCTCTCTCAGAAACCTTCTCAGAAGCAAAGATAGTCGCCAAACTTGCAAGTTTAAAAATTGAAAGCCAACATTTAACTATTAATATAGCATTGATTTAGTTCAGACTTGCTTATAATCTTTGCATAATAAAATATAAATTAATAATAAGTCTAATATGAGTGAAGGGGGATTATCAACGTGTCATGTTTTGGCAAGTGTAATATAGACTGGCAACAAAGAATTGATTTTGACAAGCTAAGAAAAGACAGGATTGCCAAGGCTCATAATATGCTCAGCAAATATGGTATTGGTGCAGCTATTATATTCAACTGGGATAGTCAGCGCTGGTTATCAGATAACTGGAATCATCCCTACGTAAAACATATACCTTGGCATTTTATATTGCTAGTTAAAGATGCAGGCTTCCCTTACGTTTCTGTCAAAAAAGATTTTGATGATTTACAAGTTATTAATGATGCTCCCTGGTTGAAAGATAGGATTGTTACAGAAGATATTTTATCCCAACCGGAAATAATAAAGTTTCGCCCTTGGGATAATGCTGCCAAGCGGTGGGAAATCACGTGTAACCAGATAAAAACAATTATGAAGAAACATGGCATGGAGAACATGCCAGTTAGTGTGGACTACGCTAATCCTATATTTATTGAACAGTTACAAAAAAGTGGGTTAAAAATAGTTGATGGTAATGCATGGATTCTTGAAGCAGATATGGTCAAAACTGACCAGGAAATTGAGTTGATGAAAATGGCTGCTTGTTGCAATGAAGCTGGTTATGGATTATTTGTTCGGGAGTTTAGGCCGGGGATGCGAGAATGTGATGCTCAAGCTTTAATGGCTAAAGGTATATACTCTGCAGGTGGTGAATATATAGAAGGTTGGGTAACGAACTCGGGTCGGAGGTCTTCACCACGAACATTCAACTGGTCAGACAAAGTAGTAAGGCCTGGCGAGTTATTCACACTGGAAGCATGCCATGTAAACTACTGTGGTTACAAAGTGTGCTATGACCGTACTTTTATTGTTGGTGCCAAACCAACACCACTACAACAGGAAGTTTATAATATAACCGTTGAGCTACATCATAGGGTTATGAACCTTTTAAAACCGGGCATTACCAGTTTGGATATCGACAGAAGTCGTCCTTTTCCACCAAAGACTTTCAAATCATTGGAAGAGATCAAAGAGTACCACTCAACCTGGTATACTAACCATTTTGGAGGAATGGGTATTCGCTGGGATGATGCACCTACGTGTACTGCTACAGAACCTGAAGTAGTCATCGAAAAAAATATGGTTATAGCCTATCATGCCATCCATTGTGTAAAAGACTATGAAGGAGTGGCTATTGAGAATAGTTATCGAATTACTGATACCGGCTGTGAGTTACTTACCAAATGGCCCTTCGACGAACTAATGGTGGTTGGACTTTAAAAGGTCTAGGATTAGATTCAGTCGATAACCCATTAACGGACTGAATCTAATCCTAGCAAGGTGAATCGGATGAATTTTAAGGTAGTTCATACATTAGCTATTCCAGGAAAAAACCTTGGAGAGCAGTTACTTAATCATCTGGATGCTACCCTCATCAAGGGTGTATGGCAAACTGAAGATGATTTTATTAAACAGGGACACGATGCTGATGCACTGATAGGAGATATTGCGCGTAAACCTTTTACCAGAAAGGTTATGTCTCAATTGCAGAAATGCCGTATTATAGCTGGGGTTAATCTGGGTTACGATGCTATGGATCTGGCGTCGGCTACCGAACATGATATCGTGGTGACTAATGTTCCTGATTATTGTTTGGATGAAGTATCAGGAAGAGCTATAGCACTTATGTTAGCACTCGGATACAAAATTTTGCAGGCTAACAAAGCAGTTAAGGAAGAACAGCGGAGTATGGTACCTGATATGAAAGTAATGCTAGAGGTCATCCATCCCATTCTCCGCATGCAGGGCCAGACACTTGGTATTATCGGCTGCTCTAAAATTGGAACTGCTACCGCATTGAAAGCCAGAGGATTAGGACTCAGAGTAATTGCCTATGACCCTTATGTATTTAGTGGAGCTTTAAAGAGCATGGGTATAGACCCCGTAGATATGGATACCCTGCTAAAGGAATCAGACTTTATTAGTCTTCATGTCCCAGCCACGCCTGAAACACGCAATATGATAGGTTATAAGCAGTTTCAAAAAATGAAGCGTACTGCCTATTTTATTAACACAGCCCGTGGTACTGTAGTAGATGAACCTGCTCTGGCACGTGCTTTACAAGAAGGACTTATTGCCGGTGCAGGACTAGATGTCACTGTAAAGGAACCAATTGAAAAAGACAATCCTCTCATCACCATGTCCAATGTAATATTGACAGGACATAGTGCCTGGTATTCAGCAGAAGCCGAATATGAACTTTTTTTAAAACCAATGGGTCAGGTGGTCATGGCTTTAAAGGGCAGATGGCCAACGTATGCAATAAATACTCAAGTAAAAGATAAATGGCTAAGAAAGTGGGGCGCTAAAAATAATTCAATAGCTTGATTTAAAATAATAATAATCTGTTTACACAACTTAAAGCATAGGTTTTATAATATTGCTTGACGTTATGTAAATAGTGCTTAATAAGGAGGTAATTAAATGGTAGACATGCTAAGAAATAAGGTCGCACTCGTGACCGGTGGTAGTTCAGGCATTGGAAGATCTAGTGCCTTAACATTCGCAAGAGAAGGAGCAAAGGTTATTGTTTCCAATGATTCTGACATAAAAGGTGGTGAAGAAACTGTTAATCTAATTCGTAAAGCTGGCGGTGAAGCTTCTTTCATCAAAGCAGATGTCTCTAATATTGCTGATGTAGAAGCACTTATAAATAAGATTATCACCTTATACGGAAAATTGGACTGTGCTCATAATAATGCTGGTATCGATGGTACTCCGACACTTTCGGTTACAGAATACGATAAGAAAACATGGGATCGTTTACTAGATATAAATCTTACAGGTGTATGGCTATCGATGAGATATGAAATAATACAAATGTTAAAACAGGGAGGCGGAACAATTGTTAATACCTCATCAGTATGGGGGATAATAGGAACTTCTGGAGGATGGGGTTTTTCAGCTTATGTCGCAACTAAACATGGAGTTGCGGGTTTGACCAAAGCAGCCGCATTGGAATATGCCAAAATGGGCATTCGGGTTAATGCAGTATGTCCCGGACCTATTCTTACACCTATGATGGAGCGTGCTATTGCTAGTGATCCCAGTGGTGAGGTTGAGCGTCACTTAATATCACGGGTTCCATTGGGACGGATTGGTACTCCTCAAGAGGTTGCTGAAGCTGTGGTTTGGCTTTGCTCAGATGCAGCTTCTTTTGTTACTGGGCATATGTTAGCCGTCGACGGTGGTGAAGTAATAAACTAAATATAAATCAACTTCTACTAATATTAATTATTTATTTGCATTCATTATATGAAAATAAAGGGTATTTCAAAATAATTTCGTTATACGATTTGCTAACAAATTATTATGAAATAACTGAACAGAGGGAGATACTGAAGGATATACTGCAGCATATTAAGGCAATTATTTCATTATTATAGCATTATATATGGCACTATAATGAAAAAAGGGGAAACACAACTTTCCAAGTCTATAAATTATTATATCATTTTAATGAAGTGCAGCATAGGGAGGCAAAATTGAACAATAAGGGGTTCAAGGCTGAAAAAATAAAACCTAGTCTTGAAGATTTCACCAAAGAAGAAATTTTGGGGATGGCTATGGACGGATACCTTGGTGCTTATAGCTTGGTTATAATGACTAAATTGCTTATTTCCCAAGTAGGCAAAGAATACGCGGGCAGACTTATTTCAGATGCCAGATA
>CAZEAR010000018.1:4886-5847 GCA_964510365.1 uncultured Dehalococcoidales bacterium | reverse complement strand
CTCCTGTATATGCGGAAGCTAGAGATCTGGCAAAAAATTTAGGAAACCCAAAAGATTTGATTACTCTTGCCGAGAGATTTAGAGTTAAGAGTCCTCCTTGGGTAAAACCGGTAGAAGTCGATTATAGTAACCCAGAAAAATTAGTGATTAGACAATATAATCGCTGTTGGGAAGCTGAAGCAATAAAAAAAATTACAGATAAAGAATTACAATTATTTTTTGCAGAAAATTGGTGTGTCCACGATAAAGCGTGGGTAGAGGGATTTAATCCTGAAGTAATGTTTGAGCAGTCAAAACATTTCTTAAGGGGCGATGATTGCTGCGAATTTGTTATTAAGCTACCTAAAAATAGTTAAATTATTGTAGGATAATTATGCTATTGATAACCAAATTTAGAACTAATAGATTGTAGGCTATTAAGTTGGTCAAGAACAGTAGAAGAATTAAGCGGTATTGTGTTAACTATATTTTGAAAAATTGAGGCATAGTGAAAGTATAATATTTGAACTACAGTGGTACATATATGTATTAACTGTGGTTATCTGCAATAATCATATTTAATTGAATGTAGTAATTGGCCAAATTAAACAAGTCTATGAAAAATTTGTGGGTCATTATAATGCAAACCTAATTGATTTTCACTTTAGATCGATTTGAGGTTATTATGTTTGTCGTAAGATTTTCCGCTGAAGGAAAAACAAAATATGGGATTTTAGAGAATGATGTAATCCGCGGATATTATGGAAGTCCTTTTGCAAGTAACAATGTGTCACAGCATGTTTTTACACCAGATGGTACAGAATACAAGTTAAATCAAGTCAAATTATTGGCTCCGTGTTGTCCATCAAAAATAATAGGTCTGGGATTGAATTATAAAAGCCACATAAAAGAGTTAAAGTTTGAAATACCAAAGCTGCCTCTAATTTTTCTGAAGCCACCAACAGCGGTTATTGGTCATGAG
>CAZEAR010000018.1:0-4876 GCA_964510365.1 uncultured Dehalococcoidales bacterium | reverse complement strand
GATAATATTATATTACCTCCTGAACCACGCCAAGTAGATTACGAAGGTGAATTGGGAATTGTGATAGGGGAGATAGCGCACAAAGTTGCCGAAAGCGAAGCTTATAAATATATTCTAGGTTTTACATGTTTCAATGATGTGTCTGAACGTATTGCACAAAATGAAGATGGCCAGTGGGCCAGAGCTAAAGGACATGATACTTTTGCCCCTATTGGACCTGGTATTGAAACGGAAATTTTAGGTAACGATCTCAAGATAGAGACCTATTTGAATGGTAAATGTAAACAATCAGGAAATACAAGTGATCTCATTTTCGGAATATCGAGACTAATTAATTATATATCTAATGTAATGACTTTATTGCCTGGCGATATTGTAGCAACTGGGACCCCTTCGGGCATTGGCTCAATGAAACCAGGAGATATAGTAGAAGTTATAATAGAAAAAATTGGAATTCTGCGTAATTTTGTCGTTGAATCTCACTAAGGAAACTTTATTAAATATTAATTGACCTGCCCCCCCCAAATAATACAGTTAAAATGATAGACTTTAGTAAATTGGACTGCTCCCCATAATTGGAGAAGCCCTTATTCAATTCTTTTAGAACGACTGTACAATCCATCGGAATGTGATATCAATCGAGAATTGTTACTTCGGTAAGACATAAACCGGCACAATTATACTATTGCTTGGTTTTCCGTTATCCATCCATTCTTATACATCCATGAAATATCCGTAAATTGAGTATAATATTATACATAATTACATGGAAATCCATGGAGCAAGTATGGAAGCTAAATAGCTTCATAATTTTTTATGGAAGCAGTAATGGATATTAAATAGCTTCGCGATTTTATTATGGAAGCAGTAGTGGATTGTAAATAGCTTCGTAATTTAGCGTGGAAGCAGCAATGGAGACTAAACAGTTTTATAATTTTATAGTTGAGTGTCGAATTGTGAGAAGTAGATACCTGGTATGCTTGACAAGGACTATTCCTCGCTATTAAAGTATTTTTGGACGAGCAGCAAGGAGTTAACGTAATATGAAACCTTCCCTTCTTCACTTCATAGCAGTGGTGATAGTTTTGTTAGCTCTTTCCGGCAGTAGTGCCTGTACTAAATCAGTACCAGCACCAACACCGATCCCAAAGCCCGCACCTATACCTGCTCCGACTCCAGCACCAGCACCAGTACCACCACCCGCACCGACAATACCCGGTACCCTCACAGATATCCCCGAGCAAATTATGTCCTCTCACTTTGGTATTGTTGATGCCAGACAAGATATTCAGGAAATCGCTAATCTGGGCATAGGCTGGGATAGACCGCATCCCGGCCCATTTGTCTGGGGCAGGATTGAGCAAGAAGAAGGAAACTACAGTTGGCGGGAAACAGATAGATATATTCAGGCAATTCAGAACCTCAATTTTGCTACATTAGCTACAATCTGGCCGTTTGCTGAGTGGGACCAGACTCATTGGGGTCCGGCCGGTGCCAGCCCATTGATATTCGAAAACGAACTGGGTAAAGGCCGCCAGAAACCATACGATATGGATGGTTATAAAAGGTTTGTTTCTACTCTCGTGGAAAGGTATGACGGTGATGGAAAAGATGATATGCCGGGACTAAAATATCCTATTAAATACTGGGAAGCCGGAAATGAACCGAGTATGCAGGATGGTGAGCTAACCTTCTTTGAGGGCTCATCGGGAGATTATCTTGAGATTTTGAAAGCCACTTATCAGGCCGTAAAGGAAGCAGACCCGGAGGCAAAGATCCTGCATGCTGGAATGGCAGGTATGGAACCTTTTATGGTTTCTTTCTGGGAACCAATTTTTAAGGAGGGAAGCCAATACTTTGATATCGCTAACATCCATTCTATAGGAATGAGTGATGAGCTTAATGCCCCTGATTTTAAGACATTGCTGTCGAGAGCTGGCATCGATAAGCCAGTCTGGGTAACCGAAGCGCAACACAGAGTGGGAAAAGGCCTTGAGGAACATGGCCGGACTCTTGCCAAGAGCTATGTAATCGCTTTCGCCTCCAGTGTAGACAAGGTCTTTTATACCATGTTTAAAGTGCCTGCCTTTGCCCCATTGCAGCAAAGGCAGGCAGCCTTAATCGACGCCAAGGGCATAAAGAGACCTGCCTACTATGCCTTGAAAACCCTAATCCAAGAAGTTGATGACTTTACATCTGCTGAGAAGTTGGCTGAAGGTCAGTACAAGTTTGTTGTTGGCAAGAGAACAATCTATGTTTTATGGGACCCGGGCAAAATTCCTGAGGAGATAACAGGCGAGGTCCTGGTTACCGATTTATATGGCCAGGAAACAAAAATGGATAGCCTGTCAATCAACCTAACCGAGAGCCCCATCTTCGTCGAGAAATAGTCATGTCAGGGTTGAGTCACTTTCATAATAAGTGCCGATATCCAATTTGTGTAGCCAATGCAAAAATACCTTGTTGTTTATTTAAGTAACTTTAAGCCAAAATGTCTGGAGCATGAGGCATGCTGACAGATCGCTGATTATGCTTGGCCTGTCCCGGCTAGTTTTTCACCCTGCCAAAAGAAAGCATCCTTATCATCCAGTCGGGCAATGGCTTTTCCGGGTCTCTTTTCCTTAAATCCAGATAGATCCCCAGTTTTTTCATAACCGGCAGGCGGTGAGTCTCGACGAACTCGATAAGCGTACCATCGGCGTCTTCGACATAGCTGAAATGTCCGGCGGCATCTCCCATATCAAACGATTCGCTACTGTCGACAGTAAACGGAATTCCTGATTCATTACATTTTTCGCGAAGAGCTGTCATGCCACGTATATCGAAACACAGATGTATAAATCCCGGATCACCCCAGTAGCGGCCCTCGAATATCTTTGCAGGTCTCCTGGTTATACACTGAACCAGCTCAATCCGGCTCGGCCCGATCAACCGGCTAAAGCTTCCCATCCTCTGCTCTGAATGTGCCAGGAGCATACGACGCACTTCTTCCCCGCCACCGGGTAACCTGGCAAAATCCTCGAATACTCCCTTCCTGTCATATAGTACTTGGTCGTATCCCAGTATGTCCGTATATAACCGTCGTGCCCGGTCTATATCGGTGACGCCGATCAAGCATCCGCATATGCCGCCTGTATCATTCCCTTTACGGGTAAACCATTCATTGGTTTCCACCACTTGAAATATATTTCCAAATGGATCCCTGAGGAAGAAATGTTTCTCTAAGGCAGGGTTTTCATATATGCCGCTGATAAGCTCCGCCCCTTGAGAATCGAGACGCTTATATGTTTTTTCAATGTCGCGTGACTTTATACGCGCCAGGAAAATGCCGAGGTCACCGACTGCAACTTGAAAAGAGGGGATTTTCGGTTTCCGCTCCTTGAACTGCCAGATCTCAAGCCCGCTTCCCCCTTGAAGGTTTATCGCAAGTATGGCACGGCGCACCTGTGGTTTTCCACCGGTATAATGAACCATGAGTGTAGCTTCGCCGCTGTCATCGAATATAGGAATGTCTATTCCGAAGTTTTGCCTGTACCATTTGAATGCTGATTGAACATCGGTAACTCCGGTTCCTATTTGCTGGATGCCGCTGATAATTACCTTACTCATCCGGAATATTGTAGCTTTCCCCACTATTGTGGTCAACAATAGTTCAATTAAAGTCATTACAATGACATCGTTATCATAAAAGGTGGTACAATGGTATCTACAATATATCAATCACATGGCTATAGCATTTGGTAAAGAGAGCAAAATCGGCATTATTGGTGCCGGCGCTATCGGCGGTATTACCTCGGCACTTCTCCACAGAAAAGGATACGATATCGAGGTTGCCTGTAACTCTGCAGAGCTGGCCGAAAAGCTGCGCTTATCGGGAGTGCATTTGTTTGGCCTTAGACGCGGTTTCAGAGTGACTCTGCCCGCAGTGGCACACAGTTCAAACTTCAGCGGACAGAAGGACATCATTATTCTGGCTACCAAGGCAAATGATGTCATGACAGCAGCCAGAGATACGCTTCCCTTTCTTACCGAAAACTCTAAAATAATATGCATGCAAAATGGCATGTGCGACTTTACGGTAGCAGAGGTAGTAGGCTCTGAACGCACTATCGGCTGCATTGTCGGATGGGGTGCCACCAGGCACGCACCGGGTGAACTGGAGTTAACTGCCAATGGCAATTATATATTGGGCAATATGTTTAACCGGGATGATCCCTGCTTGGAACCGATTTCAGGAATACTGGCCTCCGCTTTTCCGGTGAAAATCTCTCGAAACATGCTGGGACACCGTTTTGCCAAGCTGGTCATCAATGCTTCTATAACACCGCTGGGAGTGCTATCCGGTCTTCGTCTGGGAGAGATGCTGGCCATTAGAAAAGTACGTGCATATATGACCGCCATCATTGCCGAGTGCATGGCAATAGCAGATGGCATGGGGATTACTGTAGAGCAGTTTTTCCCCGGTATCGGTTACCATGACTTCCTGCGGGGCTCGAACATGATAGCAAAACTGAAACGTAATATGCTCATTCGGCTGATAGGCATGAAATATCGCAGGCTGAAGTCATCCAGCTTGACATCGCTCGAATGCGGCCGGCCCACTGAGATCGATTACCTGAATGGTTATATAGTTGAGCGGGGAAGTGAGATGGATATTTCCACTCATGTGAATAGTAGAATAGTTGAGATAGTGAAAGAGATCGAGACAGGGAAACGGGATGTTTCTCTAAAAAACCTGGATGATCCGGTTTTGCTGATGTATATATAAATGCATGTTGTCAGCAGTGAAAAATCAGGTAGTTTAGCCCTCTGATTTAATCTTATGGTCGGGGTGAGAGGATTTGAACCTCCGACCACCTGAACCCCATTCAGGTGC
>CAZEAR010000017.1:0-18836 GCA_964510365.1 uncultured Dehalococcoidales bacterium | reverse complement strand
ATCCACACAAATAAACAATATCGTTGGCACTTTAAATATTCTCTTTGCGATGAAAGAAATATGCCCCGCAGCTCATCTGGTTAAACTGGGTACTATGGGAGAATACGGCACCCCTAATGTGGATATACCGGAAGGATTCTTTGACGTTGAATATCGAGGCAGGAAAGATACGCTGCCATTTCCGCGCCAGGCAGGAAGCTGGTATCACCAAACAAAGGTACATGATAGTCATAACATTGCATTCGCCTGTAAGATATGGGGACTACGCTCAATCGATATAATGCAGGGAGTAGTATTCGGAACCAGAATAGATGAGATGGGCGATGACGAGAGATTAATCACCAGGTTTGACATCGATCAATGCTTCGGTACTGCACTAAACAGATATTGTGCCGAGGCCGTTATCGGACATCCTCTATCTCCTTTCGGAGTCGGTCATCAAAAGAGAGGCTTTTTACCTTTAAGAGACTCAATGCAATGCCTCACTATCGCTCTCACAAATCCGCCCAAAGAAGGCGAATACCGGGTATTCAACCAGTTCGAGGAGGTATATTCGGTTACCCAGCTTGCCGAAAAAGTCAGGAGCATTGGAAGCGAATTCGGATTGGACGTAAAAATAGCGAATATAGAGAACCCCCGAAAAGAAATGGAAGAGCACTACTACAATCCCGATCATCGTCACCTTCTAGATTTAGGTTATAAACCAACTCATAACATCGAACAGGAATTAAGGATAATAATTAAAGACCTGATAAAATATAGAGACAGGATTGAGGAAAAGAAAGAAGTCCTAATGCCTGATATTAGATGGGATGGTACCCGCAGAAAGTCAAAATTTTTATCGGAAGCAATCAAATAATTAATGGTTAACGATGCAATTATTAAGTCCCCTGGAAATCGTAAATATAGAAATATTTTGATAACGGGGGGCTGCGGTTTTATTGGTACAAATCTAGTAAAGTATTTAACTGCAAGAGGTTTTACGCTCAAAATCCTCGATAATTTGTCTTTGGGTAAGCAGGATAATCTCAGTGAGGTCGGCTGGAAACCATCAACTTATAACTTTATTACAGGTGATATAAGAGACCATGACATCTTAAACAAAGCAACGGCAGATATCGATGCCGTAGTCCATTTGGCGGCCAATCCCGGCGTCGCCGAATCAATAGAGAATCCGCAGAGAGCATGGGAAACCAATGTAAGTGGCACACTCAACTTACTGGAAGCCTGTCGTATCAATCATGTTAAAACATTTATCTTGGCATCTTCTAATGCGGTGCTGGGCAAACACCATCCGCCAGCTAACGAATTAAAAGTTCCTAAACCTATGTCGCCTTATGGCGCATCCAAATTGGCGGGGGAGGCTCTATGTTCCGCTTATTATCACTCATTTGGTTTGAATACAACCAGCCTCCGATTCGCCAACTGCTACGGTCCACATTCGAGACATAAATCAAGTGTTGTAGCTAAGTTTATGAATAGAATAAAACAGAACGAACCATTGATAATCTATGGCGATGGAGAGCAGACCAGGGATTTCGTCCATGTGGAAGATATTTGTCAGGCAATCTTCCTCTGTTTATCGACCGGTGGTGACTCAGAAGGACAAGTTTTTCAGATAGCAAGCGGAAAGGAAACCACTATTAATAAACTCATCACTCTTTTGAGAGAAACCATAGGCTGCGATATTCCAATAATTCATGAGCCGAAACGAAAGGGAGATATACGGAGAAACTACTCGGACATTACTAAAGCAAGAAACAAATTACGCTTCGAACCTGATATAGAGCTAAAGCACGGATTAAAAGACTTATGGCACTGGTATAAAGAGCAATCTATTTAGGAGAGCACATGATTCCAGAAAGATTTGCCGCTCTTAAACCATGGATAGAAGGAAAGAAGGTACTCCATATTGGCTGTGTTCAGCACCATCATCAAGAGTCCTCAAAAGAGAGCTGGATTCATAGGTTCATTACAGAAAACGCAAGTGAAGCCGTAGGCCTGGACATCGTCGAGGAAGATATAAAAGAACTGTCCAGGCAAGGCTATAAGGTTCAAATTGCCAATGCCGAAGAATATAATCTGCATACGGATTTCGACGTTATCTTTGCCGGAGAGCTAATCGAACATCTGGAAAATATCGGAGGCTTTCTGGAAAGCTGTAAAAAACACATGAGAGCTGACTCTCAGCTTATAATAACCACACCCAATTGCTTCGGCATAATGTACTCTATTTCCCGTCTGTTCGGTAGAAGATTTGTAAATCCGGAGCATGTCTGCTGGTTCGATGAACAGACACTGGAACAAGTCCTTAAACGACATGGATTGAAACCTGTAGAAAAGAAATATCTACGTTTATATTCTTCGAAACTGAATCTATTGGGCAATTTGACGTTACATGTAATTGAAACAATAGTACCTAAGAAATTCCGGGGGACTTTATTTTTAGTAAGCAGTCTAGCTGAAGAATAGAATAACATCAAATACGTTATATAATTACAAAATGAAGATTTGTGCACTAATACCGGCGCTAAATGAAGCAAAAACCATAGGAGCAATAATAAAACAGACAAAGCGTCATATCGATGACATAATTGTCCTTGATAACGGCTCCGATGATAATACAGCTGGAATTGCGGAAAAATACGGCGCCACAGTTGTCAGTTATTCTGCTATCAAGGGATACGGTGCGGCTCAATATGCAGGACAGCAATATGCAATGCAAAAAGGTTTCGACTATATCTTGCAGCTTGATGCCGACGGACAACATAACCCTAAGTATATACCGGAGTTAATAAAAGCGATGCAAGAGGGAGATTACGATATAGTTCTGGGCAGCAGATTTTTATGTGCCAGCCATAAAAATATGGGCTTCATTAGATGGATCGGGATCATCTTCTTTTCTAAGGTTGTAAGCTTGTTGGGTCGAACTAAAGTAACCGACGTAACCTCGGGATTCAAGATTTATAAATCAAGTAGCCTGGCAAAATTAAGTAAATCCAGTGATACACATCCCGCAGTAGAACAGATGCTGGAGATAGCAAAAAGAAATATGACTATCAAAGAAATACCCGTTGAGATGCCATCCCGCTACGCTGGCGAATCCCATCTTAATATAATTAAATTTCTATTATATCCGTTCAGAGTAATTTTATTGTTATTTAAAGTTATATTCCTAAAATCAAATAAAGCATAAGGAATTATTTAGTCAGCTGTAGAAGCATGGGCTCATATCCTATATAAAAGTATTATACTTAGATATACATAATGAATATTCTTTTTATTCACGAGGTCGAATGGATTAAAAAAGTAGTATATGATATTCATCACCTCGCCGAATCGTTATCATTATCAGGCCATAATGTTTTCGCGATTGATTATGCAAACAGATGGACCAGAAATAAATGTTTTGACTTTGGAAGCTTAAAAACCACCGAGGTTAATAACATCAGCCGGGCTTTCCCAAATGCATCTGTATCCTTGAAAAGGCCTGGTTTTATAAAAATACCGGGTATCAGCCGTATATCTGCTTCAATAACACATTATTTCGCAATCAAGAAAACCATAGAAGAAGAATCTATTGATGTAATCATACTGTACTCCGCCCCAACTAACGGACTACAAACCATTTGTTTAGCTAAAAAATATGGTATTCCGGTAGTATTTAGATCAATAGATACATTAAGTGAATTAGTACCGTATTCACTATTAAGATATCCAACCAAAATTATTGAGAAGATTGTTTATTCAAACGTAGATATGATTTTGTCTATAACGCACAGTCTATCAGATTACGTGGTCAATATGGGCGCTGATCGGGACAAAGTGGACCTACTTCCACTCATGGTTGACTTAAATCTATTCCACCCTTTACCTGACACTAAAGAACTACGGCAAAAATACGGATTTAATGATAACGACAAAATTATAGTCTATACGGGAGGTCTATATGATTTCAGCGGGCTGGATAAGATAATTGACAATTTTGCCAAAATACTCGACCAAATACCCGAAGCAAAATTAATTATCGTAGGTGATGGCAATCAACGTACAAATTTGCAGGCATTGATTGATAAATTGGGCCTGGGAAAACACGTCATTATGACCGGAGTCCAGCCATATGAATCAATGCCGGAATATATAAACATCGCCGATATATGCGTGAACCCTTTTATACTGACAGAAGCTACAAGAGATATTTTCCCCAGCAAAACGATACAATATCTAGCTTGTAGTAAAGCGGTAATAGCTACACCTTTACCAGGCATGTTAGCTATAATACCGGGGAAGCAGCAAGGAGTAGTATATGCAGAAAGCGAAAATGAAATGATAAAAGAACTTGTTTCATTACTAAAATCGCCAAGTAATCGTGAACGGTTGGGGATCGCAGGTTTAAAATATGTCCGACAGGTTAACAGCTTTGATTCCATTGTCAAACAACTGGAACATAAATTAGTTGAAGTGATAAGCGATAAACATAGTAGATCACAGCACAAACTAGTATAATATCCGAAGATATTTTAATAACAGAAATATATTACTTATTGTGGTTTGAATTCTATGATAAAAGATTGTAATGTACTGGTAACTGGCGGTGCCGGATTCATTGGTTCGCATATTGTTAACAGACTAAGTCCCAATAATAAAGTAACAGTATTGGACAATCTATCTTCAGGTCTGTTATCCAATTTGAAAAACAGTGAAAAACGCATTAACTTCATCGAAGGAGACATCCGAGATAAGGGAATAATTGAAACCATTGTAAGGGATATGGATTATGTTTTTCATTTAGCCGCGAATGTAGGCAATATCAAGTCTATCGAAGATCCATACATTGACATGGACGTAAATATTAAGGGCACCATAAACCTTCTAGAATCCTGCGTTAACTCTAATATAAAAAAATTGGTATATTCAGCTTCTGCAGCCGTATACGGAGACGCACAAATCCAACCCACTGACGAAAAATACCCGCCGGATCCCGAATCACCTTATGCTGTAAGTAAACTGGCCGCCGAGAAATATTGTTCAGCCTTTCATAAAATATATGGATTACCGGTCATTTCACTAAGGTACTTCAACGTATATGGACCAAGACAGGGTAGTAGTGAATATGCAAATGTCATCCCGGTTTTTTTTAGAAGAATCAGGGCTAATGAACCTATTACGATTTTTGGAGACGGCGAACAAACCAGAGACTTCGTGAATGTAAAGGATGTGGTCAATGCAAACATCCTTGCAGCCGAGTCTGAATTAAATGTAGGATTATTTAACATCGCAAGCTGCACCTCTACGACAATAAACGAACTGGCCGATCACATTATTAATATTACAAACCAAAATATAGAGCGAATCTATTCTCCGATTCGCAAAGGAGAGGTTTTACATAGCCTGGCAGATATAAGTGCTGCCAAAAAAATGCTGGGATATAATCCATCAGTAAACATTATCGACGGCCTTAAAGAATATTCTGAGTATTAAATATAAATATTAGCCCATAAGAAGAGATTTATAGATGAAAATATTAATACTAGGCGCCGCCGGAATGCTCGGGCATAAGCTATACCAATCATTCTCAACAATTTTTGACACGTTTGGTACTGTTAAAAGCGATTATAATGCCATTAGTAAATATGGTTTCTTTCGCAAATCTGCTATAATCCCGAATATAGACATACAAAAAATCTCTCAAGTAGAAGCTGTAATCGAAAAAGTCAATCCCGATATTGTGATCAATTGCATAGGAATAATTAAGTCTCTTGAAAGCAAATATAGCAAGTTGCTTAATATCTGGGTTAATTCGTTATTTCCACATCAACTATATGAAATCTGCCGTCAGAAAAAAAGTCGCCTGATCCATATCAGTACAGATTGTGTATTCTCCGGTAAAAAAGGAAACTACAGAGAAGAGGATATATCTGATGCTGAAGATATCTACGGTAGAACAAAATATCTGGGAGAAATTGATATAACAGGAGCATTAACAATAAGAACATCTCTCATCGGCAGAGAACTGGAAACTTCTAATAATTTAGTAGAATGGTTTTTATCGAATCAAAGAGGGAAAATCCAGGGTTATACACATGCCATATTCAGCGGATTCCCTACCATTTATTTCGCTCACATCATAGCTGACATCATTGTCAAACATCTTGACTTAAGTGGTATCTACCATATATCATCTGAACCTATAAGTAAATTTAAACTTCTTTCTTTGATTCAGGACAAATTGAAACTGGATATCGAGATTGAAGAATATCCAGATTTTTATTGTGACAGAAGTCTGGATTCATCGCTTTATCGAAATAAAACTGGTTTCAGACCTGATTCATGGGAAATGATGATAGATGAATTCGTTCAAGATGCACAACAATACCAACAGTGGAGAACAAAATGATTTTTCAAAATAAAACGGTATTGGTTACCGGCGGTACCGGTACACTCGGGAAAGAACTGATACGCAGAATGATGACCGGTGAATTTGGCGTTCCCAAAAAGATTATAGTTTTTTCTCGTGATGAAGATAAACATTATCAGATGAAGCTTGAGTGGAAAAATATGAAAGTGGCAACGGATGATGTGTTCTATCATAATTTCGAGGAATTGCTTGACTTTCGTATTGGCGATGTCAGAGATTTCGAGTCAATAAATAGAAGTACAAAGGAATCTAACATCGTAATACATGCTGCTGCACTAAAGCAGGTACCAATTTGTGAATATTTCCCGCACGAATCTGTAAAAACGAACTTGCTTGGAGCCCAAAATATCATTCGCTCCATCATAGAGAACGAAAATTGCGTTGAAACAGTCATGGTTGTTTCTTCTGATAAGGCCTGTAAGCCGGTAAATGTCTATGGAATGTGCAAAGCAGTTCAGGAAAGGCTAGTAGTAGAAGCGAATCTTAGATGTACGAACGCTAAATTCCTTTGTGCTCGATATGGTAATGTAGTAGCTTCCAGAGGTTCGGTTATACCCCTTTTCCAAGAACAGATAAAAATGGGCGGGCCGGTAACAATAACAGTACAAGATATGACACGCTTTTGGCTTACAATAAGACAAGCCACTGATATTGTTTTCGACGCCCTTCATTATGGAGAAGCTGGCGATACCTTTGTCCCTGATCTGAAATCTTTCAACATAATGGATCTGGCAGAAATAATGATCGGGAACAGGGAAATAGAGATCCAAATCATCGGTATACGACCAGGCGAAAAAATCCATGAGCTACTTATTTCCGAAGAAGAACTCTCACGGACGGTAAAAAAGAGAGGCTATTTTATAGTACGCCCAATTTTGCCCGAATTAAGACCACAAGAAGTAATAAAACCCGTGCTTAATAAGGAGCTATCATCCGCCGATTATACTTTAAACAAAAAGGATTTAAAGACCTTTTTAGAAAAAGAAGGGTTATTAGAGTTCTAGTATGCATATAAAAATTATGACTATATTGGGCACCAGGCCCGAAATCATCAGGTTAAGTCTGATTATTGAAAAACTGGATAAATACTGCAATCATGTTTTGGTTCATACCGGTCAAAACTTCGATGAAAACCTTAGTTCAGTTTTTTTTGATGAACTGGATATAAGGAAACCAGACTATTATCTAGGTGTACAAGCTGATAATTTCGGAGAACAAATAGGTCAAATATTTATAGAAGCAGAGAAGGTTATATTAAGAGAAAAGCCTGATAGACTTCTAATTTTAGGTGATACCAACAGCGGCCTCGTAAGCATAATCGCAAAGAGAATGGGAATACCCGTATTCCACATGGAAGCTGGAAATCGCTGCTTTGATAACCGGGTTCCTGAGGAAGTCAATCGAAAGATCATCGACCACTCAAGTACAGTGCTTCTCCCATATACACACAGAAGTAAAGAGAACCTATTAAATGAAGGCATCGATATCGATGCCGTTTATGTTATCGGCAATCCTATATTTGAGGTGATTAAACATAACTCAAAAAAAATTCAAGCCAGTCATATTCTCGATGAATTGAAAATTGAACCGCAAAAATACTTTCTTGTAACTATGCACCGTGCAGAAAGTGTCGACAGTGAAGAAAGGCTGAGGAATATCCTTACCGGTCTAGACTTGATAAACAAAGAATATTCTCTGCCAATTATTTGCAGTCTGCATCCCAGAACAAAGAGTAAAATTGAACAATTTAATCTAAGAAAAGACAGTAATAATATCAACTTTTCCACACCATTAGGCTTCTTTGATTTTATCCAGTTGGAGAAAAACGCTACTTGTGTGATCACAGATAGCGGAACTGTTCAGGAAGAATGCTGTATCCTCAAAGTTCCGAATATAACTATAAGAGATGTAACTGAAAGGCCCGAAACAATAGAGAGTGGAAGTAATATATTAGCAAGTGTTTCCCCGGAACTAATGCTCGAAGCGGTCAAAATAGCTCTGGCCGAAAAGCATGAATGGGAGCCACCTCAAGAATATCTTGATAAAAGCGTATCATCAAAAGTTATAAACCTCATCCTTGGCTATAACAGAAATAGCTAATATTAATTCATGTCGAAATCTCTCATGGTCAAAACAGATGCTTCAGTGGAATACTATCCCTCAAAAACAAACCTACTATGACTAAGCCAACATTTATGAAATCCCGCATTATATTGATTAATCCCAGACTCAGGGCTTGGAGCCCAAGCGTCCTTGTTCCTCTCGGATTAACATACATCGCCGCTGTACTAGAATTAGACGGTAATAATGTTAGTATTATAGATATGAATGCAGAAAAAGTTAGCGGTAAACGCCTGAAAGAAATAATAAAAAACTGTGACGTAGTAGGTATCACCGGCATGGTCACCGAATTCCAACAAGTGTTAAAACTCTCAACATTTGCCAGAGAAGCAAATAGCCACTCCAAGATAATACTCGGAGGACCGCTAGCTACCACGTTTCCACGGGAACTTCTCCAACTATCACCTGCAGATTTTGCAGTCATAGGTGAAGGTGAAAGAACAATACTCGAACTAGCCTCTGCGATAAAAAATTCCAGTAATGTCACTGAAATTAGAGGAATTGGCTATAAGGATAGCGGTAAGGTAATTATCAATGAATGCACAGACCAAATAGCCGACATTGATACTATACCCCCTCCTGCACGGCATCTGTTAAACATGAATCATTATGTTCAAAACCAATTCCATGATTTTGATTCAAACATAAAACATTCTGTTAAGATAAAAAGCTCTACTATGATTACCAGTAGAGGATGTCCCTATAACTGCACCTTTTGTTATAAAGAAATGTGGGGAAACAAGTGGAGGGCCAGAAGTCCGGAAAACATCTTTGAAGAAATGAATAACCTCCATAAAACATATGGAATCAACGGATTTATTTTTAATGATGATACCTTTGTAATGAATCCTAAAAGGGTTTTTGACTTTTGCGATCTACTCATAGCACAAGGAACAAAATTTATCTGGTTATGTAATGGCAGGGTCAACTTAATGACGAAAGAATTATGTAAAGCAATGTATAATGCCGGATGTCGAGAAATCGCTTATGGCATAGAATCCGGTAATCAACAAATGCTCGATGCCCTGAAGAAAAACATTACTATTGAGCAAATCAGAGATGCTGTAAAATGGACGAAAGACGCCGGTATTCGTGCTAACGGCTATTTCATGATAGGATTGCCCGGAGAAACCAAAGAATCAATTCGCCAAACAATCGACTTTGCCGAAAAGCTAGATCTGGACTTTTACGGATTCTCTATAGCGACTCCACTCCTGGGCACCGAATTATATCAACTCGCTTCTGAAAAAGGGCTAATAAAGGACAACATAACATCTCTAAAAGATTGGGCATTTGATACCAATACAAATTTGACTGCAGATTGTACCGATGAAGATATAATAGCGTTTAAAAACGAGATCTTTAGAAAATTTACTCTTAAGAAATTCGGTAAATATTATATGTTTAATCCCGCATTTATAAAAAGGGTAGTAAAAGTAATGGCGTCCATACAAAGTACCAGCGAATTTGTGGATCTTACAAAGAGGGCGACCGGCATTATACGATCCCATTGGCGAAAAATATAAGATGAAAATTTTACATGTATTTGGTTTGTTTTCGCTATCACATGGCGGCGGAACAGTAGACCTTATCTACAAGCTCGCACGTGCCCAAATAAGAAGGGGACATGAAGTCACTATTTATACCAGTAATCATGCACTGGATCAAAAATATGTAGACTCTTTGGAGGGAGTAAATATATATCCATTTCGCAGTATCGTAAATATGCCGGGATTCTATTTCACACCGAAACTGATACCTGAAGTCAAAAGGAATTTAAAAATTTTTGACATAATACATTTGCACTCACAGAGGTGTTTTCAGAATATTGTAATTCATTACTATTCACATAAATATGGAATCCCTTATATTATAGACGCTCATGGTTCAACTCCATATACCAAAAAAGCAAGTCTAAAAAAGCTATTTGATATTTTCTTTGGCAATAAAATAATAAGAGATTGTAGCAGATTTATTGCCGAGAGTGAGATAGGTGTCAACGAATATAAAGAGTTAGGTATAGAACAGGATAAAATCGCGTTGATACCCCCACCCTTTCCTGTTGAAGATTTTGTTAATCTACCTGAGCAAGGATTTTTTCGCAGAAATTATAATATCAAGCAAAAGCATATTATAATGTTTCTTGGTAGAATTCACTGGATAAAAGGGATAGATTTTTTGGTAAAATCATTTTATGAATTAACTAAACGTAGAGATGATACAATTTTAGTAATTGTTGGACCCGATGACGGATATCTGAAAGACCTGAATAATATAATTAAGAAGCTTGATATAAAAAACAGGGTATTATTTACTGGATTCTTAGAAGGAATGGAAAAACTATCGGCATTAGTAGATGCCAGTTTAGTAATTCAGACCTCCAGATACGAACAAGGTGCGTGGGCACCATTTGAGGCGGTACTCTGCGGTACGCCTATAGTTGTCACTGAGCATACTGGTGCCGGCGAAGATGTACGGAGACTGGATGCAGGTTATCTGGTACCATTTGATGACACGCATAAGTTAGCCGGTATCATGAATCAAATTTTAGAATATCCGACTGAGGCTAAAAACAAGGCAAATAAAGCTGCAGCGTATATAAGAGAAAATATGTCAATGAATACAAGGATTGAGGATTACGAAAACCTGTATGCAGATTGTATTAACGCAAAAAATGCCGGACTTAGCCAATAAAATTATCAGTGCTATTGAAATAAACAATATGGTATGGAAGAGAGCATAAAAATTGACTAAGGAATCCATTCACAAAGACACTGCAAAACATTTAGACGTTCCCGTTGCTACTCTGCGGGCGATGTATTACATGATGAAGAAAATTCGAAGATTCGAAGAGAATGTGGCCGAGCTAGTATTGGAAAATGAAATTATTTGTCCCTGTCATCTTTATATCGGGCAAGAGGCCGTAGCTGTTGGAGTATGTTCGGCATTGCGAAAAGACGATTGGGTTTTCAGTACCCACCGAAGTCATGGGCATTACATCGCTAAGGGTGGGGATATAAATACTTTAATGGCCGAATTGTACGGAAAAGCAACCGGATGTTCCAGAGGTAGAGGCGGCTCAATGCACATCGCTGCAATAGATATGGGACTGGCCGGAAGTTCTGCAATCGTCTCCGGGACTATTCCCATGGCCGTTGGATCGGCTTTTGCTTTTAGTAATATAGAGCACGATGTTGTATCTGTGGCATTTTTCGGTGACGGAGCTGTATGTGAAGGAACATTTTATGAGTCGCTCAATTTCGCTGCACTTAAAAAGTTACCGGTCATTTTCGTCTGTGAAAATAATCTCTATTCTACACATATGCCGATATCAGAATGCCTAGCTAATACTAACATCTATCAGAAAGCTAGTATGTTTAACATCCCGGGAATCCGAATCAATGGAAACAATGCAATTGAGGTGTACAAAACAGCAGAAATGGTTATCGAAAATGCCCGCCGCGGCAAAGGGCCAACATTAATAGAATGTTTAACTTATAGATGGTTGGGACATGTCGGCCCCCATGATGACTTAGATAAGGGGCTACGAAGTTATGAAGAATTAAAATCATGGACTGCTAAATGTCCTATTAAAGAATTGGAAGGACTATTATTGGATAGAAATATTATATCTCAACAAGAAATAGCTCATACTACCCAAATGATTGATGAGGAAATAAGAAAAGCCATTATCTATGCAAAGGAAAGTCCTTTTCCAGATGTAAATGAGCTTACACAATTTGTTTTCGGGAACTAGCATGACCAGTAATACGCGTAGTATCACATATGTCGAGGCAATCAATGAAACACTGCACTCTATGATGGAGAAGGATGATAAGATTATTGTAATCGGACAGGGTATCACCAGTCCCTGGTATGTTGGGATGACCACGGCCGGACTGATTGACAAATTTGGTATTGATAGAGTAATCGATACTCCCGTATCCGAAAATAGTATAACAGGAATAGCAATTGGAGCCGCATTGGCTGGAATGCGCCCTGTTTTAGTACACCCCAGAATGGACTTTATGTATTACGCCATGGATCAAATAGCAAACCATGCTGCCACCTGGCACTATATGTTTGGAGGTCAAATGAATGTTCCTCTAACCATTTGGGCGATTATCAACAGGGGTGGCGAACAGGCTGCCCAACACTCGCAAGCATTGCAAGCGATATTTAATCATATTCCCGGTTTAAAAGTGGTCATGCCTGCCACACCATATGATGCTAAAGGACTTCTTATATCCAGTATTAATGATAATAACCCAGTAGTCTATATTGACGATCGTTGGCTATATAACAATGAAGGTATAGTTCCTGAGGAGATCTATTCCATGCCACTTGGCAAAGGAATAATTAGAAGAAAGGGAGAAGATATAACTGCAATCGCAACTTCATATATGGTGCAGGAAACAATGACAGCTGCACATAGTCTGGAAAAAGAGGGGATTTCCGTTGAAGTGATAGACCCTCTTTCACTGAAACCGCTTGATGAGAATCTCCTGATAGAATCAGTAAAAAAGACAGGTAGGCTGATAATCATAGATGGAGGTTGGAAGACCGGAGGCATAGGTGCGGAAATATCTGCCAGGATCGCAGAAACTGATATAATCAAACAGCTAAAGTCACCCATAGTACGAGTGGCATTGCCGGATTTACCAGCACCGGCCAGCAATGCCCTGGAGCAAGCATATTACCCCAAAGAACAGGTTATCAAATCAGAAATAATAAACTTAATGGAGAACTATTGATGCGTTATAAAGTGCCCTTTGTCGATTATCCCAAGCAATACCGCGAACTGAAAAATGAAATTAACTCAGCGGTCATGGAAGTATTTGAAAGAGGCGACTTTATCCTTCGTAATCAAGTGGAGAAGTGTGAAGAAAATATAGCATCCTTTCTGGGTACTAAATATGCAGTCGGAGTTAACAGCGGCACAGATGCAATACAGCTCTCGTTAAAGGCTGCGGGAATAGGTCCCGGACATGAAGTTATTACTGTAGCACATACATTTGTCGCCACTGTAGCTGCCATTATTCACTGTGGAGCTACTCCTGTACTCATAGATATCGGCGATGACCATAACATGAATGTAGACCTGTTGGAAAAAGCCATTACGTCAAGGACCAAGGCCATAATTCCGGTCCATCTTAACGGCAGACTTTGCGACATGGAAAAGTTGACCGGGATTGCTTCCAGATACAATTTGATAATAATAGAGGATGCTGCTCAGGCTCTCGGAGCCAGTTTTGACGGCCAAAAAGCCGGTTCGTTTGGTTTAGCCGGATGCTTTAGCTTTTACCCCGCCAAGATTTTAGGTGGCGCTGGTGACGGGGGTATAGCAGTAACAAATGACGAGAATATAGCAAAATCAATACGCCTTTTAAGAGACCACGGTCAGGATAGGGAGACCAATGACATAGTTTTCTATGGTTACAATAGCCGACTGGACAACCTTCAGGCCGCCATAATCAATGTCAAATTTAAGTATCTGCCACAGTGGATTGAAAGGCGACGGGAGTTAGCCAACTTATATCAACACGGTCTATCTGATCTACCACAAATAAAACTACCACATCCCCCATTAACACAAGGTAGATATTTCGACGTATTCACCAACTACGTTATACAATCCCATGAGAGAAATAAACTCGTAGCCCATTTAAGAGACAGCGGGATTGAAATACTAGTTTCCTGGCCCAAACCGATGCATCACCAGAAAGCACTTGGTTTAAGTCAATTCCAACTCCCCAAAACCGAACAAATTTCGCAGCAGGTATTATCTGTACCTTTGCTCATTGAAATAACCGATGAGCAGGTAGAATATGTTATAACGTCTATCCATAAATTCTTCGAAAACAATAAACCAAAATGAGCATAAAAAGGTCACTTAAGCGTTTATTGAAGACATGGCCAGCTTTTTATCGAACAATTAGTAAAATTTACTTTGTCCTGCAACCTGTTCACTTAGCTGAACTTATTATCGGAACAAAAGCCAGAGAAAAAGAATGGGCAGAGAGACATCTTTATAAAGGTAATGATTGGGGAAACAACCGACACGCTGGCAATAATGACGAATGGGTCATGGGCTATTGGGACTCACAAGGTCATAATCACCGTCACTTGCTACTGGAAAAAATCGCCAGCTACTCACCGAATAGTATTTTAGAAATAGGTTGTAACTGCGGTCCTAATTTATATCTGATCGCCAAACAGTTTCCTAGCATGAAAATAGAAGGAATTGATATTAATCCAAAGGCTATCGAATTGGGACGCGAGCTATTAATCTCAGAAGGTATCTCAAACGTTAAGTTGTCCATCGGCAAAGCAGATGAATTGGAACAATTCAACGACAAGGAATTCGATATCGTGTTTACGGACGCCGTCTTGATATATATAGGAAAAGACAAGATACGAAAAGTTATTCAAGAGATGCTCAGAGTTGCCCGCAAAGCTGTTATTCTTATGGAATGGCATTCTTTCACAGATCAAAGCAGAAAAGATCCTGCAGGCCTTGGATTTTATCACCATGGAGGGTGGGAAAGAAACTACTCCAGCTTGCTAGAACAATTGGGGCATCATAAACGAATTACCATCAATAAAATTACAAAAGACGTGTGGCCTGATGAAATATGGAGTAAGGTAGGAGCAGTTATCGAAGTTGCCATATCACAACAATAAAACCTGGCTATCACATTACCATGCCTGCGATATATAATACTTAAGAGCGAATATCAGAAATCCAGCAATTTAGCTTTATTACTATTATATAAACTTACCGGCATCTACTGACATGAAACCAAAGATAGCATTAGTATCAAAGGAAAGTAAAAAGGGCCTATCTGGCTTCGAAGCTAACTTCAGGCTATTAACCATCCTCGAACCGCTATCCTGCAGTATAACCTGGATTTCCACAAACTGCGATGGCGACAGAAATAAGATTCCTGAAAATACGAACTGGATAAATTTGACTGTGAAGGAAAAGTATGAAGCCCCATTCTGGAAAAGAATCATTCCCTTTCTAAAATATCAACAAGATATAATCAGGGAGTTAAATAGAATAAAGGATGCAGACATCTTTATATATTGGTATGGGGGAGACTTGTATCTTTTTTCCCCCTTTTTGTTTACAACCTTGTTCCTGAAGAAGAAAACAATTCTAAAAATTGATGGTAGAAGTTCGGTTCTTTGCCGGGAACAACCTGTTAGAGGTATAGGTAAAATACCGAAGTCGATGAAAGTTTTACTCCATACTATAAAAGAAATATTTCTTTTTTCTCGGGCAAATATAATAGCCGTTCAGTTTGAATACATGATCGAACGATATAGAATGCAAAAGTATCAGCATAAAATTAAACTGGCTAACCAATATGTCGATACCATGCTATTCAAAAAGTCCAAAGAATGGTTGCAGCGAGCTTACCCGATAGGATACTGCGGTCGCTTATCGAAAGAGAAAGGCATTTTGGAGTTCTCTCGAGCATTACCAGCCATCCTTAAAGACCCGGAAAGTAAAGCTATAATTATTGGAGACGGTGATCTTAAAGATGAGGTTAAAAATTTACTGGCAGCCAATAATATTGATGGCAGGGTAGAATTGACTGGTTGGATTGATATCGAAATGATGCCGGACTATTTGAATGATATAAAAATACTAATAGTCCCTTCTTATATAGAGGGTATCCCCAAAATAATTGTCGAGGCAATGGCCTGTGGTTCAGTAGTGCTGGCCAGCCACAGTGGCGGGATCCCGGAAATAATCAAAGATGGAAAAACAGGATTCCTCATGGAAAATAATTCAGCGGAATGTATTGAAGCTAATATCCGCAGAGCATTTAATCATCCTAATATCACGGAAATTACCAGGAATGCCAGAGATATGATAGAAAAAAAGTTTTCCTACGTAGCAACATTAGAGAGATATCAAAATATCATAAATAGTATGTTGTAGATAATAGAAATACCTTAACCGCAGACCAAGAATCCAGCTACGCTAATGCTTATATTGTGGCATCGATTGTCTATTGATTCTAACGCTTGAACCTTACTATTTTAACTGTGAATTTCCATAGAAAACGTCCCAACCTGGGAATCAGTATCAGGCTATAAGGAAACAATTTAATTAGATTTACGCACCCATCAGCAATTTTCTTCTTTTGGCGGTTTTTAAAGCTGTATAATAATAACCAGGCATAACGAATCGCTTGTTCCTGTTTCGCCTTCCTTAGGAATTTACTCTCTAAATCATTTCTCTTCTCCAGCCAATAGTCCACTACGCGGATACTTTCGCCAATTCCTAACTCCGGGCTTCTACTAAAATTATCTCCATGGATTCTGTATTTCGCCAGAGGTTCTTCCGTAAAATCGATTGGATAGTATTCGGCTATCCTTAACCATAAGTCATAGTCCTGAGAAATTATGTAATCCAGGTTAAACAAGCCAACCCTGTCAAGCACCTCTCGCCTGACCATTACTGTTAGCGTAGGAATAACACAAACTCCCAATATTTCATTAAACACATTCCCACGGAAGGGTTTTAACCCTCCGAAAGGTTGCTCAATTATCACAGTTTGGCCGTTTTTAATAAAATAGCGATCAGAATAAACCAGCCCCAACTCCCTGTTTGAATTCAGAAGTCTGACCTGTTTTTCCAGCTTTTCCGGCATCCAAAGGTCGTCATCATCAAGAAACGCTATATACTCACCGCTGGATTTCTTGATGCCGTAATTTCGACTGGCACTGACCCGCCCGTGGTTATGGTACTTATAGTACTTGATTCTTTTATCGCGGTATGATTTGATTACTGATTCGGTGTTGTCGGAAGAATAGTTGTCCACAACAATCAACTCAAAATCTTCGAAGGTCTGACCGAGTACTGAGTCTATGGCTTCAATTATCATATGGGCCCGGTTATATGTGGGCATAATAACGCTGACCTTCATCTCAACCTTCCAGTACCTTGAAGACCTGGTGGATCTCCTCTTTTAGAATCGAAACTGGCTGGTAGCCCAGATTTTTTATCTTATCGATGGAAAATTTGAAAGATATTTTAATATCCGGCTCTACGGCATCCGCCGAAATATCCACGTTTATGCTTTGATTATACCTTTCCCGATAAACCTCGGCCACTGTATTTGCCAGGGAAATTATAGAGATGTTTTGCCCACTGCCCAGATTGTAAACGTTACTGCCCTGATTGTCTACATCCCTTTCTACAAATATCTCCACCCCACGGATAATATCTTTTATTCCGATGAAATCCCTCTCCTGGGTGCCTTTGGACTTCAGCAGGATTTTTTTGTGGTTAAAAGCCATGCTGCACAGATCATTAACCACCAGCGTCCAGCGATTTATGCTTTTAAAAAGAGGAGCCCCATAGCCATTGGATATCCTGAGTATATAGCTTCCCAATTTCCTCTCTACTTCGAACTGGCGGCAGTACCTCTCAGCAAGATAATGAGTTATGGAGTAACTATTAATCGGGTCGGGCAATGTCTCTTCGGTAATAAACTCCGTTTTGGGAATCCCATAAATATGAAAAGTCGAGAGATAGATAAACCTGCTTACTCCGTTCTGGCAAGCGTCCTCCAACAGGTTTATAGTACCCAGTCCATTGATCAGCAGGGCTTCTTTGTGCTTCGTGCGACAATCCACTTCATTCAGAGCAGCAGCATGAATAACAATGTCCATATTCCGGCAGCAGTTTTTTATAGATTGATATCGAGAAACATCACCAAGGACTACCTCAAATTGCTGGCTCCACTGCGACATCTCGGGATGTAAGGTTCGAGACAGTATTCTAACTCTGTGCCCTTGATTTAGAAGATGATTGCTGAGATGACTTCCTAAATAACCAAAACCGCCGGTAACCAGAATTCTCAATATACAACCTTTTTATCCATGTCTTAAAGACCAGTCATAGGGAATATGGTTATCTATGGGATCGATACGAGATATCTCGTCAGGACTATGAGGATGAGTAGCACAGTTGGCCACAATAGCCGGCTTTAAGCCTATACCCTTGAAGCCATTCCAGACAAGAGGAGGGATTTTGACCAACACATAGTTATCTTCCCCTATAACTATCTCCTGAAGCTCTCCCTTGGTCGGAGAATCCGCTCTTTCATCATATAGTACCAGTTTTATCATACCGGAGATAACGGCGTAGTTAAGCGTCATTTTTTTATGCTGGTGCCAGCCCTTAACTACTCCGGGATATACTGTCGAGAAATAGATCTCTCCAAATTTCTCAAAGTCAGGATCATCACATCGCATCATATGCATAACCGTACCG
>CAZEAR010000016.1:9392-18843 GCA_964510365.1 uncultured Dehalococcoidales bacterium | reverse complement strand
GCCGGATACGATGACTGGCGGCTGCCGACCATCAAAGAGCTGTACTCGCTGATACTTTTCAGTGGCACTGATCCCAGCGGCCCCGGGAATACTACTGCGATACCTTTTATCGATACGGACTACTTTGTTTTCCAGTACGGAGATGTCACCGGAGAAAGGGTCATAGACTCTCAATTCGTCTCTAGCACTAAGTATCTCGGCACCACCATGGGAGGCAATGCGACCGTTTTCGGCGTGAACTTCGCAGACGGCAGGATAAAAGGATATCCGTCGGATGCTATGCCGGGCCGGTCAGAAGGAAAGGGATTCTACGTCCTCTATGTCAGGGGCAACCAGGACTACGGACAGAACCTCTTCGTGGATAATAACGACGGCACTATAACCGATACCGCCACCGGCCTCATGTGGTCTCAGGCTGACAGCGGTGAGGGGATGGACTGGGAAGATGCCCTGGCCTGGGTACAGCAGAAGAACCAGGAGAACTACCTGGGCTATAACGACTGGCGGCTGCCCAATGCCAAGGAATTGCAGAGCATCGTCGATTACAATAGGTCTCCGGATGCCACGGACTCGGCTGCAATCGATCCCGTGTTCGATATAACCAGCATAACCAATGAGGCGGGACAGAAGGATTACCCGTTCTTCTGGACAGGCACTACCCATGTTAAAAGCAACGGCATGGGAGACAGCGCGGCCTATGTCAGCTTCGGAAGGGCAATAGGCTACTGGCAGAACCAGTGGCAGGATGTGCATGGCGCCGGTGCTCAGAGGAGCGATCCCAAGAGCGGCAATGCTTCCGATTTCCCGTATTCCTTCGGCCCTCAGGGAGACGTGAGCAGACTGTTCAACTACGTAAGATGTGTTCGTGATGCCGGATGATCCATCCGGCATCCGCAATGGGATGTAGGCTTATCATACAGGTAATTAACATCACAAGGAGGAAAATAAAATGAATAGGACAATAAGATTACTTCTCATAATATCGACAGGCATCTCATTGCTATTCGGCACTTTAGGCTGTGCCGGGGATATACCGGTACCGGTGGAACCACCAGCACCTGCAATCAAGACCGAGCCCGCGTCAACATCCATATCAACATCATCTGCTGATTATGATACGACCATATGCGCCGGATATACCCTGTACAGTCCTCCGGGCGGCAATGCCGTTTTGGTAGATATGGATGGGAACGTAATAAAGAAATGGTCCATCGGAGGGATGCCGGTTAAAATGCTTCCCGATGGTGAAATAATAGGCAACAAAAGAGTACGTGCAGGTCAACGGCCTTCATCCGGTCCAAAAGGCGGTGGCCCCCCACAACCTCCCACTCAGGATGCAATCGAATTGGTTCAATTGGACTGGAAAGGCAACGAGATATGGTCGTTCTCGGACTGGGACGATGATAGGACCGGTACCATGATGTCCCGGCAGCATCATGATTTCCAGAGGGAAGGAAATCCCGTTGGATATTATGCCCCGGGGCAGGAATTCGTAGAATCGGGCACCACTTTGATTCTAGCGCATAAAAACGAACTGGTCCCTGAGATAAGCAACAAGGAACTGGAAGATGACGTTATCTATGAAGTCGACTGGAATGGTAACCTTACCGGTTTCGAATGGCATGCTTCCGACCATTTCCAGGAATTCGGCTTCGACCTTGCAGCCGTGAACGAGATTTACCGGGCACCCCAGTACAAAGCAGATAAAGGATTCGACTGGCTGCACATAAACAGCATGTCCCTGCTCGGTAAAAATCACTGGTATTCCGATACCGGAGATGAACGTTTCAATCCGGAAAACATCATAATCAGTTCCCGCAGCGCCAGCTTTATCGCCATCATCAGCCGCGCCACCGGAGAAATAGTATGGCAAGTCGGCCCTGACTTCTCGCAAGGAACCCCGGAGCAAAAACTGGGGCAATTCGTGGGACAGCATAATGCCCATATGATTCCGGCAGGACTACCCGGAGAAGGCAACATCCTCGTCTTCGATAACGGTGGACGGTCAGGATACGGAGGTTCCGGTTCTGCTCCCCGCTATACCAGGTCCTACTCGAGGGTCATCGAGTTCGATCCGGTGACGCTGGAAATCGTCTGGCAGTACGGGCAGCAGAGCGGTGAGGAGTTTTTCTTCAGCCAGGATATCAGTTCTGTCCAGAGGCTACCCAATGGAAATACCCTTATTACCGAAGGCCGTAGCGGCCGCATTTTTGAAGTCACCGCAGATAAAGAAATGGTATGGGAATTTATTGCTCCTAATCAGGGCATGCGTGATAACAGCATTTACCGGGCCTATCGCATTCCTCCCGAATGGGTTCCGGGCAATCCATCCGGTTATGAAAGCTGGGAAACTCTGTACGAATAAACAAATCGGCATACCTGAATGGACTGATTCCAATTATTATATGAGTATCGTACAATAGACGGGTGAATTCGTCTTACAGCCTAGCTAGAAGAAGAAAATATATAACTGTTTCACTGCTGGTAGTGATGACCTGCCTGACTATTGGCCTCTCCGTTTTTCTGGTCTATAACTGGCAAGATGTTGTCAAGCTTGAGAAGCATGGCTACCTCGGGCTCTTCCTGATATCCCTGCTCGCCGGATCGCCGATACCGATACCTACTCCCAGTATGATACTTACCTTTACACTCGGCAGCTTATTGAATCCATTATTTATCGGTCTGGTAGCCGGACTGGGCAATACCATCGGCAATTATTTCATTTATTACACCGGCCGTGCCGGACTCAAAGTTTTTTCCGATTTCAGCGATTCCAATTCACGGCTGGGCCGGTTATTGAATAATGAACGTATATCCAAGATAGTTAAGTCAGAGAACTGGGAAGAAATGGCAATTGTCTTTCTATTATTCCTTTATCCCAATCCGGCTGCTACCCCTCTTATACTTGCCATGGGAGCGGAGCGCTTTAATCTGACCAAATTTCTGGTCGTTTGCTGGTCGGGCAAAACGGTCCAGGGACTGCTATTAGCTTATTTCGGACATTTAGGTTTGGGTTCTCTGCTCCACTTTCTCGGTGTTTTTAATGTCTGATAGATTAAATAAATTGCAGACTTGAATAAAAGAAGAAACTTTCAATTAAGTCATCTTCAAATACCACAGTAAAGGTTCAATTGCTTTTTTTGTATACAGGCCGAATTACCCTCGATGTTAACCTGCGGTAAATAATCTCGATAGCAAAAGACAGGGCTATCATTATTAAAAGTACCAGCGGTTCCATTAGAGAAACAATTGCTCTATGAACGATCAATGTAACCAGCGCAATCAGACAAACGATCGCCCCAAGCAAAGATATCCATCTATGCGAATTACTTTTAACCGCCAGCCGGAAATTCGCTATGTTTACCGCAGCGAATATAAGGAGAAATCCGGCGCTGCCCATCATTGAAATATGGGATAAATCGAAAAGATTGGCTACCACCAGAGTCAGGAACGAAGTTATCAGCAATCCTTCGATCGGTCTTTGCCAGATTTCCCTATCCAGACTTTCCGGTAATTCTCCTTCCTTAGCGATAATATAGCTTACTCTCGTTGTACCATATAGAGTGGCATTAATAGCCGAAGCGGTCGATAACAGCGCGGCAACAGCAACCATGGTAAAACCGACCGAACCGAGTAATGGTCTGGCTGCTTCGGCTAAAGCGTAATCCTCGGCAGCTATGATGCTATCAACCGTGAGATTTCCCACCGTCACCACTGAAACCATAATATACAGGACGATAACAAACAGAACCGCAGTAAAATAAGCACGGGGCAATACCAGGCGCGGATTGCGTACGTTTTCAGCAGTATTGGCAATAAGCTCAAAACCCTCATAGGCCAGAAAGATAAGCATGCCCCCGGCAACCAGCTTTAAGGGATCACTCCAGGCAGCAGGCGCGATGCTCTGTGTGTTTATGCTCCATATACCGGCCGCCAGGAAAATCATAAGTATCAGGATCTTAATAGCTACAATGTAGTTTTCAGATTTGCCCACTGCCCTGGCACCCAGAATATTCAAGAAAGTGAACAGGAGCACTACACCGCTAATGAAAATATGCCGCCAGAAGGATTGTAATGCAGCCGGGAAGAAGCTGGCGCCGTAACTGCCGAAGGCATAAGCATATAGTGAAAGCATAACAATGTAACTCAGCCAGAGTAATATGTTCATACCACCGGTAAAGATACCGACGCCGAACGCCTGATTCAGAAATTCAACCGTACCGCCGCGACTGGGATAAGTAATCGAAAGCTTTGAATAGGAATATGCGGTTAGAAGGGCCACTATTCCGGAGATAAGAAAAGCCAGCGGTGTACCACCTTTTGCCGTCTGCACTGCCAGTCCGAGAACAGCGAAAATCCCACCCCCTACCATGCCTCCTATACCTATGGCTACCGTAGACCAAAAACCTAAGGTCTTTCCTCTAAGCGGACTGATGCTCATATTCGGCCCTAATTTCAAGAATAGGCAAACTGCCATTTTACTTTATGCGCTGGCAGTGCCTATAATGGCCCATTATATAGGCGTTTAAAATATAAAAGCAAAACTATAAAAGATAATTATAAATGCATATTGCATAATTTAGCTTGACCCTTTAAAGTTATTAAGGAAAAATATTATATGAGCGGCAATGAATAATCCAGAGGATGATCACCCTATATTTAATTTATCATTGCCAAAGGAATTGACAATACTCATTATTGGTAGTAGGCTAATCTTGCCCAAGACAAAAAAGCTTCAACTATTTGCATAAAAATCATACTTATTCAATCGTCATATCAGTAGATTGACATTCAGGGAATTAGTGGATTGGGGCTCGTAATATAGTCAATAAATTTGGTATAAAGTCTCCAGTCCAATTTTGTTATTAGGCATAAAGCAAAGCTGACTGCATAGAAACTAATACAGGAGAAATATATGGATAAACGGAAAGTACATGTAAATCGTGAAAACATTTCTGAGATTAAACAAACCGACATTGCTAATATAAACACTTTGATTGCTAATTTATCGAACAAGGACAGCATAGTAAGGATAAGGGCTCGCAGTTCCCTGGTAGCTCTTGGGCATCAAGCGGTTCAATATCTTTTACCAGCTATTAATGATAAGGACCAGTGGGTCAGATGGGAAGTAGTCAAGGCGCTGAGCCAGATACAGGACCCTGCATCAGTAAATGCATTAGTAAACTCGCTCACGGATAAGATGTTCGATGTCCGCTGGATTGCAGCAGAAGGATTGATTACAATCGGGAATAAGTCATTGATACCGATGCTACGAGCATTAATTGATTGCCCGGATTCAATCTGGATGAGAGAAGGAGCACATCATGTACTTCACGAATTGTCCGATGGAAAATTTAAAGAAATACTAAAGCCTGTATTTAATGCCCTGGATGATATAGATGCATCATTGGAGATAGCTTTTGCTGCAAAATCTGCTCTGGAATCCCTTCAAAAGTTACAGTGATCAAATAAATTTATAAGCAAAACAGGATCGATTTCGTGCAGCCGTAAGTAATAAACTTTTCAAATGGAATATGTTAAATTGTATCAATCGGGATAACAGATATTTCAAGCATGGAAATAAATATCGATGCCACAACACAAAATAGTACAAATAGACGATTATAAGCCGCTTGTTGGGGCAGCAGCGGTTGAGCGTCTTAAGAAAAAGGCCAAGTCACTCCAAGATATACATGTAGTGAATATAAATTCGACGTACTACGGCGGCGGAGTGTCACAACTTCTCTCCTCCGAGACATTGCTGATGAATAGCCTGGGAATAAGAACGGGGTGGAGAGTGGTTCAGGGCTCCCCGGACTTCTTCACCGTAACCAAAAAAATACACAACGCTTTACAAGGTGACAACATAAATTTAACAAATAGAAAGATGCAGATTTATGAGGACGTCATCTATGAAAATGCGATAAGAACTCACCTGGACCATGATATCGTAATCGTTCATGATCCGCAGCCCCTGCCAATGATCAACTTCTACAGGAAAGATTGTCCCTGGATCTGGCGCTGTCATATTGATCTTTCCACTCCTAATAAAGAACTATTGAGCCGGTTGACGCCCTATATCAATAAATATGACGCAGTAATTTTGAGTAGTCCCGAATACAAACAGGAGTTCGATGTTCCCCAGTTATTTTTTTTACCGGCTATAGACCCATTTACAATTTCCAACTGTGAGTTAAGCCAACATGAAATAGACGACCGTTTAAAGCACTATCGAATACCTACAGACCTTCCTCTGGTAGTGCAAATCTCCCGCTTTGACCGCTGGAAGGACCCTGAGGGCGTCATTCTGGCTTTTAAGCTGGCCAGGGAAGAGGTAGATTGCACCCTGGTATTACTGGGTAATGTAGCCACGGACGATCCCGAAGGAGAAGAAGTCTACAATTCACTGCTCGGTTACAGGGAAGAACGTATCATCATCCTCACCGTTCAGGACGGTGCACTGGTGAATGCTCTTCAGCGCAAAGCGGCGGTAGTAATACAAAAATCTGTTCGCGAGGGCTTCGGATTGACGGTTGCCGAGGCTATGTGGAAAGGAACTCCCGTTATCGGTGGCAATGTAGGAGGCATAAAGTACCAGATTGAAGACGGAGTAAACGGCTTCTTAGTTTCATCGGTCGAGGATGCAGCACATAAAATTGTTCAAATAATTAAAGACAGGAAATTAAGGAAAGAAATGGGAATAAAGGCAAAAGAATCGGTCAGACAGCGGTTCCTGCTTACACGATACATAGAACAGTATCTAAATCTTCTCGGCTCTTTTGAAACCGTATTCAAGTTAAAAGATACTATACGTTTAAACAAATGAGGAAATACAGGCACTGCTGAATTTTTTCCGCATCATATTACAGGAACACCGTCTCAAGGAAAATCGAGTATGCAAGATACTCCGCGGGATAGACATTTAATATCACGACCTCCAGTGGACAGATTAAAGGGTCTGGCTGTTACGGAACTAATGAAAGACCTGGAATCTTCACCGGAGGGATTAAGTAAGACTGAGGCACAGAAACGGCTTGCGGAATACGGCTACAACGAACTTGTTGAGAAAAAGGTTAATCCTGTCCTGAAATTTCTCTCTTATTTCTGGGGCCCTATTCCGGGCATGATCATTATCGCGGCAATCCTTTCCGCCGTACTGAACCATTGGCCAGACCTCGGTATTATCCTGGTCTTATTGATAATGAATGCTGTCGTCGGCTTCAGGGAAGAATACCAGGCAGGTAACACTATTGCAGCGCTCAAGGAGAGGCTGGCCATCCAGGCCAGGGTGAAAAGAGACGGCCGGTGGAGTCAAATACCGGCACGGGAACTGGTACCGGGGGATATTGTTCGCCTTCATATCGGCGATATTATTCCTGCCGATACCAAATTATTGGATGGAGATCCCGTTCAAGTCGACCAGTCAGCACTGACGGGTGAATCCCTGCCCGTGGAACATAAAAGTGGAGATGTCGTATATTCGGGCTCTATTCTTAAGCAAGGCGAAATCGATGCCATTGTCTTCGCAACCGGTAAAGATACTTATTACGGCAAAGCCGCCCAGTTGGTCGAGAGTACGGAGGTACGGAGCCACCTACAGCGTGCTGTTATCAAGATCGCCGATTATCTTATTTTTATTGCCGTAGCCCTGGCTGTAATAATACTGGCAGTGGCCCTTTTCCGCGGCGATAAGCTGCTCACAATACTACAATTTGCACTGGTCTTGACCATTGCTTCAGTCCCTGTAGCCATGCCCGCAGTATTATCCGTTACCATGGCTGTCGGCGCTCGAATCCTGGCATTAAAGCAGGCAATTGTCACCCATCTTACATCTATTGAAGAGCTGGCAGGAGTTGATGTACTCTGCTCCGATAAGACAGGCACACTTACTCAGAATAAACTGCAATCGGGATCACCCTTCACTTTAGATAACGTCAGCGAAGAACTGTTGTTCAGAAATGCCGCACTTGCCTCTCGATTCGAGAATCAGGACCCGATAGACATTGCTGTATTAAACAGCGTTAAGGATCCCCAAACATTGAAGTCCTATGAGATAATACATTTTCAACCGTTCGATCCCGTGCACAAGCGCGCTGAAGCCAGTGTCAAAGACGAAAATAATAATACATTTAAAGTAACTAAGGGAGCACCGCAGGTGATACTGGCACTTGGCTCAGGGGCCTCTCATATACAGAAACAGGTTGAAAAAGCAGTGAACGAGTTCGCCAGTCGAGGTTTTCGCTCACTGGGAGTTGCAAGCACTAACAAAGAAGGTAAGTGGCAATTTCTAGGCGTTATCCCGCTTTCTGATCCGGTCCGCGATGATTCCAAGCTAACTGTCGATGCAGCAAAAGAGATGGGCATCAATATTAAGATGGTGACCGGAGATCAGGTTGCCATAGCCAAGGAAATCGGACGCCAGCTTGATCTGGGCAAAGAGATCGTCGATGCCAGCCTGTTCGACGAAACTAAACCCCATGAAACAGGAAAGTTGGCCGACGATATCGAACGTGCCGACGGATTTGCGCAGGTCTTCCCGGAACATAAATATCACATCGTTGATGTGCTCCAGCAACGTGGTCATATCGTGGGTATGACGGGAGACGGTGTGAACGATGCCCCGGCGCTCAAGAAAGCGGATGCCGGTATTGCCGTATCGGGCGCAACAGATGCTGCCAGAGCTGCATCCGATATTGTACTATTGCTTCCCGGTCTTACTTCAATCATCGATGCCATCAAAGAGAGCCGCAAAATCTTCCAGCGCATGACAAGCTATGCAACCTACCGAATCGCTGAGACGATCAGGGTACTGCTATTTATGACACTATCCATTTTGGTCTTTAATTTCTATCCGGTGACCGCCATAATGATAGTGCTTCTGGCAATTCTCAACGATGGCGCTATCCTGTCTATCGCCTATGACAACGCCAAGTATTCTAAAAAACCGGAAGCCTGGGATATGAAATCGGTATTAGGCCTGGCTACGATATTGGGTATCGCCGGAGTGATAGCCTCTTTCGGACTGTTTTATATGGGAGAACATATCTTCCATCTCAGTCGGGAAACCATCCAATCTTTTATGTATCTTAAGCTCTCAGTTGCAGGACACCTGACTATCTTTATTACCCGTAATCGAGGGCCATGCTGGTCCGACAGGCCTTCAAAGATTCTTATTATTGCCGTTGTCGTCACACAAATCATAGCTACTTTTATTGCTGTTTACGGTTTGTTCATGGCTCCTATCGGATGGGGTTGGGCTGGATTTATCTGGGGCTATGCTATTCTATGGTTCCTTGTCAACGACAGAATTAAGTTGCTGGCTTATAAGATTCTGGGACAGGAACATTCAGGACTGCTTATTAGGGAATCAAGTGCATAGCTATCTTATGATATGCAGGCAGTTTCTATTTGCTTGCTTTCCTAGTATTGGTGCATAACCATATATCGGCGG
>CAZEAR010000016.1:0-9382 GCA_964510365.1 uncultured Dehalococcoidales bacterium | reverse complement strand
TAATAGCCAGCGTAGGCCATGTTGCCGGCTGGCCCGACAGTATTACCAGAGAAATAATCATGGCGGCCATACCCCAGAAATAACTCAAGGACCTAGCCAGTTTCCCATTAAAAATGCCCGGCATATCCTCAAGCAAGAGCAGTATGACAAAGGGGAAGAGCATCCCATCATAAACCTTGGTTACCAAGTCTGTCTCATAGGTTCCCATGGGCAAGCGCACCACAAAATAAAGCAGCGCCATATGAGCCAGCATGATATAAGAGAAACGCGGCAAATGCCTTTTCAGCCAGAAAACCAGTGGCTTATTGGACAGTTGAAGCAGGTCCTCCTGGCGTTTTCGTTCAACAATTATATCGAGTATTATCAATATCAGCAGTACGGCGTTAATGATAGCGGTCACCGGATGCGGCAGCAATTCCAGAGCTGTTGGAATGATAATGGCCGAAGCCAAAAAGGCCAAAATACACGATAACAACCGGCGGTTGAAATAGGCAAGGCCCACTGAAAGGAAGGCTATGGCTTCGGCATAGTTATGGCCCCAGTGCGGATCTGATATATAAGTCATATACCAGGGAATGGCCCACAGGTACAGCCACAGTGCCCCCATCAAGACGAGAGCAGTACCACCGTTAAGGAACTTTTCACTGAAGACATCGGCTAGCTTTTTCATGGTTTTCCTACCCTGCAGTCTATAAGAGTCCGTCCGGAAAATATAACTTTCAATATTATGGGCCAATTAAAATATAACTGTCAAAAGCCCGCTTCGAATTTTGAAGATGTATTCATATCAGATTTGGCGAGCTTTTTGAGAAGCTCGTAGCCCATCCAGCCAACCACACCGACATATTCTAATGTCACCAGCCACAGATTCTCAGAGTACGGTAATGTTTGATACGCGCCGTAGCTTAAAATTATAAGAACTGACCACACTAATGGGTAGCGGTAGCAAGTAAACACAGATACCAGCACTAGCGAAGTAATATACCAGGGATGAACCGTAGTAGCGAGTAAGAAATATGCCGTTCCGCACAACAACATGCTTTGAAACAATGACTGCCAGTTAACGACCTTCTCCTTGAAAGCAATAATGATAATTGCAGCAAATGCAGCAACGGATAAAACAATACCGAGCACAGCGATCGTATTGGAACCGGTGATCTGATAACCTACCCATCGCAGCAGGTAGTACACGCCGGCATTGAACTCAAACTTCTGGAAATAAAGACCTAGCGTCGAGAAAAAACTGGGAAGGAGGTCTGCACTGAAAAAGGGGGCGAATAAAATTATAAACGTGCCTGCGGCAATTGCATAAAAAATCACGCCTTTTTTTAGGCCAATACGTTTAATTAATAACGGCAAAAATATCAGGGGCACTAGCTTGACACCGACCGCCAGACCCAAACTGATAGCTGCGAAGGACTGTCTCCCCTGTACCAGGAGGTACACAGCCAGTACTAGGAAGAAAAGCATGATTGCCTCCGGATGTATATTACCCGTCAACTCGATGATAACCAGGGGATTTAAAGCATAGATTGCGATGATACCGGGTGGTTTATTAAATTTGGACGCCAGCTTGTACAGGAAAACGATTGTACCGAGTTCTGCAAGCAGGATAACTAGCCTCATAATGATAACATTACCCACAATACTTCCTCCCGCCAGTTTTGCACTGAGGCCGAAAAGGAACTGGGACAACGGAGGATAGACCGTATAATAATTCGGAGAGTTAAGCCCTTCGAATAGAGCGGTTGTAATGCCGGGCACCGTTTGCGGACCATGAATAAATGAGGAAGGCAATACCAGGTACGGATTGTAGCCATGTGAGAACAGGAGTCCGTCCCAGATATACCGGAAATAATCGTCCGTCAGGTTTGGGATCATGAGCATTTGAGATAGCCGCAAAATTAGTGCCACACTGAGAAGAATGGGTAGCTTAACATCAAAGACTTTGCGGAACATTGCCAGGAGGAAAATGCCGAACAGGAAAGCGTACAGGACAATAAGTTGAATAAAATCTGTCCGCGCCGTTCCATAGCCGATCCAGATATAAACAATCAAAGAAAGTAACAGGAAGGTTACCAGCCAGATTGTCTTTCGTTTATCCATTTACATGTCGAGGGGTGCTTATGGAATGTAGTACCGAGTAATAGAACACATATCCGAAACCCAGTATCAGCATAATATGGAATGGGAGCAATCCATAATTACGAAAATATAAATCGAAATAAATACCGGCAAGGAAGTATAAAACAAGAAGGCCTTCAAACATGCTGATACCGTTTATTCCAGATACCAGATATCTATTGCCTTTCCATTTGTCTTTGCGACTGGTGATATTGAATTTTGGTGTTCTGATAAAAGGGATCTTTTTCCCCACATAGCCCTCATATAAGGCAATTGAATTATGTAGTGCAAAGCCCATAGACACGGATAAAAACAGAGGGAACTTGGCTATAAAGGAAAGCAGGGACATATTCATCCTCTGGGTTGCAGAAGTCCAGTAAAAATAGCTGAAAATAAAGAGACTCAACGGTGAGAACGAAGCAAACACGAAAAGATTTGCGTACTGTGGATAGCTGCTTTTGATAAAGAGCAAGGGAATACTGAGTATCGCCGAAAGTAGAATACACACAAAGACGCTGCAATTCATCAGATGAAAAATTGCATGGATTTTGGTTGAATTAGTAACATATTTCGAAATGAGAACTGAACGCAGGTTTTTCCTTACACATTCCGCAGCCCCTTTAGTCCAGCGGAACTGCTGCGTTTTCAGGGCAGTCATAGTCACAGGCAATTCGGCAGGACTGCTTACATGGCCGAGATAGAGAAATTTCCAACCTTTTAATTGCGCCCGATAACTCAAATCCAGATCCTCAGTTAAGGTATCTGGCTGCCAGTTACCGGCGTCGATAATGCAACTCTTACGCCACACCCCGGCCGTGCCGTTAAAGTTCATAAAATGCCCACCTGTGTTACGCCCCTGTTGTTCTACAGTAAAGTGAGCGTCCAATCCAAAGGCCTGTAATTTAGTTAACAATGAGTAGTTCTCATTAACATGCCCCCACTTGGTCTGCACAAGACCAACACGCTCATCCTCAAAATAGGGGATTGTTTTTAGTAGAAAATCCGGCGGCGGTATAAAGTCGGCATCGAAGATAGCAATAAATTCTCCTGTCGCCTGTGGTAACGCTTGCAGAAGAGCACCGGCTTTAAATCCCTCTCTGGGATTGCGTTGTATATGTAAAATATCGATCCCTTTTGTCCTAAGTTCTATTACTTTTGATTTAACCAGGTTTACTGTTTCATCGGTTGAATCATCAAGAACCTGAACCTGTAATTTATCCCTGGGATAATTGAAAGCGGTAACCGCATCGATAAGCCGCTCTACAACATATAGTTCATTATAAATCGGCAGTTGCACGGTAACTGAGGGATAATTATTTTGAAAAGACTGAATACTATTTATATTATTAAGTTCCCGGCTTTTACGCCTGGATTTCCGATATAACCGTACCAGGTCCGCCTGAATAAGACTATAGGAGAAAATAAACAGCAGTGAAATGCCGTAGATCACAATCATAGCAACGGCTAAGATATTCAGATAAATATCAATCATGAGCTTACCGCATACCTCAATAAGGTGACAATAATGTTACTAGCAGCTTGCAATGCCCCGGTAACCGTTCCAGATATCTTGGAAGTTCCGATCCTGGTCCGGTAATTAACCGGCACCTCAGAATACCGAAGTTTTTGCTTCGCTGCTTTCACCTGCATTTCGATAGTCCATCCAAAAGCCTTATCCTTCATGCTTAGCTTCAGCAATTTATCGAATTTAATCGCTCTAAACGGTCCCAAATCGGTAAATTTCGCTCCATATAATAGCCGAATAAGGCCGGTTGCTATTCGGTTACCGAATACCTGATATAACGGCATAGCGCTCTTTTCTCGCTTACCTGATATACGGGACCCTATAACCAGATCGAAATCATGCTCAATTATAGGACGTACCAGATTAACCATTTCTTCAGGATGATCCGAGTAATCCGCGTCCAGGAAAACGACGATATCCACTCTTGGATGCCTTGATTTCAAATAGGTTATACCTCGTAAACAGGCAGCCCCGTATCCTCGTTCAGGCTCATGAACTACCGTCGCACCGGCACTTTGCGCTATCTCAGCAGTAGAATCAGTGGAATCATTATCGGCCACTACGACTTCAGAAATTAAATCTGTGGGGATATCGGCAAGCACCTTGCCTATTGCCTGGTCTTCATTCAAAGCAGGAATGATAACAGCTATCTCTGTCATGTTCGACTGTACCTTATAGAATTTACAGCACAAATAATCTAATTAGAAAAGAGTTAAATAATATCTTATAATCACTATTATAAACGATAATCAAAAAAAACGGATTAATTCCATGTCAGATGCATTGATTGTATTTGTGCGATTCCCCTCTCCGGGAAAAGTAAAGACCCGGTTGGCACAATCTATCGGCAATGAACAGGCGACCGAGTTCTATTATACATGTGCTGATGCGATCCTCAGGGAAATCAGCCGGTTAACGGGTGAAGTTGAACGGTATATTTTTTATTCGGATAAAATCGATGAGAACAAGATCAAGCGCTGGATTGGCCCGGAATTTCACTTTATGCTTCAAGAAGGAGATACACTGGGTCAAAGATTGGAAAACGCTCTCAACAACGTTTTTGGGAATGGAGCACATAAGGCAATGGTAATAGCCAGCGATGTTCCGGACTTATCCGTAGATATTTTAAACGAGGCTATGCAAGCGCTGGATAAGAGCGATATCGTTATCGGCCCCTGCTATGACGGCGGCTATTATCTTATCGGCATGAAGAGGTTATACCCGGAGCTTTTCCAGGGGATTTCATGGAGCACCCCAAAAGTCTACCGGCAGACACTGGATATTATTAATGAGAAGATGCTAACAGTATATCAACTTCAAACCCTGATCGATATCGATTCCCAAACGGATCTTTGCCAATGGGCAGAAATGGATGGATATAAAAAGCCTGCCCTGGCTGAATATCTTAAAACCATCGGCCGGAAACCGGCATTAAGGCGATCATAATGAACGATACAGCAACCGGAGAAAATCGGTACGATTTCCAGGCAACGCTGTTAAAGCATGGCTTGAAACTTTCGCCTATCTCTATTGAGACGCTTTGGGTTAATATCACCCGATTGTGTAATCAGGCATGTAATCACTGTCATGTAGATGCCTCACCAGAGAGAACGGAACAAATGAGTCGATTTACCATCGATCGCTGTCTGGAACTACTGGGACAATATGAACCATTCCAAAACCTGGATATCACCGGTGGAGCACCGGAACTCAACCCAAACTTCGACTATTTCATCATCGAGGCGGAAAAACTTAAAAAACACGTTACAGTACGGCACAATCTGACAGTTATCTTCGATGGCAATCCGCAGACCGGAGAGCAGAAAAAGTATCTACCCGAATTTTTCGCCGACCATCGCGTTGAAATTATCGCCTCGCTGCCACATTATATAAAAGACTTCACTGACAAGGTACGAGGTCAGGGTGTTTTTGATAAGAGCATCGAGGGAATAAGACAACTTAATAATTTGGGTTATGGGGAAGAGGGGACCGGACTGGTTTTAAATTTGGTCTATAATGCTGATGGCACAGTGCTGCCCAGCGACCGCGCCGAACTTGAATCAAAATATAAACAGGAGCTATCGAGATACGGCCTCGTTTTTAATAAACTCTATGCAGTGACCAATATGCCTATTAACCGCTTTCTTTCAATACTTCTAAAATCAGGGATTTACAACGAATATATGGATACACTATCGGCTGCCTTCAGCGCAGAAGCTGCTGAAGAAATCGTATGCCGTTCAATGATCAGCGTTGGTTACGACGGCCGAATATACGACTGCGATTTCAACCAGATGCTCGGGATGCAGGTTGTCAATCATGAACCGATGACCGTCTTCAATTTCGACTGGGAATCTGCAATTAACCGCCGAATTCTATTCGGGCCCCATTGCTTCGGTTGTACTGCCGGCGGCGGCAGTAGCTGAGTAGGACGCACACTGCCCGTGACGGCAGTTCCGGATGGCTAGTTAAGCTCTTTTCCGTTTATAGTATTTTTCAGCGAGTCTCTGAGGAGGCATACCAATCATATATTGTATTGCATAATAAATATTGATCAACTGTTGCCGGATAATGCCATTGCTGATAAACCGTCGGGCTGATGTCGTTACTGAGATAGGGAAGCGATGAATTCTGGTTAGTCTCCGAGCTTCACGAATAAGTGCCATATCTTCAAACAACTTCCATTCACGAAAACCTCCTAAATAATCAAACAACGACTTTCGTATAATTATTCCCTGATCACCATATCGAAAAAAGCCCGAATCAAATCGGGAAAGAAAACTCAGCAACTGGAGAAACCAGTGCTTATAATCAAATTTGATCCTGAAATTTCCTATTTCAATGTCTTTACTATTAAATATTTCATTGAGCTTATCAAAGGCGTCGATTGGTAATATTGTATCAGCATGCAAAAAGATAAAAATGTCCCCCGATGCAATTTGGGCACCGCGGTTACATTGCAGCCCTCGGCAAGGTGCAGTGCATATTACTTTGGCACCCAGTCTTTTGGCAATTTCAGTTGTTTCATCGCAACTGCCACCGTCGGCTACAATTACTTCTACATCTGATCCTACAGTTTTGATACCGGATATACAGGAACCAATAACACCTGCCTCATTCAATGTTGGTATTATCACCGAGAATAAAGTGTTTCTATTTTTCAATATTTTTTACATACCCTATATATACTACAGTCCTGCGAATAAAATTGGCCAAGCAGATATTTATCCTATTACGATACTGCACTTTTGCGAATCGAGAATACCCCTCGCCATTTACCTCTTGGTGAACCGGTCGACGACCGAAACCAGCTCATTAATATATTCTTCGCTATTCTCGTTTTTAGCCAGTGCATCCCGGACACAGCCCTTGATGTGGTCCTTCATAATTATATTTGCCACTTTTTGTGAAGCCGCGATGATGGAAGAGAGCTGGTTAAGGACATCCACGCAGTACTTGCCTTCCTCTACCATTTTATGGATTCCCTTGATCTGGCCCTCCATCCTTCTAAGACGGACCAGTATTTCCTGTTTATCTTTTGCATATGAGGACATTTGCTTGCCTCCAACAATGATTATGCCCATGGGGGGCATATCTAATTTTATTATAAGAAATTATGGATAAAGATGTCAATAGGAGTAATAATAAGGTATTTGACTATATCAATAAGATAGATTAAAATATTTATGAGCCCCATGGGGGGATGGGGTATAATTTTATAAATATTTAATCAATCGTGATGCGGCAGTGATAATGAAACAATCAATCCTTATTTCTCACAAAGCATTTTGTCTATAATCAAAAAGAATAATAGAATGAACATAAAGGACGATAAAATGGAGAAAATAATATTGCCTTTACAAGGAATGTCATGCGCCTCCTGCGCAGCTACAATTGAGAAGTCATTATCTCAATTGCCCGGTGTAATACAGGCAAATGTCAATCTGGCCAATGAAAAAGCGTCCGTAGAATACAGTCCGGAAAAGTCGAACCTTAAAACTATGGTAAAGACCGTTTCAGACGCAGGTTACGGTGTGATTCTGGAAAAGAAGACTTTTGGAGTGGGTGGAATGACCTGCGCTTCCTGTGTATCGCATGTTGAGAAAGCTCTATTGGAAGTGAACGGCGTCATAAGCGCTTTCGTGAACCTTGCTACCGAAAAGGCAACCGTGGAGTATCTGGCTGGCACAGCTTCAATGGCGGACTTTAAAAAAGCCGTAGAAAGCGCTGGATATCATTTTATAAAAGATGAGGCAGGTAAAAAGAAGACGACCTTTGCCGTAACCGGCATGACCTGCGCTTCATGTGTATCCCACGTTGAGAATGCATTGCGGGGAGTTGATGGCGTCATTTCGGCTAATGTAAACCTGGCCACTGAAAAGGCTACAGTAGAATATGACAGCGATAAAGCCAGCATGGCCGACCTTAAAAAAGCGGTAGAGGATGCCGGCTATGGAATCGGCACCGTAGAGGGCGAGGAAACTGAGATTCAACCTGACTCTATTGCCGAGGGAAGCCGCCGCGAAATAAGGGCTCTGAGAAATAAACTTATTTTTGCCGGCATTATCGGCGTATATATGCTTTTTGTTGCCGTATCGGAATTTACAGGCGGCTGGCTGCCTGTGTTTCTTAGCAATAAGTATCTGTTATGGGTTCTGGCTACGCCGGTACAGTTCTGGGCGGGATGGCAGTTCTACCGGGGCGCCTGGGGTGCTTTGAAACATAAAACCGCAAATATGAATACTCTCATAGCCGTGGGAACGTCAGCGGCTTATTTTTATAGTGTGGCGGCCATCCTGTTACCTGATTTCTTCGCTGCCGGCGGACGTGGTGCCCATGTCTATTTTGATACCGCCAGCATAATCATCGCCTTAATCTTACTCGGACGCCTCCTGGAAGCCAGGGCAAAAGGTCAGACCTCTAATGCCATTAAGAAGCTGATCGGTATCCGGGCTAAGACTGCGCGTGTAGTCCGGCAGGGTCAGGAATCAGACATACCGGTGGAAGAGGTGGTCGTAGGAGATATTATTTTAGTCCGCCCCGGAGAAAAAGTTCCTGTAGACGGTGTGATTAAGGAAGGTTACTCCAGCCTTGATGAGTCAATGGTGACCGGGGAAAGCTTACCGGTCGAGAAAAGAACCGGCGATCAGGTAATCGGTGCCACTATCAATAAGACCGGCAGCTTCCATTTTGAAGCAACAAAGGTGGGCAAGGACACGGTACTGGCTCAGATCATCAAGCTGGTCGAGGAAGCGCAGGGCAGCAAAGCCCCCATACAGCGGCTTGCCGACATTATTTCATCATACTTTGTCCCTGCCGTTATCGGTATCGCGGCTATTACCTTCATCATATGGCTGCTCCTCGGACCTTCTCCGGCACTTACCTATGCCCTGCTCAACTTCGTGGCAGTGCTGATTATCGCCTGCCCTTGCGCACTTGGATTAGCCACGCCGACGGCGATTATGGTAGGCACGGGGAAAGGTGCGGAGAACGGCGTTCTCATACGCCAAGGTGAGGCACTGGAGACAGCTCACAAGATACAAGCTATCATTCTGGACAAGACCGGTACACTGACCCAGGGAAAGCCTGTAGTTACCGATATCATAACCAGCTCCGGATTCAAAGAAGATGAATTGCTCCTGCTGGCAGCCTCCTCAGAACGAGGCTCTGAGCACCCTCTGGGCGAGTCTATCGTCAATGCGGCCCAGGAAAGAAATCTGGACCTGAAAGAAG
>CAZEAR010000015.1:0-19022 GCA_964510365.1 uncultured Dehalococcoidales bacterium | reverse complement strand
GGCCTGGATACCCCGGGCACTCCTCTTACCAGCGCCGATCTGGCTCTTCCCGCAGATTACCAGGGTTCATCCATCTCACAGCGGCACGTCTATGCCTGCTGGAGCGACGATCCCTGGGGAGGTAACCCCGCCGGCAGCAATAACGACGATGTTTACCGGATAGACGATTCCGTCTGCTATCCTCTGCAGGCAAAGCCGGATACCATATGCAGCCTGGCGCATTACGGTTTCTACAGGCAGGGAAAGCTACTGGCCGGGGCAATGACATCGAGAGCTATCAACTATCCCGGCAGTCAGGTATATTTCACGGCAAACCCGCAGTCGGCCAGCCCTAACTGGCAGCACAGTCAAAAACCGCCGTCCGGCCCTAATGCTCAGGTAGCATGGTCTCCCGACGGTCAGTTTGCTTATTGCGGCACCGGCACCGTCGGCGGATCAGCATATGACCAGAGTGCTTTCTCCAGAAGTACCGATAACGGTCTTACCTGGAATCAGATAGGGCTGATAGACACCTAGGCGATCATAAAGATATCTATCCGTATACTCCATAATCGAAGCTGTACACTTGACACACGGGGTATGCTTCAACAATAATGGTTACCGAAAATGATAAAAGCCGTCTTCTTTGACTTCTTCAACACTCTGGTCCACTATGAACCTCCACGGGAGCAAACATATGCCGATATATGCAAAGAATACGGCATAGATGTAGAACCCAGGGCATTAGCCAGGCCTCTGGTGCTTTCCGATTTATTCTGGCGCGACGAGGAACGCCGTTCGCCTATAGACAACAGGGCTCCCCGGGAACAGGCTGCTTTCTGGAGCGAGTATGTTATCAGGGCCTTTAACGGTGCCGGAGTCCAAATAGGACCCGACCTGGCCCTGCAAATAATGATGAGAATGAAAAACATGAACTGGGATTTCGTTGCCTTCGATGATACTCTGCCAACGCTGGCCATGCTCAAGGACCGCAACCTCGTCCTGGGGCTGATATCCAATGCCGGCAAGAATATGGACAAAATATACGAAGACCTGGGACTGTTAAAATATCTCAATCACTCGATAACCTCTTTCGAGGTGGGATATGATAAGCCGAAACCCGAGATTTTCCTGACGGCAGTTCAGAAAGCGCAGTTAGAGCCCGGGGAAATGATATATGTCGGCGATCAATACGACATAGACATTGTCGGAGCCAAAGCAGTCGGAATTAAAGCCATATTGCTGGACCGTAACGACTGGTTCCCCGAGATTACAGATTGTATCCGCATCAACAGGTTGGCCGACGTGACCGACCATTTACAATAGCCGGCGGCCTCGGTCTTAAAACGGCCTAAGCCGATTCTATAAGCCTCTGAGAAATTCAGGTCGAAGCAATCCGGGATCTCTGGTCTCTAAAATGCTTTCCAGTTGTGAGACCATCCGCTGCTTATCGCCGGGTAAAGTTCCGCGGATGGATATATAATTCGAAGCATGCATAGAGCTGAAAAAGCAGTTGGTAAAATCGGAATGCTCTATCATGCTCTTCAATTCGACCAACGAATCGAAAGGCGACAGAAGAGAGAAGTCACCTCGCTGCCATTCATCATACAACGGTGTCCCCGGGACCATAGTCAACGTCAGAGCTCCTACATAATCCGGGTCCATCCCGGTGAGGACTTTGGCCGTTTCCAGGGCATGTTTCTCGCTGCCTTCTTTGCCGGCCAGACCCAGTATAACGGTAACGGACAGGACAAACCCGGCCTCTCTGGCCTTACGCCCGGCTTCGATTAACTGGTTGTGGCCGACTCCCTTGCCTATATGCTGCAGCACGGCATCATCACCGCTTTCCACGCCCATATAAACTATACTCAATTTTTGTTCTCTGATAGTTTTGAGTTCCTCCGGGCTCCGTCTGAGAATATCCTGGGGTGTCACATAGCTCCCTATCCGCTCCAGGTCGGGAAATTTCTCATTCAAATAAGTGAGGATTTCCATCAGTCCCGAATAAGGATATACCAGGGCATCCTTATCCTGCAGGAATACTCTCCTACCGTTCCATCTGCTCAATATCATATATGCTATTTCAGGCAATGCCGGAATGCGAATGCCGCTCTGTAAATATGCCAGCATGGCATCGATTTCCTGCTTAACGTCTTTTACATCTCTCAGTTGCAGCCTGTCACCATAGCTGTTACAAAAGGTACAGGTATTGTTGGAACAACCTGAGGTCAGAGGCAAAAAATAACTGGCATGTTCGCTCGGCGGCCGGATTATTTCGGGACGTTCGAATTCCATTTTATATTCTCCACAGACGGTAACCTTATCTTAACATGGCAATATAACTATTCAAAGGAACGCCGATAGAATCGGCAACAGGCTGGCACTTGGCTACCAGACAATAAAAAAAACTGCCCTGATGGGGTAATTCCGAAAGCGATTCATAATAGCCCATGCCTTTGGCAAATATTAAATCGGCGGATTCGAACGCCCTCATGAATTCAGGCGATGCCAGCGAGAAATCGATTCCGGGTGTAGCCGTACCGGTCGTAATTATATTCCCGAATTCAGCATCCAGGCCTGCCCGGTAAATATCTTCCCTGGTGATATCGTTCTGAACAGGCGAAGCCTTTACCACATAGGTTAAAGAAGAGAACTTCCCCATCCATTTATAAAGCGGCAAATCAAAAAACATCTCTCCGGCATTATCCGCCAGATAAAGTATTTTATGTGCACTCTTTATTCTGGCTTCGAGGTCCGTTATCTCATCAATGGTAAAGTGTATCTGTTGTCTCATATCGGCCTTTGTATCATCCAGCGGCCTGAAGAAATCCAGAGTATTGCCCGTAACAGCCAGCTTGACCAGATCGTGCAGATTATCGGCATAGTCGGACTTTATTTCACGATACAGTTCGCCGGCAAAAGCAATTTCCCTCTTCTTCATCTCACTGTAAGGATCGGGATTTCCGGTCCAGTATTTAACAGCATCATGTAATCTGGTGGCGACGACTATAGAGACCTGGTCGCAGGAAAAATCCCTTTGCAGGATACTCAAAGCCTCATCTACAGCTTTCTTTCTATCTCTTTCACTACTCGTCGCCATACCCGCAGCTTGATGAATCAGCCGCTGTAAACATGGATAACAATCTCCAGTCAGTTTCATATCTACCTTAAAAACTTCACTTGCAATTTATAAGAATAAAAGTTTTTCTAAAAGCTAGAGAATACCATATCTCATATAGGTAAACAAAACAAATTCGACTCTCTGTAAGAAGAATGCCGTTATGTCTCTGTATCTACTGGTATTTACAACAAATATCGATTCAATAGATTTCACAGGTATTTTTACTCCCAAGTTACTTTCACAGCTTTTTCTATTTCGCCCCTTAACCCGAATTAATATATAATAGGTAAACATCGTGTATTTATTCGCAGATTCGCTTATACATAATAAGGCACTGATAGCTCCTATAATTGCATGGTTCGTAGCCCAGTTGCTTAAAATGCTTATCTCACTGGTCAGGGATAGACGCCTGGACCTGTCGTATCTTGTAAGCATGGGAGGAATGCCCAGTGCCCACTCCGCCCTTGTTTGCGCTCTGGCGACCAGTATAGCCCTGGTTAATGGAGTAAATTCACCAGCCTTTGCCATTGCCGTCTTTTTCGCCGTAATAGTTATGTATGACGCAGCCGGTGTGCGACAGACTGTAAGTGACCAATCAAATATGCTTAACCGTATCCTGGATGAACTCTTCAAAGGAAAACCGGCTTTTGAGCAGAGACTCAGAGAGTTCATCGGACATACCCATTTCGAAATAATGGTCGGTGCCGCACTGGGGGTTTTATTAGCCTGGTTATGGGCACAATTTCAACTTATTTAAGACCGCTTATTCATTGGCTCTCTGGCAACTCCATGGTCTTAACCGCACATGGAATCATGTAAATGCCGGACAAGACGTTCTTTATCTTGTCATTGCAGCCTCAAATTGATATACTTATGAGGTTATACCATGAAACTCTGGAGAAAACCTTTCGACAGCACTGATAAAGCCACTGCGCCTACGAAAATATTTATCAATAAAGACAGGTGCAAAGGATGTGGTTACTGTGCTGAATATTGCCCGAGAGATGTATTGTACATGAGCTCGGAGATAAATCCCAAAGGATATAATCTTGCCGCAGTAGACGATGAAAGTAAATGTCTCGCTTGTGGCTTTTGCGAGGCAATCTGCCCTGAGTTCGCCATAAAAGTTGCCACCTCAAATAACCCGGCGCCAAATACGCGGTAACCAGACCTGTCCAGCAGGAAAGGCCCATGACAGAAGAACAAAAAATATTAGCTAATGAATTATTTATAAATGGTGACATAGCATGTGCCGAGGGCGCTATCAGTGCCGGGTGCAGATTCTTCGCCGGCTATCCTATCACACCTGCCACTGAAATTGCCGAGAGAATGAGCCTTCGGCTTCCGCAAATGGGAGGTATTTATATTCAGATGGAGGATGAGATCGCATCGATGAATGCCGTTCTCGGTGCATCGTGGGCAGGTAAAAAAGCTATGACCGCTACTTCCGGTCCCGGTTTCAGTCTTATGATGGAGAACCTCGGACTGGGAATGATATTGGAGACGCCGTGTGTACTGGTCAACATTCAGCGAGCCGGACCTTCTACGGGTCTCCCCACTATGGTAGGCCAGGGAGACATTATGCAGGCTCGTTGGGGATCGCATGGAATATACGAAGTAATCGCCCTGTCACCGAGCTCGCCGCAGGAGATGTACGATCTGACTATAACAGCCTTTAACCTTTCAGAAAAATACCGGCTTCCGGTACTGATAATGTCGGATGAAGCTGTAGGCCATATGAGCGAAAAGGTAGTTGTGCCTGAAATATCGTCGGAAGACCTGATAAACAGGCCGCGCCCCAAAAAGGGTACCCGGAACTATCTTCCTTACAAAACAAACGGGAATATGGTCCCGCCTATGGCCATAGCCGGAGAAGGTTATCGTTTTCACGTCACAGGTCTAACCCATGACGATAGGGGCTATCCGGTAATGTCGGCTCAGGCCCAGGATAAAATGGCGCGCCGTCTGGTGGATAAGATAAGACTCAATGCAAAAGATATAATCATTCTCAAGGAAACTTATATCGAAGACGCAGATATTATAGTCTGCGCCTATGGAATTACTGCCCGTATTGCTCAGCTGGCCGTAAAAACAGCACGGGAAGAAGGTATCAAAGCAGGACTGCTTCAGATGGTAACTATATGGCCTTTTGCTGAGGAGCGCATCAGGGAACTGGCGTTAAAAACCAGAGCATTCATCGTTCCTGAGATAAATCAAGGTCAGATATCATTAGAAGTGGAACGTTGCGCCGGTGGAAAAGCCGATACTATATGTGTCCCCAATATGGGCGGAGAAGTACACTCCCCTCAAATGGTACTCAAGGCAATCAAAGAGGCAGGGAAATGACCACTATACAAGATATAGAAAGCCAAACAATTGAAAAGTATTTAAGACTGGATAGAATCCCGCATATATGGTGTTCCGGTTGTGGTATAGGCCCTGCATTGGGTTGTTTTCTCAGAGCTATCGATCGCAGCAAAGTAGACGCAGATAAAATAGCTGTAGTTTCGGGGATAGGCTGTACCGGCCGGGTAGCCGGTTATATAAAACTCGATTCTTTTCATACCACGCATGGCCGTGCGCTTCCATTTGCCACCGGGTTAAAGCTGGGGAATCCAGACCTTAATGTAGTGGTATTCTCCGGAGATGGAGACCTGGTTGCGATAGGCGGTAATCACCTCATCCATGCTGCGCGCCGGAATATAGATATGACCGTTATCTGCGTAAATAACTTCAATTACGGTATGACCGGAGGACAGGTTGGTCCGACCTCTCCGTTACAGGCCCGAACTACCACCACGCCCTATGGCAACTACGAGCCCCCTTTTAATATTCCTTACCTGGTTGCGGCCAGCGGCGCTTCCTATGTAGCCAGATGGACAATTATACATATAAGGCAACTGGAAAGCGCTATCGCCGAAGCTATGATTAAGCCGGGTTTCAGTTTTATCGAAATATTGTCTCCGTGTCCGCCCGTCTACGGCAAAATGAATAAAGAACCCAAGGGTACCGACGCATTGCATCATTATCAGGAAAGGTGCGTAATACAAAACGGCGCCGACCCCAAAGATGCGGATATAGACATGAGCGGTCAAATAATAGTTGGCAAATTTATTGATTTGGATAGGCCGACCTTTTGGAATAATATCAACGAAAGTTATAGTAAAGCAAAGGAAATGGGTAAGGCTAAGAAATAGCCCGATTAGAGACCATGAGTAGAAAAGAAATCAGAATAGCCGGATTCGGCGGACAGGGTATTGTGCTGTCGGGATTGATACTGGGAAAAGCCGCATCCATATTTAACAAAGGATTTGCTACGCTTTCACAAAGTTATGGACCGGAGTCCCGCGGCGGATCATGCCGGGCTGAGGTAATAACCAGTACCGATGAAATAGATTATCCTTACATCATCAGTCCGCAACTGCAGATAATATTATCGCAAGATGCTTATAACGAGTTTGGTAAGAATGCGCCACCAGGTACGTTACTTATCACCGATTCCGAATTAGTAAAAACAAATACCTCAAAAGACCATACAGTGCTTTCGATACCGGCTAGCCGTATGGCACAGGAATTGGGTCGTGCTGTCGTGGCCAATATTATAATGCTCGGATTTCTGGCGGCAGTAAGTGATGTAGTATCTAAAGAATCGCTGGTAAAGTCCATCATGGACTCTATTCCAGCCGGAACGGAAGAGTTCAATATGAAAGCTTTCGATTTGGGTTACAACTATGGTATTAAGCATGTCAAAAAAGTCGAACACAGAAACGCCTGATGGCGTTGCTATTATTGGTAGTAGCGTTGCCGCAATACAAACCGCCCTTTCCCTTGCCCAGATGGGTGTTAAAGTAAAAATAATAACAGAAGCAACATCATTGGGTAAGGATGAAATTGCTGGTAACGCACCGGATAGTTCTGCGGCTACCGGATGCTTCACATGGTCCCTTTTACTTCAAGCTGCCAATCACCCTTTGATAACACTGTACACCAACACAAAAGTTGAATCCATCGAAGGAGAAAAAGGGGATTTCAATATTAAAGCGGTACAATGTCCGCGATACATCCGGGAGGAACTCTGCAGCAATTGCGGCCGCTGCGAACTAGATTGCTCAGCGAAAATAACTTCATTGTTGAACGGGCAAAAGACGATACACAGTGCTATACACACACCGATTCTTGAATGCAAATCTGTTCCCTCGGCCTTTGTTATAGACAAAAACGGAACGTCCCCATGTCAGGTATCGTGCCCTCTGGGGATTAATGTTCAGGGATTCGTCTCATTACTGGCCAATAATAAAACCGACAAGGCCCTGACACTGATAAACGAAGCAGCGCCGCTTGCAGGGATACTGGGACGAGTATGCGGGCACTCCTGCGAAAGCAACTGCAATAGAGCCAAAATCGACAGCCCCGTATCCATCAGAGCGCTTCACCGTTTTGCCGCCGATAATGCAGCCTCCGGAATCGGTTACAGGCAAAAGTTACCTGCCGGATCACGCGATGACAGGATTGCTATTATAGGCAGCGGTCCGGCCGGATTGACAGCAGCCTGGGAACTAACACGCCGGGGATATTCACCGACAATCTTTGAATCCCACAGCGTCATCGGCGGAATGCTGGCAACGGGTATACCGCGCTTCCGGCTTCCCAAAGAAATAAGAGAAAGGGAAATCGATGCCATAATAAACATGGGCGTAAATATCAGAACAGGAATTACGGTGGGGCGGGATGTATCTTTCTTTTATTTAAGAGAACGCGGTTACCGGGCCTTCTTTATTTCAATAGGTGCCCAGAAAAATAACTGGCTTAATATTCCCGGCGAAGGCCTTGAAGGTGTCGTGGATTGCCTATCGCTGCTGCTCACGTTAAACCTCCGGGTAGATACACTGGCCGGTTATAGTATAGTGGTCGTCGGGGGAGGGAATGCAGCAATAGACTCAGCAAGGATCGCACCCCGTTTTGGAGCTGCCAAGTCGACCATCATATACCGCCGTACCAGGGATGAAATGCCGGCTGCCCCGGATGAAGTAGAGGAAGCTCTCCATGAAGGTGTGATAATTGAGTACAATACCATACCGGTGGAAATACTGGGTAAAGATGGTAAAGTTATCGGCATACGCTGTCAAAAAACGGAAATTAACAATAACAACGATAAAGACGGGAAATTCGAACCCCAACCCATACCCGGTTCCGATTTCATAATAGATGCAGACCACGTGGTAATGGCTATAGGACAATCGCCAGATGCTTTGCAGTTGAATTTACCGGGACTTAAAATCGATAAACGAAGCGGCGTCATCCAGGTCGATCCGCTAACACTCGAGTCCAGTATTTCCGGAATTTTCGCCGGAGGCGATTGTGTTACCGGACCCAATAATGTCGTTGAAGCCATGGCTTCAGGACTAAGAGCAGCCGAATCCATTGATAGATATATTCAGGGTTATGACCTCGCCGAAGGACGCAGCCTGGAACTTCCCGAGATTGCCGATATAGATATCGATAAAGTACAGGCGGCACCCTATAAGCGAGCCACTATGCCGGTCCTCCAATTTGAGGCAAGGTTAAAAAGCTTCGAAGAGACGACCACGGGACTGCCGGCAAACACTGCAAAGCGGGAAGCTCAGCGTTGTATTAATTGCGCTCTATGCAGCCATTGTATGGAATGCGTCGAAGTCTGCCTGTTAAATGCAGTAAACCACGAAGATAGTTTCAAACAACTGGAGCTGGATTCTGAAGTCGTTCTTCAATTCGGACCCGGTAACATTGGTGATTATGACGGCATTAATGGAATTCATGTAATTAGCCCCGATACAGGCGGAGGCTTAAGCGACCAGATAGCGAGGGCAATGGCATTAGCTCTCCAGACTACGCTGGAGATCGATGAGAATAAAACCAAAGAAAATAATAGGCAGAACCTTACTGACAGCGGAATAAAAACAGATCTTCCGCCATTGCCGGAGAAGATATCGTCAGGCGGCAGGCGTATCGGCGTCATTCTATGCAATTGCGGTGGTAGTATCAATTCATTTATCGATTTTAAAAGCATTTCCAGGAAATTATCCGATATACCTGAGATCGTCGGTATTCAAGAGGTTATACAATCATGCACTGAGGATGGAGCCAGGGAAATAGCGGATCTGGCCTCTAAATGGCAACTTGATAGACTGGTACTGGCAGCCTGTAGATGCTGTAATCTGGAACAGGTCTGCTTTAGCTGTACGGATAGAAGAATAATGTGCCAGCAATATATCAATGGGAACCTGACGTTACCTTATAATGTCAGTCCCGAATTTGTCAATATCCGCGAGCAATGCGCCTGGGTGCATAAAGACGATCCCAAAGGTGCTACACGAAAAGCGCTGCAGATTATTAATGCGGGTATAAGTCGTTCTAAAATGGCCCCGCTTATTATTAAAGAGACATCCTCTATATCACCTGGAATTTTAATTATAGGAGGAAGCGCTGCCACTTTCACCGCAGCAAAAGCATTAACCTTTCGCGATTATCAGGTCGAAATACTGTCTTCTACCGGAATAGATCAATACCATAGTCGATTCGGCGAAGACATAACTAATAAATATAGCCGATATCAAAATAACCTGACTGTTAAACCATGGCCGGATACCGTGAAACTTATTGGCACACCCGGCAATTATGAAGCGGCTATAGAATATGGCTCTAAAACAGAAAGTATAAATACCGGCTCTGTACTTATCGATATCGAAGCATCCGGCAATATTTTCGACGGCAGCGGACTGCTCGGTCGTCTAATATCAATGACCGGTAATTCCGACGGTTTCAATGAGATAGGAGGGAATCTGCTGCACGAGATAACCATTAAAGAGACCAGCGGTATATTCCTGATCCGCCCTTCAGATAACAATACTCCGGTTGACGACTTTCAACACGGATTAGCTATAGCAGCAAGAATATCAAGCTATCTGGAGCAAAAAAATATTAGCCCGCGTCTTGCATCTGTATTAATCGACAGCAAACTGTGTCGCGCTTGCGGTAACTGTGCAGGTATTTGTCCCTACATAGAAATGAGAACACAGGAGAACGGGATGGTAACAGCATACATTAACAGCTCTCTATGTCTTGGCTGCGGAGCATGTATTACCAGCTGTCCGACAGGAGCTATAACTCAGCCGATTCAAAGTAATAAGCAAATAACTTCCACTTTACGCTCGCTGCTTTATCATGGACAAGTACAAAGTGAGGTTGGATAAAAAATGCATCCTACGATATTGATTTTTGCCTGCAATTGGAACGGATGGAGTTGCATTGAATCGGCAACGACTCAGGGGCTTGATTATCCTTCATCGGTAAAGATAGTAAGAGTGAATTGTCTTGCCAGGGTAGACATGGGATTGATACTCAATGCTTTCGATTATGGTGCCGAAGGTGTAATGCTCCTCGGTTGTGAACCCGGTAACTGCCATTTCGGCAAGGACAATGAATGCGTCGCCGGTGAATACGATAGGACCAAGAGTATATTGGAAATGCTGGGCATTGTAAAAGACAGGCTGGTACTGGTACAGCTTCCTGCCTTTGACGGCCGGCAATTTGTAAAGCGAGTTAATAAACTGATCAATGAAATAGAACAAATACCGATGTCCAGACGGTCAAAAATAATTGGCTCAAGACTGAAACAGGAAGCAGCACGATAATAATAAATGTTATTAATAATAAATTATGGATGGAATACCGATAAATGCTTGATTATCAAGATATAATAACCGATGCCAGGGTAAGGCTCTGTCTGGACTGCGGTAAATGCACCGTTGTTTGCCCTGTGTCCAGGTACGATCCCGAGTTTAATCCCCGTCTGATAGTACAGAAAGCCCTGGGGCCGGATAGCGATCAATCATTTGATGAGAATATCTGGTCCTGTATTAACTGCAATATGTGCATGGAACGCTGCAACTACAATGTCAAATATACGGATTTTATAAGGGCATTAAGACGCAAAGCATTAGCCGGGGGAATGGAAATCCATTACAATCACGGTGGAACACCTCATGCGGTTATGCATATGATGGCTCACCGGGAAATAAAACAAGACAGGATAAGCTGGCTTCCGGACGATATAAAAATAAATAATAAAAGCGATACGGCCTTCTTTATAGGTTGTGCCCCGTACTTCGATGTACTACTGAACAACCTCGAAATAAACACCATTGAAGGCGTCAAAGGCGCATTGAAACTTCTGAACCATGCTAAAATAGATTTCACGGTACTGCCGAATGAACGCTGCTGCGGTAGAGACCTGATATTACTGGGTGATATGGACGGTTTTCTGTCTTTAGCCCAGGCCAATATGCAGGAGTTCAATAGAAAAGGCATCGAAAATATTATTACCAGCTGCCCCGAGTGCTACTATACGCTTAAGGTTGACTACCCTAAATTCCTGGACAAATGGGATATAAAGGTTACGCATATTACCGAAAAACTGGCACCGCTTCTCGAAAGCGGGGAAATGAATTTAGGCAATATTAAGCAAAAAGTAACGTTCCAGGACCCGTGTACGCTGGGGAGATACTCAAGGATATTCGATGCACCTCGTAGTATACTTAAATCTATAAGTGATCTGGAGTTAATGGAGATGGGAAATAATCGGGAGATGGCGCTATGCTGCGGGGCAAGTCCCTGGGCACATTGCGGCTCCGTTAATAAGCAAATACAGAAGGAGCGATTGGCTCAAGCTTGCGCAACCGGTGCCGGTACATTAATAACTGCTTGTCCCAAATGTCAGATACATTTCAAATGCGCTCAGACCAATACTGCAGACGTCGAGGTATGTCAGATTGAAATTTGCGACTTATATGAATTTGCAGCTAAATCATTGTCGCAGGAGGAGGAAAGTTAGTTGACGCAAGATGAACAAGAAGAATTAAGGATAGGTTTCTTTGTCTGTGACTGCGGATTGAATATAGCCGGTTCCGTCGACTGTGAAGAGGTAAGAAAATATGCCGAAGGATTACCCGGAGTCGTCGCCTCGGTTAGAAATAAATACACATGCGCCGATCCCGGACAGGATGAAATAAAAAGAGTTATCCGGGAATACAATTTAAACCGCGTGGTGGTGGCATCCTGTACCCCCCGTATGCACGAATCTACATTCCGCACCTGTGTTGCCGAAACCGGGATCAATCCCTACCTTTTTGAGATGGCGAATATCAGAGAGCAGTGTAGCTGGATACATCTATATGATAGAGAAGCAGCAACGGAGAAAGCAAAAGACATTGCCAAAATAGCTGTGGCCAAGGCAAGATTACTCAAACCGCATGAAGAGACCAAAATCCCGATAACCGACAGGGCATTGATAATAGGCGGCGGAGTAGCCGGTATCCAGGCAGCGCTGGATATGGCCGATGCCGGTCATAGAGTTTATTTAGTAGAGAAGGAACCGTCCATCGGCGGCATTATGGCCCAACTGGATAAAACGTTCCCCACAATGGACTGCTCGATATGTGTACTGGGGCCGAAGATGATGGACGTGGGGCGGCATCCCTTAATAACGCTGATATCCAACAGCGAGGTCGAAAATATATCGGGCTATGTCGGTAACTTCAAAGTGCGTATCAGAAAAAAAGCCCGCTATATAGACGAAAATGAGTGCAATTCCTGCGGCAAGTGTGCCGAAGTTTGTCCGGTAATAGTGCCCGATGAATTCCAGCAAGGTTTCTCATCACGTAAAGCCGCTTATATACCTTTCCCTCAGGCGGTACCGTCTTCCTATCTCATCGACATGAAGAATTGCCTGGGCAATAATCCCATTACCTGCGGTAAATGTGTCGATGCCTGCGACAAAAAATGCATTGACCTGAATATGCAGGATGAAATAATTGAAGTAGATGTGGGAGTGATAATAACCGCTACCGGAATGAGCGTCTACGATCCCACCGCTCTGGATGAATACGGCTATACCCGTTTCGATAACGTAATTACAACTATGGAGTTTGAGAGACTGATATGCGGCGGAGGACCAACCGAGGGCCATTTGGTAAGGCCGTCCGATCAAAAAACTCCAAAACGAATAGGATTTATTCAATGTGTGGGGTCCCGTACCGACAACAGAGGTAATCCATACTGCTCCAATGTCTGCTGTATGAATACGATAAAGGATACCCTCCTTATAAACGAGCATTATCCCGGCACCGAAATGTATGTCTTTTATATGGATATCCGTGCCTACGGCAAGGGATTTGAGGATATTTACCGTCGCTCCAAAGAAATAGGCGTTACCTATATCCGTGGTCTACCCGGCGAAGTAACCGAAGATCCCGAAACCAAGAACTTGAAGGTCAGGGTGGAGAATACCACCAAATCGGTGGTAGAAGAGTATGAACTGGACCTGCTGGTTCTATCTGTCGGGCTTCAACCCAGCGATGATATAAAGAAGCTGACCGGTATTGTGAATGTTTCTCAAACCGCCGATGGATTCGTTATGGAAGCTCATCCTAAATTGAGACCCGTAGATGCACCCACTCCGGGGATATTTTTCGCCGGCTGTGTCGAGGCTCCAAAAGATATCAAAGACAGCGTAACACAGGCCGGCGCTTCGGTAGCCAGAAGCTCCATCCTGTTGAATGCAGGTACCGTCAAGGGAGATGCAATCAAAGCGGTGGTAGACCTGGATGCCTGCACGTCCTGCGGTGTATGTGTCAAGGTTTGTCCCTATAACGCTATCACGATGGATGTAAAAGCCAAATCTGGAGTCCGGATTATCACAGCTGCATGTGCTGGCTGCGGCGCCTGTTCCGCTGAATGCCGCTTCAATGCCATTACTATTCAGCACTTCGAGGACAGCCAGGTCCTGGCCCAGATAAGCGCTGCTCTGGATGAAAATCCCGAAAATAAAATTGTTACTTTCTTATGCAATTGGTGCAGCTATGCTGCCGGTGATATGGCAGGGATATCGAGAATACAATACCCTCCGAACAACCGTTTCATCCGTGTAATGTGCAGTGCACGTGTTTCCGAAGACTTCATATGGCATGCATTCAAACTTGGTGCTCCGGTAGTGTTGCTTTCCGGATGCCACATAAACGATTGCCATTACATCAATGCCAACCACTGGACTATGAAGCGCGCCGATAAAATATGGAACCGCATGGAGAAACTGGGTATACGGCCGGAACGGCTGCAGTTGGAATGGATCAGCGCTGCCGAGGGCCCCAGGTGCGCCCAGATTATGAAAGGCCTTGAAGAAATGAGGCAAAAGGTTACCACCGAGGAAATAGAATTTACCAAAAAGATACTCTCCGAAGGCAAAAAGAAGGTAGCGGTTGGAGAAAGCGAGTGAACTTGTGAGGACCGATAAGTGAGTGAATCATTAAAATGCCTTCACTGTGGCCATGAATACAGTCAACCCGAGACCCCTAAGGACGTGGTGAGGGAAAGAGTATGCCCTAAGTGCAAATCGAACAGCGTACGTAAACTGCCGGCATCAAAATAAAGGGGCTTAATATATAAGAACAAGACCCAGTCTATGCCCGAGCGGCAAACTGGCAGAGGTGCTTTGACTGCCCACCGGGTAAATATCCCACCCGGCTTTGGTGGCCATTTTATAGACATCCATCCCCGCTCCCTCCATAGAGGACCTGGCTCTTAGCGGATGTTTGCATCCTTGACCGGCAATTAGAGCGCTGCATTCGTCTTTAGAACAGAAAAAACTCTTACACGACCCCACTCCGAATCCCAGCGCTAGATGATAGCCATCATAGAAAGCTTCGGCTTCGATTTTGGAAACTATCTCATACAATTTCAAACCGCTGGGAATCGCTGCTCCAAGTTTATATCGATCCGTAACGATTTCCGGTGGTACAATAATGTCCATCAATAGCCCGTATTTATATCGCGATACCAGTTTCCTGACGAATTCAATATCCATAGCATGGGGCGGACAATGTACATTGGTCCCGTAATAAGGACACTTCGGATAAACACATTTGGCGCGCACTCTCTCATCGATAATAACATCGTCACTCGTAATTATCCTGGCATTCGTTGCCCCAAGCTCGAGCGCTTTCTCTTTATATCTCTGAAGGTCTTCTTGCAATCGGTCCTCCGTAATGCTCTCGACTATCTTTCTAACCATAACTCGCCTCAACTCTTCCTTCAAACATAGGTATTCAGCTAAGAAATTCCGATGATGCTACTTAAAATAATAAATGCCAGGCCAGAAACAGCAGTATTCAAATTAAACCATGCTACTATAACTCATTTATACTTAAAAGTCATTATGCTAAAATGAAATTTGAGCACGGGACAGGACTATGCCAGCGAATCTGCCGCCGCAATATTTCGATGCCGAGAAGCGCTTCAGGATGGCAAAAACGCCTGAGGAAAAGATCGATGCGCTCCAGGCTATGCTGGCAATTATGCCCAGGCATAAGGGCACCGATAAGCTTCATGCCGACCTGAGGAGAAAAATAGCCAAGATATCCGAGGAAGCGGAGAGAAGATATGCTACCAGCAAAACAAGTTACTTTATCAGAAAAGAAGGTGCCGGACAGGTGGTGTTCATCGGTCAGCCCAATACCGGCAAATCACAGCTCCTGGCAGCGATAACCGATGCACTGCCGGACATAGCCGAATACCCTTTTACCACCAAGTCTCCCATTATCGGCATGATGAAGTTTGAAAATATTCAAATTCAACTGGTCGATACCCCCTCACTAACAATACGAGATGCACGCATATGGCTCAATAATATCGCCAGAAATGCCGACCTTATCGCCGCAGTTGTGGATTTGAGTGCAGGGCCAGTAGAGCAAATAGAGAGCATCCTCGGTGAAATCGAAGCAATGGGCATAGTCCATCCGGACACTGATCCAAAAAGCGCAGCAGCTTATGGACCAAAAAAGAAAATACTGATAATCGGGAACAAGAATGACCTCGGTATATCAACGGCTAATAGCGAAGGACTTATTCAAAGATACGGCTCGAAATTCCCGTTAATATCGGTTTCGGCAAAATATAATCAAAATCTGGATGAACTTAAAAGAAAGATTTTTCAGGAACTGGATATTATCCGTGTACATACCAAGAACCCGGGCAAGAAAGTCGATTTAAACGATCCTATAATTATGAAAGCAGGCAGTACTATGAAAGATGCCGCCGAAGCCGTTCACAAAGATTTTCGCCAGAAATTAAAATATGCACTGGTATGGGGCTCGGGCAAATTCAATGGACAGAGAGTAAGTCAGGACCACATCCTTCAGGACAACGATGTAATCGAGTTGCACATTTAACAGGTATATACGTAGAGGGCATCAATAACCGATACTATGGAACGCTTTATATCCGATCAAATCGACGAACTGAGGAGCGATAATGTTCACGGTGCCGGCTGGCTTTCGAGGAAATCTATCGATATCCTTAAGATGGCTGTTCAACAGAACTGCGAAGATGCCGTCTCCGGTTTCATCGAAGATATCCGGATCACGGCCGCAGCTATAGCCGGTGCAAGACCGAGTATGATCTCCATAAGTAATTACATCAATCAGTTTCTGAATTATATTATTGCCGCTTCCCAAAATATAAACAGGGTGGATTTACTCAGAAGCTTCGCCGTCGACAAAGGCAATCAACTTTTAACAAAATCCCGAGAATCTTCGCTAAAAGCTGCAGAACATGGAGCCAAAACTATCGGCAGCAGAGCTGCTGCAATAACCTGCAGCTATAGTTCGACCGTATGCGAGACCTTTAAAATCGCTCATGACAACTTGAATCATTTACGTGTTATAGCTGCCGAATCGTGTTACGGGAAAAACAGTTACGGATATATCACTGCAGAGCAACTCGGTAAGCATGGTATAGCTGTAACCGTAATAAAAGATAATGAGATTGTTAAATATATAGGGGGTACTGATCTGGCTCTGGTCGGCGCTGACAGCATACTGGCAGACGGCACTCTTATCAACGGTATTCCAACATATAATCTGGCAAAAGCATGTTCGGAAGAAGGAATACCTTTTTATTGTATTTGTGAAACCGCAAAATTCGATATACACAAAATTAATAACAATCGTAGCAAGCCTGAACCGGGATTTGAGAAGATTCCTCCTGATTTGATAGCCGGAGTGATAACCGAGGATGGCATAATGAATCCCTACCGGGTGATTAGTTATATTGATGAAGTTAATTCATTATCTCTCTAGAAACTCGTAATACGAATAACTCCATCGTTAAACCGAGATATTCCCCGGCTTTTTCTTTCTTTTGTGCTTCATCGAACGTCGATATCGGATTGCACCCGTTTAGATATTCTGATAGCATTAAAACGGTATTGTATAAATATATATGTAATCCAGCTGCATCACACCCGCCTGTATGTTTATTTGGTGAGCAATTCCGGCAATTCGATGTAACGGAATGGCCGTGCAACTTGTCCTTTTACATTAAAAAGAGTAAAATACCCCCCAATTTTGCAAAAGTAATACCGTTAAACTGATGAAAGCAGTAATTCTTGTGGGCGGAGAAGGTACCAGGCTACGACCGCTCACTTATAATATAGTCAAGTCCATGATGCCTGTTCTAAATAAACCATTTATTTACTATCCCATCCGGCTCCTCCATGATCATAGTGTTAATGACATTGTCCTGGCTATGGGCTACCGGCCTGACTCTATCAAAGACTACTTCGACAAAATAAGCGGCACGGAGTCCAGACTCATATACAGCAGTGAAGAATCTCCTTTAGGTACAGCCGGAGCTGTTAAAAACGCCGAGCAGTTTATCAAGCCCGATAACGTCTTCTTTGTTTTCAACGGTGATATCCTCACCGATATCGATCTGACCGATATGCTTCGCTTTCATAAAGAAAAGAAGGCCAAGGTCACCATAGCTCTGACTCCGGTCGATAATCCGACCCAATTCGGAGTCGTCGAAATCGATGATGCAAAACGGATTACCTGTTTTACGGAGAAACCGAGTTGGGAGAATGTAAGAAGCAATTTAATAAATGCCGGCATATATATCATCGATATTGAAGTAATGAAACTTATTCCACAGAATACCCGGTTTATGTTTGAACACGACGTTTTCCCCAAGCTATTAGCCGACGGTGAACCTGTCTACGGATATGATACCGGGGCATACTGGATAGATATGGGAACGCCGGAGAAATATCTGCAATTAAACTGCGACCTTCTTCTTGGAAAATGCCACCTGGCCGGTTCCCTGATTAAAGATATCAACATTCACCAGGAAAGTTTCATTCACCCGGAAGCCGAACTAACCGGTCCTATACTGATAGACAAAGGATGTAAAATCGATAGGGGTGCCCGTTTAATAGGACCTTTGATAATTGGCTCTGACTGCGATATAAGTTATGATAGTACTATTGAAAATACGATTATATGGTCAAACGTCCGTATCGGCGAGAAAGTAACTTTAAAAAATTGTATCATAGGAAATGAAAATAGTATTAACAATGACGTACATATGGAAAATACTGTAATCGGACATAATGCAGTGAAGCATCTGGCGATAAACACTTAACAATAAGCAAGGAGGTAATAAGAGTGTCTGATATTATAAATAATGTGGATCAAGATAGCTTCCAGAAAGCTGTTCTGGACTCGTCCAAGCCGGTTTTGGTGGATTTCTGGGCTGAATGGTGCGGGCCGTGTAAAGCAATAGGTCCTATTGTAGCTGAGCTGGCCAAGGAATATGATGGAAAAGTCGAATTCGCCAAGGTTAATGTAGATGCCGCCCCGGTGCTGGCATCCAATTACGGAGTTATGAGCATTCCAACTCTTATCGTCTTTAAAAATGGCGAGCCTGCCAGCCAGGTAATCGGTTTTAAATCAAAAGACGATTTAAAGAAATTGCTAGATTCTGCAATAAACCAGTAAGACCTTAAATGTAATACAACGTAAATTTTATTATTGCCGTCTGGGCCGGATTGATC
>CAZEAR010000014.1:8425-19778 GCA_964510365.1 uncultured Dehalococcoidales bacterium | reverse complement strand
GGCGTTTCTGATAGCGATAGAGGCGATCTGGGCAAAAGACCCAATAATATGCAGTTCTTCTTCGGTGACATCTATTCCGGCACTGGCGATAACCATGATTCCGATTACGAAGTTGTCTGCCTGCAGCGGGAATATAATATAGTTTTCGGCTCCGGTTGACTTTTGCAGTGCCGAACATACCTTCTTGCTTAAAAAAGGATAGGCCATATCGGCTGCGTTGCGGGTGACCACCATCTCACCGGCAGCCAGAGACCTGGTAACGTCATTCAATTCAGAGTCCATGGGCAGCGATATATTATCGAACTTCAAACCCAGGATCTTATTAATCCGTTCCACCAGGCCCCTTCTGGTGGAGTAAGCCCCGATTCTGAAGTATTTGCCGTCCTCACGGGGCATAGCGATAAAAGCGGAAACATAGCCCAGCGAATGAACGGCTTCATCGGTTATCCGTTTCAGGACCTCATCCGTATCCAGCGAGGCGAACATGGCCGAGGTAACCTTTTGAAACACCTCCAGCTGCCGGTCGGCCGCCGACAGCGGCTCCTTCTCCTTACCGGTCTCCTTGCATCGAGCGATCGATTGCTTTTCCGTCATATCGTGATACACCTCATAATATAAGCTTGCCGTTCAATAAGAAAACATCTGCCCTAGCCAATGATTATACCTCAAATCGGCGGATATGGGATAACCGAACGATACGGTTCCCGTAATAAACCGAAGAACCGCAGTCAGAAACAAGTTGACAATAGTACATTTGTTCTAGTATCATATATTCCTTTCTACGGAGCGGAGGTGCGTGATGACCAAGCTGATCAACGAACCGATTACAGTCCACATCGGCAGCGATGACGTACCGGCTGCCTTCATCTGGCGGCGGCGGCTGTACCGGGTAACCGCAGTGCTGAAATGGTGGAGGGTGTCCGGGGAATGGTGGAAAGGAGAGGATATAAGGCTGTTCATCCGGGTAACCGCCGTACACAAGACCGCAGGAAATTATGAACTGCGCAGCAACGACGGCGCATGGTACCTGCACTGCGTCCTGGACTAGGTACGGCAAACCGGCAGGCTGCGCGGCAAGAACGGCCTCTATACGGCCAAAGAGCGGAGAGTGTTTCCAGTCAGCTATGCTTCCAGCTTCTTTTTCAGTTTCCCGAGGAGGTCGCTTTCGGTTGCGGCATGCGCCTCGATCAGCTTCTGGGTATGGCGGATATAAGCCCTGACGGCATAGGCCTTCCCTTCCCAGACCTCTGTAGACATACCTTCTACTGACAGCTCTTCAGCGCTGGTCTTCAACCTGGCAATCCGGTTCCTGATTTCGCGGTGCTCTTCAAGCAATATCGAGAGGGCATTGATCAGCATTTTATCGCCGCTGTCTTCGAATGCCTTGAGTAACCTGCTTTCCTCGCCTTTGAAATGCCCCCGTAGCATCTTATCTATCTTTTCCAGCGACTGCCGCAGGTCGGCAAGCTTCTGCTTCTGGTTATCCAGCCGCTTCTGGACAAATCCTTCGACATGATCGTCGAATTTACCCAGAATCACCAGGTCGCCGGACAGCTTTTCCGATGCTTTCAATCCGACATCGATAAGCCGGTGTTCTTTTATTATCTGCTTTACCAGGGAAAGGGCTTCATTCATAATTACACCTCGCCAGTACGGCCGGAGTCGGCTTCAATTGACACAACCTTCTTCCGCCTATTTTTCATTATTTTATCCAAGAAGGTCAAGCCCGTATGTGACCTTTATCTCTTAATTACAGAATACGGTTCAACATTATACGACGGGCCAGCCCTGCGAGTTCCGGTCTCATTCCGAGATAACGCTGCGGATAACATCGGGTTTTTCAGGGTCGTGCTCCGTATCCGACAGGTCAACCAGGATAAGATCAGCCTTGCCATCGTTCTTTATAGCATGAGGATACAGCGGCGGCATGGTAATCACCGCCATGCCCCGGCCTTCAAAGCGGCGCTTTATCGTCTCAGCCCCATTCCGCTCCCTGGAGGAGAGGGTCCAGCTATCGCTGAATATGACCATAATCATTTCCTGCTTCATCTGGTGAAAATGATCGCCCCTGACCTCACCGGGCCCGACGGAGAGAACGGCGCCGGTTTTTGCCCGGCGCAGAAAATCGACACTTCTATCGGGTACAGCGTAACAGAATCCCCGCCGGTCGCCGATATCTTCCACCAATATAATATCAGGAGTATCCATATGCATTCATACCTTCCGTAATTCAGCGGATATAATCCGCTACTATTATAAATCTATCCGCAGCCCCATAAAATACCTGAGAACAGGACCGAATATAAAGTTATCCGTTCAAAAACGCGCTTCCGGTTCAAGTCCCGGTCCCGGCATCGGACTGGAGTTCCACTTTTATGCCGCCTATCCAGCGGGAGAAAACGTTATAAAGAGCGGCGCTGATAAGACCCGACAGAAAGCCAACCAATCCGAAGAAAATGGGAAGGATAATAATACATGCGGCCCAGACTAAACCTATACCGGAGGGGTCCAGTCCTGAAAAGGCATAACCCATTTCTCCCGAAACGATAAGAAACAGAGTCAGGAAAACCGCATAAAATAATCCGAATATCAGTCCCAGGGCTGCGGACAGTATTCCACACATAATGCCGACAGAGAGTACACCGAATTTTTTAACCGTCATCATCAGTAGACGCCTCCTTTACAAAAAAAAAGTGGTTTCCGGATGAGCACCGGTTTTGCTCATTCTATGCCGGGAAGCTTCCGGTATATATCACAAGTTCGATACAATTACCGCTGGGAGAGATTATACCAGTTTATACCATTAGAACTACTAACGGCAATACCTGAAGCAGCTATTTGCACCCGGTTGAAATTGGCGGAATCGCCCTGAAACGTCTGCAGATTTTTGGTTTGTTACAGGGATACACATTCCCTTGAAGGTTTTGAATTCCGGCGGCATTCCGGCGGTGTGCTATTCTCTTCGCGCGGATAAAGTCTAGGGGACAATGAGGGCAACCTGTGTCCAGTACACCGCCCTTATATCATCGACCGCTGCCGTCATCACGGGGATTCTCCCGGTGATTCTACATTTATCGCCCTGGGCGCTGCCATACCGAACACGTTTTGTCCGGTTTTACCGGATCCCGCAATTGCATTGACGCAGGTATCGAGAAATGCCAGTAAAATAACGGCAATTATCAATATGCCGAGCATTACTTTAGTGTTGTTGCTCACGGGCTTTCCCTCAAGCTTTCACAGGCAATACCGCTTTCGGTGACAATTCGAATATAGCCGACGATATATACTTCATACCCGACCCTTGTTTATGATTACTATGATTCGATGTTGATTATACTATTAATTATGGAAATTTCAATAGATTTTTTGTTACAAAGTTATAACATTTTTCAATACGTACGGATAATATGCGCGACGGCTGCGATCAGCTCCCTGCCTCCGCTATGAATACCATGACCATTGCCGCAAATTCATCGGCCGGATCTAAAGTACCCGCCCCTGGGTCTTTATTACAGGTACTCCGAGACATCAGCCACCGGCAGGAGCAAAGAAAGCACAAGCACCCGTCGGCTTCCGATGGATTAATAAAGTAACAGGCCTGCGGCTACCATTCCCGGCTGGAGCCGACGATAACGCCGTAGTAAATGCAATCGTCGACATCTTCCGGAGCGGTGTATCTTACGATCCGGGGAAGGTCCTGCGCATTGTTGTAGCAGAGCAGGTATCTACCCGTATCCGGCGATAGTTCCTTATCGATGAACAGTATCTCGCCGTCTTTAACGCCGTACTGCTCCAGGCAAGAGCCGCGGATCTTAACTCCGATGATAGTCTTACCGGCCGCTTTCTGCGCGGGCAAATATGCGTACTCGATAGGCTCTCCGGGGGCGTGCATATCGGCCAGCACCGGCACCTCGATCGCATCGAAGAAAGCAGCGGGGATTCCGGCATCGGACTTCTCCGCCATGACAGCCCTCCCCCGGCGTCCTTCCCTGGAATACTTCTCCAGTTCCTCGATATCGATTTCCAGGGCCCGGGACAACCTGCCCACTGTCTTGGCAGACGGCTTTATGGTAACGCCGTTCTCGATACGGGCGATATCGGTCTGGCTCAGTCCCGATGCCTGCGATAGCTGCTTTTGCGTCCAGTCCCTCTCCGCTCTGGCCCGCCTTATGGCCTCTCCTATTAGAGTCATAGCACCGTCCTCAGTTTTTCCGGAGGTAAATATTTATCCCTCCTACGTTCATTGTAAATAGCTCCCGACCAAAAGTCAATAGCTTATCAACACATTTACCACAAAAATTATACAAAATTTAGCATAATATATCACTATTTCCATTGACAAAACGCATAAATTGTATTAATATGTTATTAATTGTAATAAACAACCATGGACAGAAACAGGGAGATCATCAAGAGGCGCAAGGCCGGCGAAACACTGCAGAGTATCGGACTTTCCTACGGCATCACAAAGCAAAGGGTATCGGCGATCGTTAAGAGGCATAATTCCAACCGCCCTAAACCCCTGCTGCTGCGGATACTGGGGCGGCTGAGGGGCATGGCAAAGGACGACAAGTCCGCTACTTCGCCGGCGAAACCGGAAACAGGCTGCAACCGCTGCCCCGAATGCGGCGCTTTGACGGATACGTCTGTACAGTTCAGACGCCGCCGGTAGCTTGGAGGAGACCATATTGCCGGATAGTGAAAGCGGCCTCTGCCGGCTCTGCGGGGCGTCTTATCGATGCCTGAACGAGATGCTGAGCAGCCCAGCCTGGGAAGACAGGCATACCGCCTGGTGCATTATGGAGAGCTGCCACGGCTGCCGGGAAAGGTACAGTCCGGACCCGGCCCAAACTATAAAACAGGAGGCATAAGGAAATGCCGATCAAGAATTTATCGGACAAGCGCAGGCTTCCGCGACTGGGCAAGATACACCTGGGGATCAAGAAGGTGAATGAGGGCGGCGTGGAATACCCGTCGGCGGTGGACTATTTCGTATGTCCCGACGAGGTGAAAAAGGTATTCGGCGACCGCCCCAGGGAGCTGCGGGTAATAATCCCGGTCGAGGACGAGGAGAAGTGGGCCAGCCAGTATTACCGCTGCTATTCGCAGACCCGCGGGCTGGTATGCAAGGGCGACGGCGAGACCTGTACCCGCATCGCCGAGAAAGACACCGAGGACATCGCCACCAGGGACTCGGCAGGGATCGAGATGAAGGAACTGCCCTGCCCGGGCACGGAGTGCCGCTATTACGGCGAGCGCTGCAAGGAGGTTATGAACCTGCAGTTCCTGCTGCCGGAGGTGCCGGGGCTGGGAGTATGGCAGATAGATACCTCCAGTATTAATTCCATCAAGAACATCAATTCGGCTGCGGAGCTTATCAAGCGCATCTGCGGCAGGATAAGCATGATACCGCTGATACTGTACCTGGAGGACATCGAGATACAGTCCCAGGACGGCAGGAAAAAGAAGGTGCATGTCATGAGCATCGGCATACGGGAGACGCTGGTATCACTGAATACCGCGGCCAGGAACGACCGCCTGATCATGGTCGGAGGAGAGGAATTCCCGCCCGATGCCATAATGCCGGTGCCCGACGACGATGTCCCGGAACTGATAATTCCCGAAAACCAGCCTCCGGAGAAAGAGGACCCCGGTCCGCCGGCCCAGCAGGAGCCTTCAGACATCAACCAAGAGCTATCCGAATCAGAAGAAGAGCCGGGGGTGGAGATAAGAAACTGGGGACACCTGTATACCGAATGCCACCGTCGCTGGGGCATGATGCGCAGCGAGGTATTGAAGGAGCTGAACGTAGAAACACAGGAGCAGCTCAGCATCACTCCCCTGCAGGCCTACCACCGGATTAAGGTGGTAATCGAGGGCTGATGCAGGCCGGTTTCGTCTGCCCCGACGGGAACAGGGTCAGCCACCAGCAATGCCTGGAAAGCTGCCGGGAGCGCTGCCTTACTTTGCCCACGCTGGCATCGCTGGCCTCGGTGCGTGAATGGACCGGCGTTCCCAGTACCACGCAGTGTCTCAACGGCACCCGCATGGAGTATTTAAAGATCGTCAATGATTATTATGTCAACCCGAAGGACAGGGCCTTTGCCCTGCTGGGCACCAGGCACCATTTCCATCTGGAGGCCATTACCAGGAAGCTGAATGTGCTCTCGGAGGAAAAGCTGAAGGGAGAGGTAACGGGGATTATCGACCTTTTGGAGCCTGCCCATGAGCCGGACAGCTATATCCTGGCCGATTACAAGACCTCCGGCTCTTACAAGGTGGCGAGGGCGCTGAAGGGGGACATGTCCGACTGGGAGCTGCAGTTGAATAATTACCGGGTGATGGTGGAGGCGCTGGGATTCCCCGTTTCCCGGATGCTGATACAGTGCACGGTCAGGGACGGCGGCACATTCATGGCCAGGAAGAACGGCCTGACCGAAAATATTTACCTTATCGCGGTGAAACGGCTGGACGACGCCGCGGTGAAGGACTATTTCTACCGCAAGTCGCATATGCTGATAAAAGCGGTGGAGTCGGGAGAGATGCCGCCGCCCTGCAGCGGCGAGGAGAGCTGGGGCGGCAGGCGCTGTCTGGGCTACTGCGAGGTGGCCGCTTTCTGCCCCGGTTTTTCCGGCATTTCCCGTGCGGCGTCTTCGAGAACGGGACGAAAGGGTCGGAGGTGAGCCGTGGCCAATCCGCAGCGAGAGAACGGTCATGTCGATATCGCCAATGAGATCATGGACAAGCTGTGCCGCCATCGGATACCGGGCGAGGTGCGCCAGGTGATGGACACGGTTTTCCGCAAGACCTACGGGTGGAACAAGAAGACCGACCGCATCTCGCTGAGCCAGTTTTCTTCAGCCACGGGGCTGCATAAACCCAATGTGGTCAGGGCATTATCCAGAGCGATAAAGCACCGCATTATCAGCAACGATAACGGCTGGTATCAGATCCAGAAGGATACCGACCTGTGGATACCCTTCTCCGACCGCGGCAACGGCGATATCAAAATCGATAAGGCTGTTATCAAGAATGATAAGGAAACGTTATCAGTGGCGATACCCACAATAACCAGTAAAACCACTGATAAAAGAGGCGGTATATACACTGAAATACTGGAGCACTGGAACCGGATGGGGATACAGGTTCACCGCAGGTTGACCGACGATGCCCGCGGCGCCATCAGGTCCAGGCTTAAGGACTACAGCCGCGACGAGCTGTTGCAGGCGATCAGCAATTATGCCGAGATAGTCAACGGGCCGGCGTATTACTGGAACCACCGCTGGACATTGAAAGACTTTTTAAAACGCGGGGTCGAGCGTTTCCTGGACGGCGATATCGCCAGGCAAAACTATCGAATCAGGGGGAACGGCTATGCAAAAGCTGGAGTTTCCCGGAAGTTTCAAACTCCGGAGGAGCGGGACCGGGAGCGGGGGATCTGCTGACGGGGCGGCGCTTTGCCCGGTATGCGGCAGGTCCGAGCGGGACTGCGTCGCCTTCATGTACGCCCATCCGCTGGCCAATCCTCACTGCGAGACCTGCTCGGGGGCGGGGTTCATCCACCCCCGCGATTACCTGGGCAAGTGCGATTCCCGGCGCATTATTCCCTGCCCCGCCGACAGCTGCCACCAGTCGCGGCTGAACGACATCGAGGGAAAACTGAGCTTCAATCCCCGTACCGGGATCGACCGTTTCATGACCTTCGGCAGCTTCGAGCCCCGTGCCGGCACTAAAAAGGCGCTGACCGCAGCCAAAGAGTTCGCCTCAATGAAAGGGCTTCCCTTCCTGGCCATACTGGGGCCGGTGGGGACAGGCAAAACGCATTTAGCCAACGCCATCGCACTGAAGCTGGCGCAGGACGGGCACGACGTGAAGCTGTGGACGGTGAAGAGCCTGCTGGACCATATTAAGAGGGGTATCGAGGACAATACGGCTGACGGGCGCATCCGGGAGATAAAGGAATGTTTCGTGCTGGTGCTGGACGATTTCAAGGCGGAGTTCATCCGGGAATGGGGCGTCGACCAGCTCGAGGATATCATCGATTTCCGCTACCGCGCAGCGCTGCTGACGGTTTTAACCACCAATAACCAGCTCGCCGACCTTCCCGAGCGCATCGAGGACCGCTTTTCCGACCGGGCCATATCGGTGCGCGTCGTTATCGAGGCCAGGAGCTACCGTCCGGTTAATTCGAGGAAAACAATAAATAATGATAGCTAATTATTTATATTTTTTTTATTTCAATTTCAGTGGGTTAAAAGCACCCGCGTCCATAAGAAATTGGTCTTTAGTATCTTTGTCAAGATTTCCCCACTTTATTGATTGCCATCCTTCTATATCCGATTCTTTAACCCAGACACTGGCATCAGTATTCGAAGGCAAATTATTCAATATATTTTCCAATGATTTTTTCTGTTCATCTGGGCTTAATTCATCCCAGTTCTTGTACACCCGAACTACGTCAGGCTGCAGAACATCGGGTTCCCAACCTCCGAGCTGTACTGATTTGCTAGGAACTGTAAACTGCGTTCCATCTGAAGAAACAAATGTAGCTATCGTAGGCCTTTCACCAGTATTGAAAGCCGCCCATAAACTGAAAATTATCGCTGCTAATCCCAAAATACAATATACAACTCTTAGCCATATTTTTTTAGGTGCAGGGGGACAAATTAACTTTGTTTTTATGCGTTCATTTGATAATCCAGCAATAAATAAAACAAAGCCAATAAATATTAGAAATGCTAAACATATACCGGTACCGGAAAATGCAACTGTTACCACAGCGAGAACCCTTTATTACAACATCAATTCAGTAAAAGAACTGAATTTTTTCAATAACAATATACAATAATCCTATATGAATGTCAATATATTATCGGCAAAAAGATCAAAAAAAGATGAAAATCTTAGAGGAGAAGAAATGCTCAAGGACAGGATAATAAAGGCACTGCTGGAAGTTTACGGAGACGATACGGAGCACCAGGCGGTGGTGAACCACGCCGCCGACCGTATCGTAGAGGAGGTTAACGAATGGCTGATACCGCAGATAAGCGAGGGTGTGGCCCGGGCTTACCTGATTTTACTGGACTGCTGAGCTGCGTGCACCACTATATGCTGGACAGCAGGAATACAGGGAGCTGCCTCCACTGCGGCCGGACGGTAAGATTCCCCACCATCGTCGACGACGAGGATATGCCGGACTACTGGCCCAAGCCGAGCGAGCGCAAACCGCGACGGGGTAAATTCCGCAGCAGCGGCCTTCATACCATCGGGAGGCAGGCCAGCCCGAACTATTACGGGGGCGGGGTGGAATCGCGCCAGCATAATACAAGGTCGATCATGACGCTGGACTCGGGCTGGAGGCTTTACGGTTGAGCGGGGAAAGCAGCCCGGTCGAGTGGTACCGCCCCGGCGAGATAACCTTCACCAGGAAGCAGATACGGGACTTCATACTGCCCAATTTGTTCGAGCTGCGGGAGGGGCTGTACCCGGAGTCGCACCAGGGCTCCTGTATGACCGCCGACCGGATGCATAAGGACAAGGCCGACTTCGAGGAAGCCTGTTTGATAGCGGGAGAGATCGACGCCCGGCTGGAGCTGGTGGGGGCGGGGTCGCAGCTTTTGATCGACTATTATACGGTGCACCGCGAGCTGGGGGACGAGATCAAGCGCAGACTGATGTCCCGGAAGTGGCGGCTGGACGTCGCCAGGATGATGCGGCGGATAAACCGGATGCTGTACTTCATCTCGGGCCGGGAACGGCCCCGCCTTAAGTATTCAGAGTGGCGTCGGCAGCAGAAGGCCGAATCGGCCCTGAAACGGTCGCAGCGGAATCACAGATATTATGAGAGGAGGAAGGTGAGGAGCTTTGAGGTGGGGGTGGAGGCCAATGATTAGCTCTAAATTTCAGCTATTAAAGACACAATCGTATAGGATTCGGCAATATCTGTGTGGTAGAATAGTATTGTCGGGAGATAATAATGATTTATCTTTTCAATTCAGCATATAGACCACGATATCAAGAGAACCTTCTAGCAACACTGTTCCTACCTAATGGATGGACTAATGAATACCGCTATCGCCACTCAGGTCAAAGGCGCAACGTTTCAGAAGATTTTACTTCCAGTGTTAAAAAAATACAGGGGAAAGAAGATGCAGTTATTATTTTCATAAATAGATTTGGAAGCGATATAGATGGGAATACTATTTATGAATATTATCCTATCAGAAATGCAAAGTTCCTCTCTTATCGTGAAGAAGGTCAACAATTATATATTATGGTAAAATTATTAGATTATATTTTCCCTACCGATATCGATTCTTTTAATCAAGAACTTGTCAACGAGCTTTCTCCAAAAAATCTTCCAAAACTTACAAATAGTAATCCATTCGAAGAAAATGATGGCCATTATGCAATTAATACCAATAATATTTTTGCAGACAAAAGCAAATTTATAGTTGGTGATATTGCATGGGACAACTGTGTTGCAAAAATTTCTAATACAGAAAAACTTAAGAGTTCAGTTGATAACCAAGTTATATTTGCAAGGTCAAGGCTTTGCAAACATGGCCGAACAGAAAAAATAGTTAACCCAACTATCACTAATAATCCCTGGTATCAAACATTTTTTGGAAGAATAAACAATGGTGAAGCGTTTTATAAATTGGTTAAAAATAACAAATATAATTTGTGGATCAATTATGTTTACCCTATTCAAGAGCAAGATACTACAATGACTGCAAATATAAATATTGAATTTGTAGGGAATATAACACCCCTTAGTTCTCAAGAACTCCCAATAGATTCACGTGCAAGCAGGATTGTTTTTTCTTTTGTTGCCAATGAGCCTATGGAGGGAAGAGCAGGAAAATTAGCATGCACTTGTTTGTCAAAAATAGCATCTACCGAAATAATTGCTCCAAAACGAGATTTTAGCTTTCAAATAGGTCATTCTGGGGGTCATCTATTTGCTTTAATAATATCTGCACTGCTTTTTATTCTTTGTAGCACTTTCATTGGAACCTATGGAACTTACTCGCCGGAGGAAGGTTTATTAGGTATTTGCAATGTCTTAAAGAGTGAATGGCCAAAGATAATTGCTGCCCTAGTTCAGATTACAGCTATATACTGGGCTTTTCGGCTAACTGGCAGAAAAATGCTATGACAATAACATGTTGGCAGTATGAAGTAAAATCAAAACTAAAGCATCAAGAACATAGCCATTCCCCAGTTTATGATTCAAGCGAATGTGAAATTTTGCAAATCAACTGGAAACAAGCTAAGAATTTTATTATTACCTATGAATGGGTTGGTAATATGGGGACATCCAAACAATGTTTTGGTCTTTTTCTAAGTT
>CAZEAR010000014.1:0-8415 GCA_964510365.1 uncultured Dehalococcoidales bacterium | reverse complement strand
GTTATGGCCCACTCATAGCGCCTACTCGCTATGCGCGAATTCTCGGACAAGATTTCTCACAAAACATTATGCAGCTTTGCCGTGGAGCCTCAACATTTTGGGCACCGAAATGGGCTCCGAGTAAACTCATATCAACCAGCTTGAAAATTATACGTGATTCTCTAGAAGTAAATATTGTAGTTGCATACGCGGATCCTGAAGCGGGTGAAGTAGGAACCATCTATCAAGCCTGCAACGCATATTATATTGGCCAAACATCATCAGGAGGAGGCAAGCGTTATATTATTAAAGGCCACTCTTATGATCCGCGTAAAGTTTATAAAAAGTTTGGTTCTCGTGACCATAAACATCTAATAAAAACAGATCCACTTTATCAAACAATTCCTATTAAACCGAAGCATAGATATATGTTCTTACTAGGCAACAAAAGTAAGCGTAAGGAAATGTTAGAGCTTATTAGACCACTTATTCAGGAATATCCTAAAAGAGCAATATAGCTTTATTAAACCGAGTTATTGAAATATTATAATCATTACTAAAATAACTATTTTATACGTCCCCTATCCTATTATATAGGCGTTTTATTTTGTTACTCGCATTATGAAAATTTTCCTCTGCATCAGTAAACTCTTTATTAATAATATTCAGTTGATTTTTAATTCTTAATATATCTTTGGCAATATTTGCCGAATCAGGTCTTTCGAATAAGTTTGCTAGAGTCATAGCAAATGCAGCAATTGCTATACCAAGACTAAACAAATTAACATTAAACTTACTTGTAACAATATCAGCAAATTCTTTGAAGTCAGAAGAAGCAATTAACATCAGAAACACTGAAAAAACAAATAATATAAATGGGATGATTGCATAACTAAACCTAGATTTAAATCCAATCAGTAATAATGGTACTATTATTATAGAAATCCAGACTCTGTAAGATGATAAAATACTTCTAACTAATTCCCAATTCCCCTGAATAAAACCATTAGGGACAACAACTGATAAAACGGTTATAACTAGAATTGAACTAGCTATAAGTATTATCCAAAGCCATCGTAAATTTTTTAGCATTATTGCTTCTCCTTTCTAACTGCGTTTATCGCATACAATTATATCATAAGTCGTTGTAGTTCATTTGTTACCAGTAAAGCCAGATGTTTATATTTTATGATCCCTTATATTCACTGATGATATAATACTAGCATGGCAAAAAAGACAAATAATACTGAGAATAGCGACGAGATACCTGACAAGGCGGGGCAAACCTGGTATCAAAACATGCATATACCCGATGACGAAAAATGGCTGTTTGAAAATCCCAAGGCGCTGGCATCTGTCATGCGCGGCCTTGAAGAAGCCAGACAGGGCAAGGTTATCACAATCGATCCTGCCAGGCTAAAAGATACAGATACTTAACTCTTAATCAGTCTCTCATTTTCACCGTCGGGGCTATAACATAGCAGGCACCGCGGCTTTATGCTATTTATCCACCCAAATCCCCTGGTATAATGCCTTTTGCAGCCGTTTCGTTATTGACAATCGGCATAGGGGGTTTATAATGCTAGGGCGGCGTTCGAAGTAACATGCTTTACAGAGGAACGCTGGGATGAGGACGGCGGAAACGTAAGAAAGCAGGCGGCGGGGGTAATATTTGACAGAAACACCGATAGCTCAGGTTACAGAGGTGCAATTAAAAAAGCCGGTATGGGGCGGCTGGGCCACGGCGGGACTGGGATTTGCGGTACTGGTTACTTTTATCAGCATCCAGTTATTCACCGTGGTAATCTTCAGTACTGCGTTAGTCTTTTCCAATTCCAGACCGGACTTCCCTCAGATTGTAGAAACCATGTTCAGCATAGGCGGGCTGATAACCGCAATGGCTACTCTGTTATCGGCATTTGCCTGCACCGGCCTGATAATTGCCTTTATCAGGTTGCGCGGAGGCCTCAGCAGCATGGAATACCTGAGCCTGAAGCCGATAAGTAAAAGGACAATACTGCTATTGCTGGCTATCTCGCTGGGATACGTTGTAATCTCGGAAAGTATAACCGTTATGGTGGGAAAGCCCATCGTTTCCCTGGCTATGGTACAGGTTTACAATACCAGCGTCTGGCCGTTTTTGCTGTGGATGGCGCTGATTATTTTCGGCCCGGCATTCGAGGAGGTCTTCTTTCGGGGATTCCTGTTCGAAGGCTTCAGGCAATCCAGGTTAGGCGTAGTCGGAGCTACCGTAATAACTGCGGCCACCTGGGCATTTATTCATTACCGGTATGAATTATATGTAATAACCGTCATTTTCGTGCTGGGGATATTGTTGGGGGCGGTGCGATATAAAACAGGATCGCTGTGGAGCGTGTTCATAATTCATGCATTCTATAACCTGGCGGCAATGGTGGAAACGGTCCTCTATATAAACGGCGTTATCGGCTAGAGAATGAGAAGCGCAACCGGCGGCGGGTAAGCGGGGCAGGAGAGAAGAGGGAATAACCAGCTTCCGGACTCAGGCGGCGGCGTAAGAGGCATCACCGGATTTGAACCCGGCTTTAGCCTGGATAAGAAATATTACGGCCACTATGCCGCAGGGGAAGAAGGTCAAAATGCCGGCAATAGCCCCGGCCAGGGCCAGTCCCCAGCGCCTCTTCTTAAGGGCGAATATGCCGCCCGCTATACCCAGGACTCCGCATATCAAAGCGAATATGCCCATTGCAGAATATATCCCCTTCATTATGGCGTTGAATACATCAAAGACAGGGGCAGACGGATAAAGTCCCTGGCCGAACATGAGGTCCACCAGGACAGAAGCTAAGAACAGCGTATAAACCGCACCGATAATTCCCCAAAAGCCGGAGACTATGGTTAAAATCCCGGCTACCTGCGATTGATTCTGCACGATATCACCTCCCGGGTATTATTTATGGGCCGTCACATAGATACATTATATATAGCGAACCACATAATAAAGCTAAAAAGCCGGTAAAATCAGGCACCGGGACCCATATGCTCCGACTCCTGAAACTCATTGTAGGCCTGGATTATGAGGACAGTCGCCGCCACACCGCAGGGAAAGAAGGCCAGCAAGCTGGCGATAGCCCCGGCCAGAGCTACACCCCATTGTTTTCTTTTCATAGCGAACACGCCGCCGACAATTGCCAGTAAGGCGAAAACCATGGCAAATATAAAAGAGGCAGAATAAATTAAGTTCAATACGGAGCGCATCTCAGGGGGAAACGGAGGCGGATAGCCGGTAAAGGAATTATTAAATATGACCAGATTGACCATGAGCAGCATCAGCAGCAGCATTAAACCGAAAAATAATATACCCAATGCGCCGGAGATGATGGATAATATCCCGGCTGTCCTGGCTTTTCTGTCCATGATTTCACCTCCAGAATTAGCCGCCAAGCATGATCACTGCCTGCGGCATAGCTCATCACTATTTAAGCATCGACCCCCGCCCGGTATAAACGCCTGAGGGCGCATCCGATTTATACTGACGATATATTATTATAGTACTTTACAGCGGTTAATATAAGCCCCCGGAAAACCGGACCGCCATGGACCGCAGGGCGGCAGCAGCGGCCGGGCCGGATATGATTTCGCAACCTTTTCTTATTGACAATTCGCATACGTACGTTATAATGCATAAAGGTATCCGTTCAGGCCTTGTATCCACATCAGCCTCAAAGAAAAGACTGCCATGCAGTCCGTGATAAAGTATTCAAAATAAGGAGCTCGATACCATATGGAGATAACAGAAAGCGAAGTCGAAGTCAGGAAGCCGGTCTGGGGCGGCTGGGCAACGGCGGGCTTCGGGTTTATCATTTTTATTGCCACATCGGTTGTGGCGGGCTTTATAGGAGCATTCTTTCTAATAGCGATGCTCATTGCCAGACCTGAACCCAATCTGGGGCGGATGATGGAGAGCATCAAGGATATGTATGGTCTGCTCCTGGTGATTACCGCTTTTGTATCGGCAATAGCAGGTCCCGGCCTGACTATTGTTTTTATTAGATTGCGTAACGGCGCCGGCATTAAAGAATACCTGGGTTTGAAACGGATCGGCATAAAGACGATCCTGGTGGTCCTGGCTATCTCGGCAGGATACCTGATACTGTCCGATGGTATAACTATATTGCTGGGCAAACCTGTCGTCACCGACTTTATGACGAATACTTACAATACCAGCGTCTGGCCATGGCTGATCTGGATAGCGCTAATCGTTTTTGCCCCGGCATTCGAGGAACCTTTGTTTCGCGGGTTCCTGTTCGAGGGCTTCAGACAATCCAGGCTGGGCATCATCGGAGCGATTTTAATTACGGCAGCCAGCTGGGCATTGCTGCATTTACAGTATGATATTTCGGGAATAGTTACTATCTTTTTCATGGGAATACTGATGGGCACGGTACGGTTTAAAACGGGATCGCTATGGAGCGTGATAATAATGCATGCGTTCTTCAACCTGGTAGCGACAGTGGAAACGGTACTTTATATTAACGGGTATTTCGGCTAAAGAAAGAATAATTAAGACGTTTCCAGGGGATTGACGGGAGCCGAGCGTGGAGTGAGTCGACTTGCTTGAAATCGGTATTTTAGTGGAATAAAATGGAGTTTACGATGGGGTAGTTACATCAACCGCCCCGTCTTTTTATTCAGCTCGCCTTCAGGGGCGGGCTTTTTTGTTGCCATGAAAAATACCGAATGGGGAATATGGGCGGAGAGGAATTACAGTCCGATACGGGACAACGGGCACGGCCCGGTCTACGACCTGCAGAAGCTGATGCGCAGCCCCGAAAACTGGTGGACCGGACAGAGGCTCCGGGGCATGAGGCAGAGTCCCTGCGACTGGAATGCGGACGCAGCGGTCAAGATCTGGGAGGAGAGCCGCTAGCGGTCTGCTACCGTTATTATGAGATCGAAGTTAACGCCGGAGCTTCAGGAGAAGATCTGCGAATACATCGCCAAGGGCCATTATATCGAGAGGGCCTGCGCCCTATGCGGGATAGGCAGGCGGACTTTTTATACCTGGCTGGAGAAAGCGGAGAGGGGAGGCAAGTATGCCGAGTTCTTCGAGGCAGTGAAGAGAGCTGAGGCGCAGGACCAGGACCGCGCCCTGGAGGCGATCAATACCGTGGCCTATGAGGACAGGAAGTGGCCGGCGATATTCCGCAAGCTGGAGTCCAGGTATCCCAGGGAATGGGCCAAGCACGAGGTGATACATCACTCGGACGAGCAGGAGGGCCAGCGGATACTGAGCAAGCTGCTGGAGGAGCTGCGCAAGCCGAAGCAAATCGAGGAAAAGGCGGCGGTGGAGGGGGAATATATAGAAGTAGAGCAGGAACGGGAGCAAGCGTAGCCGTATTTAATGAAAGGGGGGAATAGGAAGATTATATAACCCAGTTTTCGATCGCAGTAGCGCTCTCGATGGCTTTATCCATGATTTGAATTAATTCATCAATCATATTGTTAAATTCATTGCTATCGTTAATAAATTCATCGTGATAACGGTCCTTGAATTTCGGGGTTATTAGTACTTCATTTACTTTATTTATCATTTTATTTGCTTCTGTTTTATAAATGAGGATTGCTTGCTTAAGATCGATCAAATCGTTATTAATTGCTGCACATTGCTGCTTCCACTGATCCGGCGATGGCTCTCCCGCTTTTTCCTCTGCCGACTGCGGCTTTATATAAGGACGATCTCTCCAAATTCCGGGGAAAATACCTTTAATGGAATTCATTTTTTTCTCTACGCTGACAATGGTCTCATCAGAAGGGAGGATATCCGTTAGCCAACGCTGCGGGATTCGGACTCCATATTTATTTTCCGGCATATAAGCAAGAAAACTGTATTCACCCTCCCAGGTATAATTGCCCAGTCTTCCTATTAAATATTCCGCTTCCTCGATATTGTTTTTCAGTTCCTGGTACAGCTTGGACAATTCATTTTCCTTCAGCTCGATCTGCTCTTTCATTTGCTGCTCAGTGAGGCCTTGCGGTTCTTCGGGCTGTGTCGAAGGTGCTTTACAGGCAGTTACGACAGTAAGCACGAGCAGGATAATGACCAAGAGCAATCTGCAAGCAATCAGGTTTGAATATCGGCAAAAACAGTGGCTTATAGTACAACCCCCTTTATGGTTATCGAAAAACGCTGACGATATATCGTTAATGCAATTCATTACCCATTATAGCAGTCAGATATGGTCTGTCAACGGTTTAATGACCGCCATCCAGGAAAACGACAGGCTCAGATATCCCACTGTTCCAGCTCGGAGGTGTTAAGGACGGCCTTATCGATGGTCTGTATCAGCTTATCGGCGATGGCCAGATATTCGCGGCGGCCTTCGACCATATCGGAGTAAATCATATGGGAGAGGTTGGAGCCGGCAATAAATTCCAGCACTTTATCCATTTGATCGGCTTTAGCAGCCTTGAGCTGCAGGACGCTGTTCCTGACATCGATTAAATCGTTCTTCAGGGTGGTGCTCAAGTTTTTCCATTCAGCGGGCGGCAGGTTTTCCAGTCTGCCCATATTCGTATACTGCACCAGGTAAGGCCGCTCTTTCCAGATGCGGTGCATGGTGCCTTTCAGGGAGGCAAGCTGTTCTTCGACAGGCTCGACATCCCGCGAGGCCGGCAGCAAATCTATCATATTCACCTGATAAGGGCCGACCCATACGAAGTAGCTGCCGAATTTGTACCAGTTATAGTTGCCCAGCCTGGTGGCGATATATTCCGCCTCCTCGATATTCTTTTTGAGTTCCTCATACAGCTTCGACAGCTCCAGCTCTTTAAGCCGGACCAATTCCTGCCGCTGGGCTTCGGAGGGGGCCGGAGGGGGCACCGTCTGCGATAAGGGCGGGCCGCAGGCTGCGGCGGCAACTAATAATATGGTCAGAACGCAGGCCAGGAACAGGCTGAGGACGGTTGAGCCAAAACATCCGGGGCGGGCGTTCACGGCAGCAACTCCCCTGCCGGTATAAAGTCGACGAATAATGCCATATGTCTATTATAGCAACCGGATATAAGCAGTCAAACAGGCCGGGATAATCGGGGAATTATTTTATTTTACCGCCAAGGAAACGGCGGCAGCCGAATGAGATAACAAGGAGGCAAATGATTATGTCGAGCGCCAGGGAAGCAGCGCAGGAGAAGAGGTGGGAGGCGGAGGAGGCAGCGAAGACTTTGATAAGAGCCGAAGAGATCAGAGGCAATAAAGAGCTTTTGAAGGCAGCGCAGAAGGAACTGAAGAGCCAGCAGAAGGCCATCAGCAAAGTTATCAGCCGCAAGAAGAAATGAACGTGATAGTCATCAAGGACAGCAACTATGACGTCTTCACCATCGCAGTGGAAACCGTGTTCGAGGACAGGTATTTGCCGGTGATATCTTTTTTCCACCGCGACGATTTCGAGAGGTTCGTAGACTCATGCCGGCAGGCGCTGGAGCCGGGCGGACCTGCGGTTACGCCGCCGGAGCTGCCGCGGTCGGTGAAGCGGTTCATAGGCAGTCTGAAAAGGATAGACGGAATCAGATAGTGGCTTTCGAGGATTACCGCAGAGCTATATTCGAGCAGATAGGCTATAAGCCGACCAGCCTGCAGCGGCCGATCCATCTCAGCAGCGCCAGAATCAAGCTGGTGGCGGGCGGCGAGCGCGGTGGAAAGTCAGTGCTCGGGTCCAAGGAGGCAGTGCTGGCGGCGCCACAGTCAGAGCTTATCTGGGTGGTGGGGCCGGAGTACGATATCTGCCGCACCGAGTTCGAGTACATCCTGGACGACCTGGAGAGGTTGAAGCTGGTCAAGGACGCCAGCTTTCCCAGGCACGGCCCCTGCAGCATCGAGATGCACGGCAGCAAGGAAGTGAAGGGATGCCGAATCGTGACCCGCAGCGCCAAAGAGCCGCAGAAGCTGGGCATGGAGGCGCCGGATTTCATTCTGGCCTGCGAGGCGGCACAGATAGAGTACGAGGCTTATTTAAGGCTAAGAGGGCGGCTGGCCGAGAAACGCGCCGGGATGGTGATGACGGGTACCTTCGAGGGCTCCATCAGCTGGTACGCCGAGTTTTACACCAGGTGGCAGGCGCCCAATGAGGAGGACGCCAAGTCGTTCTCGCTACCGAGCTGGTCCAACGAGGTCATCTACCCGGGCGGAGAGAACGACCCGGAGATATTGAAGTTGAAGAACGAGACGCCGCATGACGTCTTCATGGAGCGGTACGCCGGAGTCCCCTGCAAGCCTTCGGGGTTAATCATGTCGGAGTTCTCCAACGTGCTGCATGTGGGCGAATACGAGTTCAATCCGGAGACGGACGTAGAGATAGCGGTGGACCCGGGCTATGCCGGAGCCCATGCCGTGGAAGTAATCCAGAGGTGGGGCGATCAGATCGCCATAGTGGACGAAATTTATCTGCAGGGCTATAC
>CAZEAR010000013.1:19201-20616 GCA_964510365.1 uncultured Dehalococcoidales bacterium | reverse complement strand
AGCTAAAAACAGGAAATGTAATAGGTGTAAGAGGAAGCCATAATTTACAAGCTCATTATGGCGAGGACGTACTTTCCAGGATTAGCTTCGTCTGTGGCAAAGGCTCATCGGAGGTACTGCAAAAAGCTGTGATACAGAACATTAATGAGCAAATCGAAGCTTTAACTCAGGAAAAGAAGATCGATGTCAATGATATCACTTGTATCGTTACTGCCGGAAATCCAACCATGAGCCATCTTCTTTTTGGCTTGACACCGTGCTCCATTAGAGATGACCCGTATGTACCTACAGTTGATATGTACCCCCAGGTAACCGCTAAAGAATTTGGTATCAATATAAATCGGCATGGTATTTTGCAAATGTTACCCAATATATCGAGTTATATTGGCGGGGATACCGTAGCAGGTGTTCTTGCGTGTGGATTAGCGGATACTGCCGAGTTAACCTGTCTTATTGATGTCGGCACAAATGGAGAGATAGTTGTTGGCAATAATACATGGATGCTATGCTGCTCAGCATCTGCAGGGCCGGCCTTTGAAGGGGGTGATACTAAATGTGGTATGCGAGCTACACGAGGAGCCATACAGAAGGTTGAAATAGAAGATGAAAAAATATCTTATACCACAATCGGTGGCAAAGCTAAACCGAGGGGAATTTGCGGCTCCGGCCTTGTTGATTTAATCTATGAACTGGCCAAGAACAGAATAATCGATATCGACGGTAAATTCCGGTCATCCATCAAAGATAATCACCTTGTCAAGCAAGATGGTAAGTTAGGGTACGTAGTCGCATTCTCAAACGAAACAGATACAGGACAAGATATCATTATTACTCAAACGGACATAGATAATATTATCAGGTCCAAGGGTGCGATTTTTGCCGCAATAAAATCCCTAATTGAATACGCAGGACTCACCTTCACTGACCTTAACAAGATTTATGTCGCTGGTGGGTTTGGTAATTATCTGAATATAGACAAGGCGATCGGCATCGGGCTAATCCCGGATATACCTGCAGATAGAATAGAGTTTATCGGGAATAGTTCTCTAATAGGTGCCAGAATGGCCCTATTATCAGTCCACGCCTTTGAAAGAGCTATAGGCATATCAAGAGGAATGACTAATATAGAACTATCACGTTATGCTCCCTTTGCGGATGAATATATGGCCGCTCTATATCTGCCTCATATTGATCGGAAGCTTCTTTTCCCATCGGTGGTTTATGGATAATCAGATTGAAATGCAGTGAAAAGTAACTTGTAACAGATTTAATTCGGGTTCACTGCGTAAACTTCCTAACCAGACAGTCGTTTCTATATTTATAATCTTTATCAAAAGGTGAAGTAAAGAAATAAACCAATTTCCGGATTATTATGAGACTTATTGTTTGCGATCGAGTCAATGCTTTTAAGATAA
>CAZEAR010000013.1:0-19191 GCA_964510365.1 uncultured Dehalococcoidales bacterium | reverse complement strand
CAACAAGACGAGCAAAGAAGGAGAACAATGATGAAAAATATTCGCTGGATAACAGCTAGTTTCCTTTTCCTACTAATCATAATTTCTGCATTTGGATGCCGCAGCGTAACCGAAACACCATCTGATGGTAACAAAGGCAAAGTCGTATTTTTAGTTTCCGACTCAGCTGCAGATGTATCAACTTTCTCGAAAATCAATATGACGGTCAGTAACTTACAGGTGCACAGTCAGACTCAAGGATGGTTAACCATGTCGACCAGCGATCATACCTATGACTTACTTGACCTGCGGGCTAAAAACACGAATAAAGTACTATTTGCCACAGACCTAAACGCAGGTGCGTATGACAAAGTACGATTAACTACCAATAAGGTAGTAGTTGTTGATAACAGGGGAACTCAGCAGGCAAGTATGCCGAATAACACCGTGGAAATGCAAAGCGCTTTCAACATCAAGTCCAGTACAACGGCAACGGTTTTGTTCGATTTTATTGCTGACCAGTCGATCCATGCCACAACCGACGCTCGATATGTTTTTGCTCCCGTCATTAAAATTGAGACTCGTAACGACGCTGAAGTTCAAATGAAAGGCAACAACGAAGCCCGGGTCAGCGGGGGGCAGATATTGACAAATACCCAAGTCGGGATGGATATCAATGGTAACGTAGGCGTAGGACTAAGAATAACCCCCGACGCAATCCTGTCTATCTCCGCATCGGGGATCACTACCGGTGGAACCCAGAGTTCTGGAACAGTAGCCATACAGGGAACGCTTCAGTCAGTAAACAACGCTGCTGGTACCATAACAGTACGAACAGATGCAGGGCAGGAACTAGTATTGAAAACTACTTCGAGTACTCAAATCCAGACAGGTGGGCTGATTTCCACTCTGCTTTCATTAGCAGGTTACGTAGGCAACCGTGTCCAGGTCGAATACGATATAAATACCAAAACGGCAACCACGATCAGTATGTAATAGGAATATCGCCTAAGCAAAACCTGTTAAGTTACTGTTGCAAAAGAACCTTGACTGGGACAGAATAAACGATCCTTCAGTAGAAGCGATAGTTATTTAGTATACATTAACTACATCCTTTGATTCTCCAACTAATAATCGGTAATCACATATCCTTCTTTAATGCTTTTTCAAGTACATATGCAATATTTTTGCATTTTACTAGTATATACCTACTAATTTATATAATTTTTTGATATTATATGACTTGAACTCGAATATCAGTTATTATATATAAGGAAACTTGATAATGAAGCACTATTTTAGTTGCAAATTTAAATTAGGATTCCTACTTATTTTATTGGTTCCATTGCTGTCAGCTTGTTTTAGCATTAATCCGCTTCAACCGGTTCAGCAGTATGTACAGCAAGGCGATAGCTATTATGCCAATAAGGAATATGAAAAAGCCGTCGCCGAATACAGTAAGGCAATTAATAACAACCCAAAGTACGTATTAGCCTATGTTAACCGTGCTCTGGCTTATAATCAGATAGGAGAATACGATATGGCAATCGCAGATTGTGATAAAGCTATAGAACTGGATGCCAGAACATCTATGGCTTATATCGCCCGTGCTTCAGCAAATAATGAAAAGGGAAACTACAAACTGGCTATCACCGATTGCGATAAGGCTATTCAACTGGACCCTGAGTTGGCACAAGCCTATATTAACCGTGCTTGGGCATTCATAGGACTAGGTAACTATGACGAGGCCATAGCAGACTGCGACAAAGCCATACAGTTAGATCCGGGATTGGCACTGGCCTATGTAAACCGGGCTCGAGCATATAACGAAAAGGGTATGTATACTGTCGCTATCGATGATTGCTCAAAAGCCATCGAAATCGATCCTGATTTGATACAACCCTATATTAACCGAGCCTGGGGTTATCATCAAATAGGAGAGTATGATCTTGCATTTGCTGACTACGATAAAGCATTGGAACTTGATCCGAATCGAGCTTCAACTTATGCTAATAGAGCCTGGGCTTATATCACAAGGGGTAAACATGATTTGGCAATAGCAGACTGCACTAAAGCAATAGAATTGGACCCTACTCTTGAACTGGCATATGTTAACCGTGCCTGGGCTTATCTGGAGAAATCGGCTTACGATGATTCAAGAAATTATTACGACCTGGCAATAGCTGACTGCAACTCTGCTATAGATTTGAATCCCAATTATGAGGCTGCTTATAACACCCGTGCCTGGGCATATATCCTCATCGGGGCATATGGTCTGGGAATAGTCGACAGCACCATGGCGATTGAAATAAATCCACGTTATGCACTGGCATTCAATACACGAGGCTGGGCGTATGTTGAGTTACATTACTACGATATCGCTATAGAAGATTGTGACATCGCAATAAAACTTAATCCGGATCTTGCTACCGCTTATAATACCCGTGCTCGTGCCTATCATGGCAAGGGCCAGAACGATATTGCTATAACCAATTCCAACAAAGCTATTGAAATCGATCCTGACCTGGCACTGGCCTACTTATATCGCGGTATAATATATAAAGATATTGGGGAAACAAGAAAAGCAGTTTTGGACTTTGAAAAGGTCATTGAATTATCCTCGGATCCGGAACTGATTAATGCCGCTCGCGCAGGTCTTCATTCACTCGGAGTGATAATAGGATAATTATTTAGCATTACCTATACTGCCAAAGCCCTAGAGCTTATCCAGCCAATATCACATTATAACCGACAATAATTAGCGATAATACAAATATCTTACCTTTACCCATTTATTAAATATCCGACACATTGTCTATCATTCAAAATATTATGTAAAATAATTTCACCGTCCTTTGTTAAGGTGTTCTTTGATAACTTCCCACAAATCGGTCCCGGTTTCGGGTAAATACCAGTCTTCTCTGGGATCATATTGGTTAGCCGGTCCCCATTCAAAAAAGGCGATACCATCCAGGCCAGGCAATTTCAGGGTTTCCCTGATATCGAAAGCCAGACTTTGCCTGGTTGGGCGCAGGAACATATCAGGGGACGCAAAAGCAGCCAGAGCGACCCATACCTCTGCATGTGGATCTACTTTCTTTACGGCGCTGACAAATTCCGCCCCACTATCCTGAATCACATCCGGCCACATAATCTTATTATCCTCAGCATAGTTCGAATATAAATTAAGCATTACTATATTTGCCAATCCCGCCTCGTAAGGCCTATGGGGGCCAAAAGGCGGTTCATTCAAATCCCATGAATACATTCTAAGCAATATCGGCTTACTGTCATCAATCTGGAGCACATCTTTCTTTGCCTGCCATAATTGATCTAAAGTAATTACGGTCTTCGGCCATCTGGAATTTACAGCGGCAGAACCGCTGGGCAAATTTTCACCATACTCATTACATATATCCCAAGCATATACCGCCGGATGATCTTTGAAAGTGCGAATCCAATTTTGAACCCTGTTTTTTTGCCATATCGGACCCTTACCCTCAGGTAGCCTGTCCCAATCATTATCAGTGAAACCCCAGGCGGCATAGGAAAATCCACCATCCAGAACAACTTTCAATCCTGCATTATTGGCTCTATCAAGGAATGTTTTAACATCGTTAACATTTTCTTCCATACCCCATTCGGTTGTTACGATATCGATGCAGGCAGATTTCATTTCGTAAAAATCCTGCTGCGGCGTATAGATTCCTACACCCTTCATTACCGTTTTTATGTTTAATGGGCAACTATCATTCTTCACATTAGGAATATTATTCTCTTCATTCGGTACGTTGTCACTGCTATTATTCTGGGCCGTATTATTATCTACGACCTCATTTTGCTGTGTCTGGCATGCCATAAGTGATAACAAGAGAAATGCAAATATAACAAGTTTCAGGTGTACAATTTTCATCTCGACACTCCTATTCGCCGGGCCTTAAAGCTTGTCGACTTCCTGCCTTTCCCAGGAATCGGATATTCATTTTGTTTAGACAATTGCATTCCTCACTTTATAATACACGGAAATATATCAAAATAGTAAATTTCACAGTATGGCTATCGGCAGTCAAGCTACATTCTATTCTTAGTTATACGTTCTTGCAGATTAAGTTTTATCCCTTTTCAATTACGTTGAATTAATATCATTCTGCTCGTATTGTCATAATGATGAAGTTAGGTTATAATCATCTCATGAATTATAGAAAAGCACTACGCAGTTTACAGTTATTATCATTCATAAGTGTTATATTTCTTGTTTCCTGCAGCACAACACCGTCGGCGGCAGTTATTGAGACTACTCCACAAACACCTGATACACAGACGATGCAAATATCCAATCAGGAAATACAGATCGACAGAAAGATAGACACACCGCTTTTCCCCGGTGGCCCTGCTATCATCTTCCGGATGGACGATGCAGCCAAGGGATGGAACGAGAAAACCGTAGAGAAAATTATAAGATTGTTCGGTAAATACAATGTACCCCTGGATGTCGGTATTATACCTCATGCCAACGGGAAAGACTCATACGAGATACCTTTCCTGAAAAGATACCTAAATGCAGGAATTATTAACCTGAGTATACACGGTAATCAGCATATCGATAAGGAATTTGATACCAGCCAATCAGGGACTACCTATGAAGCTTTAAAAGCCGATTTAATTAAAGCGCGAGAGCAACTAAAACAGTATTATGGCGTTGCTCCCATTTCATTCACTGTCCCTTACGATTACTTTAATGAATCAGGCTATAATGCTGTCCGGGATGCCGGCTTTAAAATATTCAGCACACAGAAATCCGTTGAATTCAGCCCGTCCATATATCCGGTCGACTATTCCGGTAAAAAAGATGATAACGGTATGGTCAGGCTATGCACGGTATCCGATGTAGCGAAGTGGAATGCTGACAAGCAGCAATGGGAGAATATACTTTCAATCAGCCCAGGCAATGATTTATCTCAATCAATAGACTGGGGACTGAAAAATCTGGATGTAGCGGTTATCGGAGTACATCCCGAAGCTTTTCTTGACGATAACAACAATCCGGACCCCGCAAAACTGGGACAACTGGAAGATATAATAAAGGCAGCCAGGAAATTGGCAACTATCACAACCTTCAAGCAATGGTATCAATTTGCTTATGTACTGGTAATCGGCCCACCCCACATGCGTCAGAAAGAGACTCCCCCATATCATGGTGGCCACGCCATTATCTTTAGAATGGATGATGCTCAAAAAGGCTTCCTGGAAGATACGGTTGAACAAATAATAAAGATTTTCCAGAAATTGAATGTGCCTCTGGATGTGGGTGTTATGCCGCGTGCCACTAATATCAGGTCATATTATTTACCATTCCTATTGAAATACCTGGATGCCGGGGTCATAGATATCAGTATGCACGGTTACAGAAACACATTTGGGGAGTTTGACACGGATTTATCAGGAGCAACTTATGAAGAACTGGATAAGGACCTCCGGAGATGTTTCGTAGATGCATACGGACAATCTACCTATAATCCTACCAGGACATATTACCAAGAACTATATTCCGGCCTGAAAGCTGCCCGAGCGGACTTCCTGCATTATTTCGGTGTAGCTCCGGTAGCCTTTACAGTTCCCTATGACTATTTTAATGAGGAAGGTTATAAGGCAGTACAGGATGCCGGTTTCAAAATATTTAGTTCTCAAGAGTATATCGATACAAACCGAAATGCCATAATGCCCGTAGACTTCTTTGGCCATTATGACAAAAACGGGATGTACAGACTGACTACTGTGAGCGATGTTGCTGACTGGGATCAAGCACAATGTCGATGGGGAGATATAAAAATCCTGACCGCCCCTGACGATGATTTACATTACTCTATCAAATGGGCCTTTGATAATCAGCGACTAGGAGTTGCGGTTATCGGCATACACCCTCAAGCTTTTGTTGATATGAGTAACAGACCGGATCCCGCGAAACTTGAGAAACTGGAAAAAATCGTAAAATACATTATTGATCACTTGAATACATACGGTGAGATAGTTACTTTCCAGTCCTGGTATAAATATACTGCTGAGCATAATCAATAACGATCAAAGGTTTATTATCTAACAGTTTCTCGATACCACTCTATATATTGCTTTATACCGTTTTTTAAAGAAACGCCTGGTTGATATTGAAGCAGTGATCTTGCTTTACTGATATCAGCTGCACGCTTGAATATTTCTATACCTCGAGGCCTTTTATCATCATAATCGACATAAGTCGATTTAACAGGTTGCTTACTATTTAAAGCCTCTCCAACTAATTTAGCCAGATGATTAATAGACGCCGAGATTCCGGTACCGACATTGATTTCCTCACATCTGGCTTTCTTCTCCACTGAAGCAAGTAAAGTCACATTCACCGCATCATCGATAAAGGTAAAGTCACGAGTCTGCTTCCCGTCTCCATAAATAACGATATTTTGATTCGCCAAAGCTTTATTTACAAAGCGAGAAATAACAAAACGTTCATCTTGCCTAGGACCGTATACATTAAAGTAACGTAATATAACGTGCTCGATACCATATTTCTGATAGAAAGCTTTGCAATACTCCTCTCCCAACAGCTTGGTCACTGCATATGTCGATTTAGGAGATAATGCAGCATCCTCTCTCATCGGCTTGCTTATATCACCATATACCTCCGATGAAGAGCCAAATATTATTTTTTTTATATTTTTTTCAACAGCCAGATTAAAAACATTTATAGTGCCTTGCACTTCTACATTAAGTACTTCTACGGGATCTATCTGTGTCTCTTCGACTCCTACAATCGCAGCAAGATGAAATATGATATCGCAATTGTTAAATAGTTTATTTATACCTTCAGCATTCGTGATATCAGCTTCATATATTGAAAGATGGCTATTTGCTCTGAGATGTTCAATTTTATTCCCCCGCAGAAAATTATCAATAACTATTACCTCGGCATCTAAAGTCAGAAGCTTCTCTACTATATGCGAACCAATAAAACCGGCGCCACCGGTAACAACAACTTTCAGACCTCTAAAATCTTGACCCAACCTATCTTCAACATCGGATTTGTACTTATACTTTGAATCCAACATTCCAAATATTCCTTTCACTATCGTTTCTTCGTCCGACTCCGATATATTTAATACCAAGTTCTTTTGCTTGCTCCGGAACAATAACATGTTTTCCATCAACGATAGCCAGAGGTTTATGTGTCAGTGAAATAGTCTTATTAAGATCGATTGCTTTATATGCAGTATGATTCATAGTAATAACAAGCACATCAGCATCTTCTATTGCCTTCTCATAAGACCTTTCAAAATCAACATTACTAAATCCTTGAGTGCTTAGTGGATCATGACAGACAACCTTTGCACCCAGTTTTTGCAATTCATTGGCAATCTCCTCTGCCGGTGTCCCTCTAGTATCGGTTACATCAGGCTTATAAGCAATTCCCAGGATACAAATTTTAGCTCTATTAATGCTCTTATTCACACTCTTCAAAGCTTCTAAAGTTAATTCAACCATATAATGCGGCATATATTCATTCATTTCTCTTGCCTGCTTCACCATTTTCAATTCTAGTCCAGCATATTCAGCACATTTCAACAGATAATACGGATTAATAGGTATGCACATACCACCGACACCTGCACCTGGAATATGTGGGCTGAAACTCCATTTGGATGAAGCCGCTTCTAATACTTCCAGCACATCAACATTTATTTTCTGACAAAGTAGAGCTATTTCATTAATATAGGCGATATTAACATCTCGATAAATATTTTCAACCAGCTTCACAAGTTCCGCTGTCTCACAGTTTGTCATTATATAAATTTTGGCATTAACAATCGTCCCATAGACTGCAGCAGTTATCTGGGCACTTTTTTCATCGACTGCCCCAACTATTTTAGGTGTATTATCAACGCGATGTTCGGTATTACCCGGATCAATGCGCTCAGAACAGCAAGCCAATCCAAAATCATGGCCAGCTTTCAATCCTGATACCTTTTCCAAAATAGGCTTTACTATCGTATTCGTTACCCCTGGATATACGCTACTTTCAAGTATTACTACATCTCCCTTTTTCAATCCACTACCGATCATGTTAGAAGCCGATGTAATAGCACCAAGGTCTGGATTCTTATTACTGTCTAAGTTAGTGGGCAAACACATTATGTGGACATTGCCCTCTTTAACTGCACTGGTAATATCTGTAGTAGCTTTCAGTACGCCAGCTTGCTTAAATAGATCTGAAATAGCATCAATACATAAAGGGCACACACCTTGCTCTATCGATTTAACTTTATCTACATTAATATCAGCACCCACAACCGAAAGCCCTGCTTTAAGGAAATTCAGAGCCAGAGGTAATCCCACCTGCCCAAGACCAATAACGGTTAATTTAATCTTATCTTTTATGGCATCACTGGTTCTTCCGCTATCAGATAAGTAAAAAGTCATATGCTGTCCCCCAGATATACTGAATAGGAAAACACTTCAGAATAAACCGAGATCTAAAGAATGTATCGCGCCTTATATATCTGCAAATGCTTAAGCTGTACCTATTTTTTTCCTAGGTTTTGCTTCCGGATATCCGCCGATCCGTGTAACACGCTCTCGCTTTCCATAACGCCCACCGCCAACGATAACATCAAATAGAGCTTGAAGCATTGTAAAATCCAGAAAATGTTTATAACCAACGATATATAGAGGAGAAAAAACCAGCAATTTCATATCTGCCCCGGCTATTTTAATACCCAGAGCAGAGAACATAATTTGGAGTATTATAAACAATATCCCTGCATATAAAACAACCATCCACTGTCCACTTATTATCATCAAAATGGAGGTTATAATAACAATAATACTGGCTATAGGAATCAAAGTCATTGATATCAACATGTACGGAAGCGTGAATTTATGCATAAAACCGAATCGGGGATTGAAAAATGCATCACGGTGCTTCCAAAAATTTTGAAAGTCACCCCGAAACCAGCTTAAGCGTTGTTTATAGACGTCCCGAAGGTTTTCCGGAGCTTCTGTATAACACAGAGCCCCAGAACTTCCCTGTAGAACTCTCTTGCTTTTCTGTATTTTAATAGTTAGATCGAAATCTTCCAGCAAACGGTCGGGATCATAGTTGCCTATTTCTTTCATCGCTTCACGGCGAAAGGCACTAAAGGCTCCTGGAGCCACAGTAATCGAACCGAAGTTCTCAAATGCACGCCTTATAATCTGTATCTGGTTGATATACTCCAGATACTGCAATCTGGTAATAAACTTATGATCATTAAATACTTGTAAATTACCTGCCACTCCTGCAACTTCGGGATCTTCAAAATATCTTACCGCTTCAACTATAGCATTTCGTGCCAGCAAGCTATCGGCATCCACCGAAATAATGATCTCTCCGGTTGCATAGCTTATTCCGGTGTTGAGTGCTGCAAATTTACCTCCGTTTGGTCGTCGAACCGCTGTAACTTTGGGGGAATAGCTTTTAGCTATTTCATAGGTCTTATCGGTTGAGCCATCATCTACAACTATTATTTCTTTATCCGGATAGTACGCCTCAATAAGATTTTCAATTGTTCTGGCTAGAACTTTTTCTTCATTATATGCGGGAACTACAATGCTTACTTTAGGAAAATTAGTAAGCGGAGTGTTAATCATATTTCTTTCCTTAAGTTTATGATAAATAGCTAACGGTACCGTAATAAAATTAGTCAATAGAGTAAATAAAAGAGCTGCCATAAGGATTATTGAAAACACCGATAAATCAATCAAGAAATACAAGGCAATAAATACGGCAAACACCAATAAAAAAACAAACAATAAAGAAAAAATGTTATGCCAGCGTGATGGATGTTCTTCTCTGACCACGGACTTGCTCAACACACGTGATATGAGATAGAAAGCGATTATTATTACCGCAAGTCCAACGGCTACCCATAGCGCTTCAAAAGGCATGAGGAAAAAAATAAATAATAAAAAGCAAATCAGTATCAGCGCTACTATGAACATTATGATATTGTCTTTGATAATTTTCACCAGTCTACTCCTGGGACGAAGCATAAATATTTACCGATTACGACAGGGAAGAATATTCATACTTCGTCCCAATTAATACTACTCTCGATTGCTAATGATTCAATTCTTCTTTCTTAATTATACCCTCTAAGTAGCATATAGGCTTAATATCTCATTCTCATCAAGAACAGTTATTCGCTGCTGTTTGGCAAATTGTCTGGCTTGAGGTCCAACTCGAGGAACACCTATGACAGCTTTATTTCGAATTCCGGCATCAAAGGCTTCCGCATCAAACTGGGCGATCTTTTCTATTCCTGTAGCATGACCATTCTCAGCCATAACCACGGCAATAGTCGGTTTCACTATAACGTCGTCTCTTCGAGCAAAGATATCGAAAATATGATCAGCGCCAGATTTCCCGGCAACTTTAGCTCTCTCAAAGACCTCATATCCTCGCTGCTGGAGAAATTCTACGATGCTCGACTTGGCTCCAGATCCTAAAGGTTTGGCACTAACAGGTGTTTGCGCAGCGGTTGCCGAGCGCGATCGACTGCTAATATAAGATATCAGTTGCTCCATATCCTTGGCCTCAAAAGCTCCTATTTTCTGCCTTTCAGCAAACTTAAGCGCTTCACCACTCAACTTCGGAATAGCAATGACTACCTTATAATTAATACCGATATCATAAGCTTCAGTATCGAATTTGAATAACTCATCAAGGCCAATCTCTTGCTCACCTGCCGGGGCCGTAAGTATTCCTATACCTACATGGAATTTGGCTATTTTATCATCCCTGGTAGCTAGGATATCAATAGTATGAATAGCTCCCGACGTGCCCTGAACCTGGGCCAACTCTTGTACCTGATAGCCCTGATTTCTTAAGAAATCAACAAGCTGAGCTTTCGGCTTCAATTGAAACTCGACCCACTCCCTTTTACCCGGGATTAAGCTATATGAAGAAATCTCGACTTCACGTAGTTCGTCATCGGTCCAGACTCTACCGGTCCTCAAGCTTCGCCATTTTATTACCGGTGTAGCAAATGTTTCATTACCATCTAAACATCTGTATTGAATCCCAGCATTACGATAATCCGTACCAACAAGTTTAAGCTCCCTTTTGCATTTGGGACAAATCAATTGATAACCATGCTGGAAATCCTGCTCCAGACCTACATAACCACAGTTGAAATGTTCAATCAGTTGCCCTTTGAGCAAATTGCTCGAATCGTGAATGGGGCAACGCTCAACTGGAACTAACTGGAACGATCCTTCGGGATCAGACCGAAGTTTATCAACTTTTTTCTTTTCCAGAATACCTCTTTCAACCAGAACCTCAAGTATTTTTATTGTTTCCTCTCCGGTGGTATCTATTAAACCATCAACTTCGGGATAAGTAACGCCACCCTGTATAGCAAAATCAATACTGGGTGATATTTCAGTAATTCTTCCACTTATCATAGCATCAAGTAGTCTGGCAATTCGTGCATCCTTCCATACTTGAAAACCATTTTCATGCTCAACTTTGGCGACCGTATCCTTCTTTTCAACCTCAACTTTTCCCATATTACCACCTTCATGCACTGTTACCGTACTTGTCGCTTGCACAGGGACAACCGATACCGGTGGCTCTTTTTCAATAGGTACTTCTTCCGGTATACCGGTCGGCGGTTGCTCTTCTTCAGGCTTCTCTTCTTTTACACTTTTCGGCAATTCAACATACGGCCGGGGCTGCTCTGGTTCACCAGATTGCGGAGTTATCACCTTGTCTGCGGATCCGTTATCGGATGTTGCTGCCTGAGGCTCAACATAAGGTTCAGGTGGTACAGCTTCCATGGGCACAGATGCAACAGGAACAGCTTGCACAGTAGGAGGCCTCTCTCGTTGAATACTTTTTGGAGGTTCCTCAGTTTGTACAGGTTTGGCCAACCTGGACTGAGAGGAAGTAACCGGTATTGACTTTATCTCAGAAGGTTTGTCCTCTTTAGTGACCTTCGTTACCTCAGCAGCATGGCTGCGTCTGATAAGGGCCTTTAACTGAGCTGCAAGCTCGCGAGGATTAACAGGTTTCTTCAAATATGCATCGAATCCAATTTCATCGACCTTCGTCCATACTTCGTCACTGGGCTGACTACCTAGTATAATGATCGGCATCTGTGAAAACTGCCGTAACTTCTGGCTTGCTCGATAGCCATCTATGTCAGATAATTCTTCATCAATAATCACTGCGTCGATATTGTTTTTATCTACCATTAGCAGGCCATCGAGAGCTTCCGGCACTTCCTCCACATGGAAACCGCTCTCACTAAGCACGTCAATATTTTTCTTAATCAAAACGGGATCATTTGATAGTAATAGTATTCTGTTCATTTTTTTACCTCTTCATCCTATTTTTTCTAAAGTTTAACAGGATAAAGTAAATAAAAAGGTAAAAGAAAAGTAAATAAAAGGTAAAAATTTTTATGTCGTCTAATCGGACGGTTTAATAAATTTATATCCCACTCCTCGCTCACTAACAATAATCCTGGGTTCCGATGGCTCCATTTCCAATTTATCTCTAAGCCTTTGTATATAAACTTTAAGATATTCTGATGAATCAGTATAATCTTCTCCCCAGACTTTAGACAATAAATAATAATGAGAAAGTACTTTTCCTTCATTCCTTACCAGATTCTGAAGAAGATTAAATTCAGTTGGAGTAAGTTTCACCTGCGTTCCAGATTTAGCAACAGTTCGATTAACAAAATCTATAGATAAATTTTTAGTTATAATCGGTTCCTCGGATCCTTTCAATTCAGGTACATGACTTCGCCGGAGAACTGCTCTAACGCGGGCAAGGAACTCCATATGACTGAACGGTTTTACAATATAATCGTCAGCTCCAAGTTCCAAGCCCCTGATTTTATCTATTTCTTCTTTCCGCACTGTTAATATAATAATCGGAGTATCAGAGAATTTGCGGATTTCTTTTAATACATTCAGGCCGTCCATATCAGGCAGGCCGAGATCCAGGATGATTATATCCGGACATTCTGTTTCAACCATGCTGACTCCCTTGGCTCCTTCGTCGGATACTACTGTACTTGCGCCAGGCCAGTGCAGCTCGAATAGAAGGCTAATCGCTTCCTGTATCTCAATATTATCCTCGATTACAAGAACTTTAATAACACTCACCTCTCTTAATTTTTCTTTTTATCTTTACTATTTATGGGCAGGGAAAATGAAAAGGTACTGCCTTTTTCTGGTTCACTATCAACCCAAATCGTTCCTCCGTGAAGTTCGACTAGCTGTTTTGCAATAGACAATCCCAATCCAAGACCAGGCCTGCGCCGCCTATCTGCTGGAACACGATAATATGGATAAAAAAGTCGTAACTGCTCTCTCTTTGGAATTCCGGGGCCCGTATCATGCACCTGCACCAGAAGCCTATCATTGTATTCTTTTGCAGTAACCTTGATTCTCCCGCTTTCAGGAGTATAATTGATAGAATTTGATACAAGATTAAGTAATATTTGTTCAACACGCTTCTCGTCAGCCCTGATAATAAATGTTTCCGGAATATCCGTTTCCACTAATTGCATCTTTTTCTTGGCTAAAGGTAAAAGATATCCAATAACTTTCCCTACTAACTTGGAAAAGTCAAATGCTTTCCTATGAATCTGAAATTGAGTCTGCTCGGATAAGGACAAATCTATCAGTTCCGTAAGACGATCCTGTAAACTTGATGCACTATTAATAATATTATGAACAATCCTGTACTGGATACTACTGGGATTTTTTTCTACCTGCTCAGCAAGCATTCCAGCAGAAGCAATCAATGCTGTTAAAGGCGTTTTTAACTCGTGACTCAAAGCATTCAGAAACTCCTGTTTATCAAGCGTATTAGATAACACAGATGTTTTTCTATTGTCAGCATCTCCATTATAGCGATATATACGATCCAGAAATAAACTGATAAAATTGCTGGCTATAGTAATCAAACTAAGTTCTAAAGCAGCGAACCTTGCTGGAAGTGAACAATATAATCCAATTACTCCAATCACTCTTATATCTATCTTCAATGGTAAAATAATCAACGAATGTAAGCCTGCATTAATGGGAGCAATAAAAGAATTATCCAACTCTCTAAGTTCCGGAATAATAATTGCTTCCCTGCTTAAAATAACATTACTTACAGGATTCTTTTCTAATTCCAACGAAAGTATTTCTTTGATCATTTGCTCGGTAAATCCTTTGTGAGCAATTAAATTTAACTCTTCTTTCTCCGGGTCAATGAACTGTATCCACCCAGCATTCAACTTCAATTCAGATAACAGTTCATCTAAAATTTTTTCACATACAAATTCAGTTTCTAAAGAACTGGAAACAAGTATGGATATGCTTTCTAATAAAGGGAGCACATTCATCTCCCCTTAACCTCCTCTCATAAGCAACCTAAAAATAAACATTAACGTTTGAAGCGGTGCCTATTCCTCAATACAGCATAAAATATTTGTATTCATAATTGCATTTGCCACCGTTAATTTAAAACAATTATATAGAATCACAAATCAATTATGAAATACCAAACCGTAGCAATCCTCATTTAATATTCTAAACAGCACTCAACACAATGTTTTATTACATCAGGAAGCCCTGTTCAAATTGGAATATTTATCACGTAATCTATGCTTTTCGATTTTACCTGTAGGATTTCTCAATACTTTATCTATAATGATTACTCTAGGCCTCTTGTATCTGGGTAATTGCTGCTCGCAATAATCCGCTACTTCCTTTTCAGTCAGATTAACACCGGGATTGGGATCTACTATGGCAGCTACGATTTCTCCCAGGCGTTCCTCGGGAAGACCAATAACAGCAACATCAAATATTTTAGTATGGTGATGTAAAACTTCCTCAATTTCTACGGGGTAAACGTTTTCACCACCGCAAATAACCACATCTTTCTTCCTATCCACCAGATAAATAAAACCCTCCTCATCCATTTTGGCCATATCACCGGTAAAAAGCCATCCATTTTTGATAGTTGTCTTGGTCTGCTCCGGATTCTTGTAGTACTCCTTCATTACTCCGCATCCTTTGACTATCAATTCCCCGACTTTGCCCTGGGTCACATCTTTGCCATTATCATCGACAATTCGCGCTTCCCAGTTAAATCCGGCTTTACCGATGGCACCCTCTACACGGCTGTTTTCAAGACCGAGATGGACAACTCCCGGGCCGGTCGATTCAGTAAGTCCGTAATTGTTATCATATTGCATCTTCGGAAAATACTTCTTCCATCTTCTAACCAAGGTAGGCGGCACCGGCTGAGCTCCTATGTGCATCAGTCGCCAGCAACTTAAATCATAATCATCCAGCTTAAGCTCGCCGCTATCAAGCGCCCCAAGTATATCATGTGCCCAGGGCACTAATAACCAGACGATTGTTCCTCTTTCCTGATCAACCGCTCTAAATATCGATTTCGGATCAGCTTTCCTCAATAAGGTAGCGCGCCCACCTACAAGCAAGCTGCCGAACCAGTGCATTTTGGCTCCAGTATGGTACAGCGGGGGAATTAGTATAAAATTGTCCTGCTGGCATTGATAATGATGAGTATTCTCTGCTATTGCAGCGCATTCCATATTTTTATGCGTTAACAAGATCGGTTTAGGTTTACCGGTTGTACCGGATGTAAAATACAGGCCACATTCATCATACTCATTGATTTTCACCGGTTCATAATCAGGTGTAGAATCGGCAATTGCATCTTCAATATTCGTCCATCCATCAGGAATATTTTCACCGACTACATAAAAATTCTTTACAGTAGGTATCTGAGGCTTGATTGCGGATATCATCTCAATATATTCTTGGTCAAAAATCATGACCTTCGCTTCACTTATGCTGGTACAATATTGAACATCCGAAGCAGTAAACCTATAATTAAGAGGAGCTACCCATGCCCCGGTTCTGATTATGCCGAAATAAACCTCGAGCCAATTTATAGAATTCCTCATAAAATGGACAACTTTATCACCTTTATTGATACCAATTTGTTGTAGATGGTTTGCTATACGACTTGCTCGCTCATCAAATTCACTCCAGGTGATTTCTCTTCGTCTTCCCTCCTCAGGTCCCAGTTCAATTAAAGCTGCTTCTCCGGGATACATGTGGGCATTTCTTTTTAACATGTCTAATATCGTCATCTCAACTCCAAATATTTATTGTATGTATTTGACAGAAATCTCAAATAACTAAAAATAACAGAATTATTTATAAGCTATTCTTCCTGATCCCTGGACCATTCCTGCATAATCCTTTTTATGCGCTCGGCAAGTTTAGGTTCAGACCTCAGTCTGGAAATAAAAACAGGACAACCTTCGAGAAGCGAATTCTGTGCTGCTGAAACCATTCCCGCTAATAACTGCCGCATATTGGGATCTTCTGCTCCCGAAACGGCAGCTCCGGGCATAGAGGCTTCCAACTGTCTTTTTATGTCATCCTCGGTAAAGCGCATAGGTAAAACACATGCTTTATACCAGGGGCACTCTTTACACTGAATAATTGACTGTGCTTCATCTAATATGTCGCCCATAGATCATCCTTGCCCTAACAAAACGGGGTAGACTGCTGTAATTATACACATAGTTATCCCAAAGTGAAAATCCTGTTTAGATTTATTCAATTATTAATAGCTTTCGCTCGTAAAATGTTACTATATTAAATGTTCAACCCAATAAAAGTAAGTTATAATATCGTCCCAATTGATATTAAATATAAAGGGGCGTACATTTAGCCTATTGCTTATGTCGATATAATAGTTACGATACAATTATTGAGGTTTAATTCAAATTGTTTAAAAAGGTTCATGTACTCAGGATAAAACCGGGACAGGAATTACTCAGTGAAATATCCAGACATTGCTCAGAAAATAACATTACATCCGCGATAGTCCTGGGAATTATCGGATCACTAAATAATGCTACATTAAATTACCTGGTAGATCTACCCGGTAAATACGATAGTATCAGTTATACCGGTCCGCTTGAGATAGTGTGTGCACAGGGAACAATAGCCAAGGTAAATGAATCAGTTGTTATCCACATACATATACAAATATCCGGCAAAAACGCTTGCCACGGCGGGCATCTTGATTCAGCAAATGTTTTTTCAACGGCTGAAGTAACTCTTGGTGAGCTTGATTATCAACTTATCAGGAAACAGGATCCCTTTACTGGTCTAAATGAACTGCAGTAGCCATCCGCATTTTTTATCTTCGATAATTTTCAAGTCACCGGCGAGCTATTCTAAAAGTCCTGGCTTCTTCTCTAGCTTCTTTTGAAAGATTCCGTGTCGTAGCCCAGTGAGCTAATCCAGAAATACATGGAAGCGAAATTGAATAAAGAATTAAATACAACGGTTCACCTAATATATAGCACAGCAGCGGCAGTGGTATGAATAAAGCTACACCCATCCAAATACTATTACGAGTTATCAATAACACTATAACGGCTAGAATTAAATCGATGGGCATTTCACTGGGATACAATAAGAGAAATACACCTACTATCGCAGCAACACCTCTACCTCCCTTGAAATTTAAAAAAACTGTAAAAATATGGCCGATTACTGCAATCCCTCCGGCAAGCAATACCAGCCATACTTCGCTGGTCAGTAGTCTAGCTATAACGATAGCTAATGCTCCCTTTCCAATATCCGCAAATAAAGTAATAATGCCGGCACTAAACCCGGCATGACGAAAAACATTAAACGAGCCGACATTCCCGTCGCCAATTTTGCTTATATCAATACCTCTAGATCTTCCTATCAGATAGGCAAATGGTATTGACCCCAATAAATATGCTGTTACTACAATTAATGCTATTATCATTCTTTTAAGGTGACAAAAGCCATGTTTTCCGGCGATAAAATATTTATGAGGGAATCATATTAATAATTTTGATATTCAGCAGTTAATTGTTTGAATGCGTAGAATTATCAGAGAATAGAAATGGTCATGTATTTTATTACCGGGAATTTACCGTCACTTTGCCCTAACATGTGAAGCATGCAACTTTAACAAGAGAGAAAAACTATAGACTTATATATATTTTCCCACTACTTTAGCCATTGCTTTCAGCTCATTCATCAATCTGGCGAAATCTGACGGTGTAAGAGACTGAAGTCCATCTACAAGAGCTTCTTTAGGGTTAGGATGCACTTCAATAAGCAATCCATCAGCTCCTGCAGCCAAGGCAGCTTTAGCAATCGAAGGAACAATAGAATGATGTCCGGCGGCGTGGCTGGGATCAACAATCAAAGGTAAATGGCTGTATTTCTTGATAACCGGTATGGATGAAATATCCAAAGAGAAGCGAACGCTATCTTCAAAAGTCCTTATTCCTCTCTCACATAAAATAACGCTGTTATTGCCGCCTGCCAATAAATAATCAGCCGCGGTCAACCACTCGGCAATTGTAGATGATAAACCACGTTTTAATATCACCGGAGATCTACTTTTGCCGATCTCAGTCAATAATGCAAAGTTTTGCATATTTCTGGCCCCGACTTGAATTATATCGGCGTATTCGGAGACTAAATCAATATCATGGGGATCAACGACTTCAGTAACAACCGGCATCCCATTTTGCTTTTTCGCTCTGGCTATCATCTCAAGTCCTTCTTTTTCCAATCCCTGAAAGCTAAAAGGGGATGTACGAGGTTTGAAAGCGCCTCCACGTAAAATAGAAGCGCCCAATTCCTTTACTACTTTTGCAGCCTCCATTATCTGACTTTCACTTTCAATTGCACATGGTCCGGCCATAACGACAAAACGATCGCTTCCGATGTCTATTCCGTTAACTGATACTATGCTATCTTCCTCTTTAAACTCTCTCGAGACAAGTTTATAGGGCTTCATTATCCTGGTAACCCGCTCAACATACGGCAATACAGCAAATGTATCAGTGGATAATTGGCCTGTATTACTACCGAGTATTGCCACTACTACTTTATCAGTACCCAAATTCAGTTGAACACTCAGTCCCAGCGACTTGGCTCTCTGTACAACGACGTCCACATCCTCCGGTGTAACGCCTGATTTCATTTCTACTATCATAGCTTCTGCACCATTTTTAGCATTATCATACTATTTCTGCACTCTTATCTCAAGCTAATTAACATTCATCCGTAACATGATCC